>JAKVCU010000122.1 GCA_022448955.1 Saprospiraceae bacterium
TAATAAATTCTTTTAGTCAGCTCAAAAATCGTGCGTAACTTCCCTATTTTCAGTCACTTACTATTTTTGAGCTGACGAATTTATTATACAAGCAATTTTGACTAGCCGCTTAAGTTAAGATATGAATATGATTATCTGCGATGTCTTTTAGACTTATTGTTCTTATAATCTGTGAAGATAAATTCTCCTAGCCCTTTTAAGGAGCTGTAGAAAGCTTTACCCTTATTAGCTTTAGTAAACTGTTCTACAAAGCGCATCAAGTAGGGGTCTCTTGCGATCATAAAGGTAGTAATTGGAATATCCATTTTGCGACAGCGTGTTGCTAGATTGAGTGTTCTATTAACGATTTTACGATCTAGGCCAAAGCTGTTTTTGTAGTAGCGCTTTCCTTTTTTTATACAGGTAGGTTTACCATCTGTAATCATAAAAATCTGTTTATTTGGATTTTTACGCTTACGCAAAATATCCATGGCCAATTCTAACCCAGCTACCGTATTGGTGTGATAAGGTCCCACTTGAAGATATGGAAGGTCTTTAATTTGTATTTGCCAAGCGTCATTTCCAAATACGAGGATATCCAAAGTATCTTTTGGATAACGCGTAGTAATCAGCTCCGAAAGCGCCATAGCCACTTTCTTTGCAGGCGTGATCCTATCTTCCCCATACAAAATCATGGAGTGAGAGATATCAATCATCAAGACGGTACTCATCTGAGATTGGTAGAAGGTTTCATGTACTTCTAAGTCATCTTGCGTCAAGCGAAATTCATCGATACCATGATTAATCTGTGCATTTCGAAGAGACTCTGACACTGCTAGTTGATCTAGGCGGTCACCAAATTCATAAGGTCTTAACTCTGATGCGTGTTCATCCCCTCTCCCACTATATCGAGTGCTATGGTTACCTCTTTTAGATTTTTTGAGTTGCCCAAAAACATCTTCTAATGCCTGTTGGCGTAATGCAATTTCCATCTTAGCAGATGGGACAAAGTTGGGATTGTTAGGGCTATCCTGTTGGATATAACCTTTATCAATTAAATCCTGTATAAAATCAGCCATACCATAATTATCATCAGTAAGCTGATATTCTTTATCTAACTCTGTTAACCAAGACAGTGCTTCGCTTATATTACCAGAGGTATATACTAGAAGCTCTTGAAAAAGCTTGAGTAGTTTTTCAAAACTTGGGCCTTCGTCTTGGCCAGGAATATATTCGGAAAATTTCCACCCTATCATTCGTATTATTCTTTTTCTGCCGATGCTACTATTTAGCATAAGTTTGGCGTAAAAAATTATATTACCTCAACAACTAACCATAAGATAACAAGTATTTAGGAAGAAAGGATTAAGCAGAACTCAAAAATTTACTTACAAAGTGTTCACTCAGTTCGACTGAGTATTGTTTTTGGGGTATCTTTTAATTTTATTCAAAGGAAAAGTTAACGATTTGAGCCTGCCTACCAGCAAAGGTAGGGTTTTGGCTAATGATATTTGTGATGAAGCTTGGCGATCTAATTGACTGATCCAATTGAATGCCACAGTGCTCAAAGCTTATGTTTTCAGAAAGTAGAAAATTGAAAGCTGCGCTTCATTACAATAGAAAAGCCATTATCTTGAGACTACAAAATAATGGCTTTCAATATATTGTTCGGATTGTTTATTTTACCTCACAGCAATGCTTCACTAACTTTTCATAATTTGGTCGATCAGAAGCTAATTTATGGATAAAACTATCCTTTATTTCTCCATCTTGAATAACAAAAATACCAGGCATTTGAAAGCCATCGCCAAGTTGTTGTAGTCCAACAGGAATACCATCTAGTACGGTTGCAGAGAAACCACGAATCCAGGATTGTAAGCCAAAAAGTTGGGTAAAGTTACCTTTTACAAGACCTAAATGGGCGTAAAACTTACAGGTTGGATCACTTACATGAAGGGCATTTTCGAGTTCATACCGATTGAAATATCTTTCTGCGACTACATTATTTGTCATGTGAACAAAGACAATTTTTGAGCCAAGCCCCTCTATTTTTTCTCGTTGCTTGGCAATATCCGCTAAAGCTTCTCGGCAGAAGATACACCCAAAGTGCCTTAAAAAAACGAGCATGACAGCTTTTTCTTCAGATAGTTCTTTGACTGACCTACCATCATTAGTGACCATCTCATCGAAGATGGCACTTTTAATCTTGTTTGCAACCATTATTTAACCCATTTATTTTAATTACCCTGTAAGCTAAATCCATAAAAGTTCTAAAGCATTTTTGAAAGTTTTTTCGGTGGATAACACCGACCTAAGCCAAGCTTTACAATTTATTACCACCTGAATTAGGATAAGATTTTTACTTCAAAACAACTATGGACTTCAATTACAATGCGTTAAATCTCAAACTATAAAATTATTCAAGATTTCATACTTTCAAAAATTTTTGAACGAAAAAGTTCAAAGTAATACCTTGCTTAGACTTTTGTTTTTTGAAAGTATTTTTAATTTATGATAATTAACAAACAATCACCAATTAAAGATTGCAGATTTTCTTAATAATTTTTGATTTTAGACTTTTTTAAATAAAAAAATGGCACTTTTTTATCAAAAGCGCCATTTTTTATAAGATTTTCACGATGGTATCTTACATTTTATTATAGACATCCATTACTGCCTTCACGTGTTCTGCAGAAGTATTCAATAAGGCTTTTTCGTCCTCGTTTAATTGAAGCTCTATAATTTCTTCAATTCCGTTCTTTCCTAATTTCACAGGAACCCCCAAGAACATGTCATCTAAGCCATATTCGCCAGATAACCTGACACAGCAAGGGAAAATGCGGTTTTCGTCACGAACAATTGTTTCAACCATTTGTGCAGCCGCCGCACCAGGTGCATACCAAGCAGAAGTACCCATCAAGCCAACTAACTCTCCCCCACCTTTTTTGGTACGTTCAACGATGGCATTTAATGCATCATCATCAATCATTTCCGTTACAGGAATTCCAGAAACCGTAGTATATCTTGGAAGTGGAACCATAGTATCACCATGCCCCCCCATTAATACTGCTTGGATATCTTTAGGCGAAACATTTAGCGCGGTAGCTAAAAATGCGCGGTAGCGAGCTGTATCTAAGATGCCTGCCATACCAAAAACTCTGCTTGAATCTAAGCCAGCGGTTTGGTAAGCTGCATAAGTCATAACATCCAATGGGTTAGAAACCACAATGATGATTGGGTTCTCAGAGTATTTCATGATAGAGCTAGTCACCATGTTAACGATCTTCGCATTAGTAGAAATAAGATCGTCACGGCTCATACCTGGCTTACGAGGCACACCTGCTGTAATTACGACAATGTCAGAACCAGCAGTGTCTGCATAGTCATCTGAACCTCTAAGTTTAGTACTGTAGTAATCAATAGGAGCTTGCTGCCAGCTATCAAGCGCTTTACCCTTAGCTAAATCTCCTTTAATATCTAATAAAACGACTTCTTTAACAACGTCTTTGTGGGCTAGTACATTTGCACAAGTAGCACCTACATTACCCGCACCTACTACGGTTACTTTACTCATTTTGCTAAAAGATTTATTATTTAAGAATTTTGTTTTGATTCAATTGGCTTCTCATACGAAAAAGGGGAACATTATATTTGAAACTTCGTAAACCCAAATGCCATTTACATTTAGGGCTTGATAAATCGCTGCAAAAGTAGTTAATTTTCATCAGATTTGTGTATTTAATTACCAAAGAATTGACGTTCCAAAGACGGCTCTTACCTATTATTTTTTCTATTTTTGCTGCAATTTTGGATACTTTAGTGTCTAACTTGTAAAAAACTAGTTTTTATTGATAATAACTTTACTTTCTTCAGCCATCTAAAAAATGAGATAATGTATAAAAAACTGCTCCTTTTAGTAGCAATTGTTTTCGGAACGTGTTTCGCTTCAGTTGCTCAAGATCATAAACACAATCACAGTCACGGTCATAGTCATAGTCATGATCATGAGTACACATCTCCTTTGGGTAAAATTTTGAACTTTAATGAGATGATTACTGAACGTTTATTGGAAAATAAGGCTGCTCTTCGTGCAGGACAACAGCCGCAGGGCCGTGACACTGAATACATACCGATCACCTTCCATTTAGTGGGTCAAAATAGTGGTAATGGTCGTATTTCAGAGGCCAGAGTATTTGATCAGTTGTGTGCTTTGAATGATGATTTTGAGGGATCAGGTATACAGTTTTATCTTAGTGAGCAGAATAATGGTTTGCTATTTAGCTATATTAATAATGATAATATCTATACTAATCCAGGCTTACCTGCATCTGGTTTATTTATGTCTCAAGCTAGAGTAAATGATGCAATCAACATTTTTATTTGTAATAATGCAACACCTCCTGGTGGTAGTGGTATTGGTGTTACTCTTGGTTATTACGACCCCTCAAGAGACTGGATCGTCGTCCGTAAAGCGGATGTTGGTTTTGGTGAGCCAGTTCTAACCCACGAAATTGGTCACTTCTTATCTTTACTTCATCCGCATAATGGTTGGGATGCTGGTCCTGCTGAAGATGGCATAGCACCTGCTTTTTCACCGGGTGGTGTGCCTACAGAAAGAGTAGATGGTGCAAATTGTGAAAATGCAGGAGACTACATCTGCGACACTCCAGCCGATTACAATGGCTTTGGATGGGAAGGTTGTAACTACAATGGTGGATGGCAGGATCCTACAGGAGCACCCCTTGACCCTGAGGAGAAATTATTTATGAGCTACTTCTTAGATTGTCCAAGAGATGAATACTTCTTTTCAGATACCCAAAATGATTTGATGGTTACGGATATTTTCTCATCAAGTAGAGATTACATTCGTCCAGGTATCACACCTAATCTTACTACCGTAGATAGTGCTCCTGAATTGTCCTTACCTGAAAATGAGGAAATTGTTGCAGGTTATGAAGAAGTATATATTGATTGGAATTCTATTCCTGGTGTAGATCACTATATGCTAGAGATCGATAAACTCCCTACTTTTTCTACAGCTAATCTCCAGAAGTTGTTCTTAACAGAATCCCAAATAACAATGGAATTAGAATCTAGCACAAATTATTTCTGGCGGGTTACTGCATTTAATGCATACAGCACATGTGGTGGCGTATCTTCATCTCGAAGATTTACCACCAATAACGTTGCAGTAGCTACTCAAGAGATTGAAGAAATCTCAGCATGGATTGTTTTCCCTAATCCAACAGCTGGAAGTAATGAGGTCAATATTCATATTACAGCTAATAATACCTTTGATGCAAACATTAATTTGATTGACGTTAATGGTAGGCTAGTCAATGCGCTAGGTCAGCATACCATTACCAATGGTAATAATAGCTTGGCTATTTCTGTTGCCAACTTACCACAAGGTGTGTATAACTTGATACTTACTTCTGAAGAAGGTATTACGAACAAACGCATTGTCGTTTCTAAGTAAAGTGTTCCGCTTTATAAATAAAAGAGTGCCCAATAAACTACATTTGTTTATTGGGCATTTTTTGCTTCTAAAGCTTTGCTGTAACTTAAAGTATTCATCCAATTGCTATAAAAATTGAACCGTATGAAATCTACTTTTACTTCTTTTATTCTCCTTTTTATATTTCAATTGGGTTTTTCCCAACCATTTAATGGACATTATGGATGTCGTCATGCTAAAAATATTATTCATCGAGGACCATTGACACAAGAAGAGCAACAACTACTTACAGAAAGCAATGAACGAAGTGATACCATTGATATTTTGAATTACAATATTACGCTTGATATTACAGATTTTGGAGGAAAAACGATTGAAGGAAATTGTGCGATACAGTTTTCCCCTAAAGTGGATCAGGTAGAAGAGATCGTACTAGATTTATTAAATCTAGATGTCGACTCTGTTCTGCTAGATGGTGATCCATTGATCTATGAGTATGATGGTAATTTTTTAACCATCGATTTTCCGGAGCCATTGATGTCCACAGATACCTTCTCTTTTGTTGTTTTTTATGGAGGACAACCTACAGTTGCTGCGGGTGGATTTGGAGGGATGGCCTTTGAGGAAGGCATTGCTTATAATTTGGGAATTGGATTGGGTGAAAATCCATATAATTATGGTCGTGGCTGGTTCCCATGTTTTGATAATTTTGTTGAGCGATCAACTTATGATTTAAATATCATTAGTAGTGGAGGGAAAAAGGCTTATTGCATTGGAACATTCTTATCTGAGGATATTTACGAGGAAAACAAGATCATTCGCTCTTACCGTATGTCACAACCACTACCTACTTATTTGGTTGGCGTCGCTGTATCTAATTATACCACACTAGATTATGAGCATACAGGTACTTATGGCACACATCCCATCCAATTAATAGCGAAACCAGAAGATATCGCGGACATGGAAAATTCTTTCGAATTTTTAGGGGATGCAATCGACGCCTTGGAGGAGTGGTATGGTGAATACGTCTGGGAAAGAGTTGGTTTTGTTTTGACACCACGAGGAGCCATGGAACACTCCACAAATATTGCGTTTCCTACAAATTCAGGAACAGCAGGACCGATTGCTGGCACAAACCGCTTGATTGCACATGAACTAGCCCATCATTGGTGGGGAAATGTTACTACCCTTTCCTCTCCTGCCAATATGTGGATCAAGGAGGGGAATGCAGAGTATGGTGCACATTTATTTACAGAGTATGCATTTGGGCGCGAAGCATTTGTTTCACAGGTGAAAAGTAATTTGCTATATGTAATAAAAAATGCTCATGTGGCAGACGATGGTTATCATCCGCTCTCCGGTATTCCTTTTGAACATACTTACGGCGTGCATACTTACCAAAAGGGGGCGTCTATGCTTCATAATATGAGAGCCTATCTAGGGGATAGCCTTTTTACGCTTGCGCAAACATCTATTTTAGAAACCTTCCCTTATGATGCGATCGATGCTGAACAATATCGCGATCATCTGACTGAAGTGAGTGGCGTAGATATGTCCTCTTACTTTAACGACTGGATATTCAGCCCTGGGTTTGCAAATTATGAACTAGAAACCTTCGAAAGCGTACCAAACGGAAATACTTATGATATCAATATGAGTATTCAACAAAAATTAGTGGCAAACCCAAATATGCATACGAATGCACCATTAGAGATAACGTTTTTTGGAGCAAATTGGGAGGATCTTACACAAAGATTTATCGTTTCAGGAGAATTTACTGATCTGTCCACAAATATTCCATTTGAGCCTGTTTTTGCCGTTTTGAACAACAACCAATTATTAAATATTGCAAGAATGAATTCTACGCAGGTCGTAAAAGAGGTAGGAGCATTAAATGCGTCCTACACAGAATTTTTAGCTTTAAATGCGACAGCTGTTGTTGATTCTTCCTTGCTCAGTGTTGTACATCACTGGACAGGTGCAGATGAACCATTAAACGAAGATATCGAAATTTCTAATACGCATTATTGGTCTGTTAAGATGTTAAACCCAGATAATGTCACACTACGTGCTACTTTAGAGTTTAAAGGAAATGAAGGACAAATTGACTACGAGCTTCTACAGGGGTCTTCAGCTGATATGGTTTTATTGTGGCGTCCAACAATAGACAGTGATTGGGAAGTATACGACAATTATATAAGACTGGGCAATGGCGCGAGTGGATTTTTACAAATTAACCCTCTTCGCCCTGGTGATTATGCGATTGGTAACGACTATACTGTTGTGAATTATACAGAACCGCAAGTTTCGTCGACAAATATTAAATTAATGCCCAATCCTGCAAAGGATCTTACAAATTTAGAGGTAAAATCGGAAAACAATCGGAGCCCAATTTTGGTAAATATATACGCCGCAAATGGGCAACTAATCCAAACACTAAACTTTGAAAAAACGAATCATTTAAACACGCCACTTTCCACTAATGGATGGGCTAACGGCCTGTACTACTTGGAAGTAAAAATAGATGGAATAAGTACAACTACTGAATTAATTATACAACGATAGGTAATGATGTAGAGATACATCAGCTATACACAAAAAGCAAAAAAATGATTAAAAATTATGCGCTGCTCTTACTAGCGTTATGGGTATCTGGGAGTGTGTTTGCACAGGATATACATCCTTGTGGTACTGGAGATTACAGATCAGAGTGGTTTGACCATTATCATGATCATAAAGAACTATATCGGACAAATTCAGATGATACTTTGTATTTGCCGGTCCAGATTCATGTTGTTGGGACGGATGAAGGAGGAGGGTATTTCCCCCCCAAATCTGTTATTGAGTCTTTCTGTAAGCTGAATGAAGATTTTGCACATTCCAATATTCAGTTTTATATGTCAGATGAATGGAACTATATTAATAATTCGAATTATTATGATCACAACTTTCAGCAAGGGAGTCAAATGATGGCCCAAAATAATGTGTCAAACACAATTAATTGTTACATCGTACTAAGTCCTGCTGGTAATTGTGGTTATTATTCACCTGGTAGAGATGGTATTGCATTGAATAAAGGCTGCTTGGGGCTTTACAGCAGTACATGGGCACATGAAATAGGTCATTTCCTTTCTTTGCCGCATCCCTTTGTTGGATGGGAGGGTGAAGATGATGTGGATTATGATGAACCAGCACCCAATTTCGTCAATGGCCGACAAGTGGAGCGAGTGGACGGTTCCAACTGTGATGATGCAGCTGACCGATTTTGTGATACTTCACCGGATTACTTAAGTTTTCGTTGGAACTGCAATATGAATGATTCTAGTAATGTTCTTCAAACAGACCCAAATGGGGAGACTTTTCGCTCAGATGGAAGTTTGATCATGTCTTATTCGAATGATGCTTGCGCAAAACGTTTTTCTGATGAGCAGATTGATGCAATGAGAGCAAATATTCAATTCCAAAGACCTAATTTGATTGCGAGTGCGTTCATCCCTCAATTAATTACCTCAGATGCATCGCTTGAAGTTATTGAATCACCAGCACCAGATGAAATGGTTTCTACCTTTGATGAGGTAACTTTAGACTGGGAGGATGTTCCTAATGCGAGTAATTATCTGGTTCAGGTAAGTAGGATTCCTGTTTTTACCCTATTATTAGAAGAATATGTGGTTTCGTCATCTGAATTGACGCTCGATAATTTGGAAGAAGATCGTCCGTATTGGTGGCGAGTAAAGCCGTTTAACGCTTATGAAAGTTGTGTAGAATTTATTGATTCGAGCACCTTTTCAACTGGTACCATTTCTAATATTAGTATTTTGGAGCAAGCAACTGCTTTAAAGGTATTTCCTAATCCTGTTTCACAGGGTGGAGCATGGCAAATCTCTCTCCAACTTTCTCAAGCAGATAGAGTTGGTATCAGGTTATTTGCGATTGATGGACGATTAGTTTTTTCTGATGAGCAGCAATTGGGAAGTGGTCGTCAAGAATTTACCGTTTCATCTCAAGCATTATCAGATGGGATGTATATACTAGAATTGAATTTGCCGAAAGGCAGACTGCATAGAAAGTTGAATGTAACTCGATAAAAAACGAAGGGGAGTCAAATTGGCTTCCCTTTTTTCTTTTCCAAAAAGTGGCTACCTTATAATATTGATAATCAACCCAAAAAGAATCGGATCAAACAAGTAATACTTATCTTATTTATGGCGTTTATTGGATTCTTTACATGGAATACGCAGGATGAATTTTCTCCTGTTGAATTTACCAAAGAATACGAAGAAGCTGTTTATGAAATATTTGATCTGAACGGTTCAGGTGAATCCTATAAAGCAGTAATTGTAAAAATGGTGGACATGTTTCAAGGGCAATTTCCACAGGTGCCAGAAGAATATTGGAACCGTTTTCAAGAGGAAGTTTTGAAAGATAGCATTCGCGAATTGAAAAAGGGGGGAAATTAGATTTTGGTTCTTTAGAAGATTTCAAGGTAGAAGGCGGTTTATATTCTACCTTGAAACAATAGAGAATTGCTGATAGTCAAACTATTTTACCTTAAATGACCAAGTGAATTTAATTTCTGAAACGACCTGACCAGCCTCATTTCTTCCTACCGCAGTAACCGTTATTACTTGCCCTTCTTCTGTACGAATGGCATTTTCAACTGTTTCGATAATCTTATTTCCTTCGTCACACGTGAAGGTGATCAAGCCTGTTGCCTTTTTAATAAAATTAGCCTCCACATTCGTGATAAGCATGGAAGTTTTTCTTTGGCCTTTAATGGCAATGGCAGCAAGCAGTCCATTAGTGAGTTCTGCAGCTCCACATTGTGCTGCGAAGTACATGGATTTAAATGGGTTCTGTGTCCGGCGAGACATGCGTATAGTCACTTCCCCTTTTTCATGGGTAACCTTTTTTACTCGTACCCCCCAATAGAAGCAGCTGGGTAATTTAGTGAGAAAATAGAGCCACATTTTCCAAGGCGAATTCAAATCCTGGACAAATTTTTTGATGACTGGAAGCTTTGGATTGAATATTGATTTATTAATAGTTGATGTATTCATATTCTATAATTTGCTAGAAAGATACATATTTTATGCGAAAATTCGCTGGCTGGCTTTTCATGAATCAATCAATGGTTGCTAATAATTTGGTATATTTCAAAAAAAATAAAATCAAGGAAGTATGAAGAGATTTCTATTAGGTTGGTGCATACTAGCTTTAATTTTAATGAGCTGTAATGATAAGCAAGGAGAATCTAAGACTTTAAAAGCAGATTCCTCCATACAAAAAAAGGCAGAATATGCTATTGTTATTCATGGCGGTGCAGGAACAATAAGGAAAGAAAACATGACGCCAGCAAGAGAGGCGGACTATCGGGCGATTATGAATAGAGCCTTAGATAAGGGAGAAGAAATATTAAAAAATGGTGGTTCCTCTTTGGAGGCAGTTGAAAAGACCATCATGATCATGGAAGATTCTCCTCTATTTAACGCTGGAAAAGGGGCTGTTTTTACTCATGAAGGCAGAAACGAATTAGATGCATCGATTATGAATGGTGCAGATAGAAATGCTGGGGCTGTAGGAGGTGTGACTATTGTAAAAAGCCCTATCCAAGCCGCAATTGCTGTAATGAATGAATCTCCCCATGTTATGCTTACAAGTGAAGGAGCAGAGCAGTTTGCGATAGAACAAGGCCTAGATACAGTGGATAATAAATATTTTTACACACAAAAAAGATGGGATTCCTTGCAAAAAATCCTTCAGAAGGAAGATCAATCAACTGGTTATTTGGATCAATATCCAGATTATAAATTTGGAACAGTTGGATGCGTAGCTTTAGACAAGGATGGTAATATTGTTGCAGGAACCTCTACCGGCGGAATGACCAACAAACGCTATAATCGAATTGGCGATTCTCCAATTATTGGAGCAGGAACTTACGCTGATAACAGCACGTGTGGCGTCTCTTGTACAGGACATGGAGAGTTTTTTATCAGATGGGCAGTTGCTTATGATGTATCTGCTATCATGGCTTATAAAGGCAAGTCATTGGAAGCTGCAGCAAAGGAAGTAGTGAATGAAAAACTTCCCGAGGTTGGTGGATCAGGAGGTTTGGTTTCTTTGGATAAATATGGAAATATAGCGATGCCATTCAATACAGAGGGAATGTACCGAGGCTATGCAAAGCCAAATGAGCGGGTAGTACAGATTTATAAAGATGAAAAGTAGAATATACGTTGTTGGCTATTGATGGCTTCAAAAGTAGATGTCCGAACAATGAATAGCCAACAACAAAAAACGAATAGATATGTGCAACAAATACCAATAAAATGGCGTTTAGTCGAATTAGTGAAAAAATCATTTGTAATACCTGAACTCAAAATTATGGCAAGTTGTTAAAATTATATATTTTTACATAGCGGAGTTAAAGAATTTCGTTTCGTTAAAGAGCCTCATATCTACAAACTATTGACATTATGGTAAATACATCGAACTCGTTCAATGAAGAGCTTAATGTTAACAATTTTCCTAACCAAACCAGAAATAAAATGGCATACAGAGCAGTAAAACGCAAATTGTTAAAAGCCAAAATTTCACTCAGCCAAACACTCCAAAAAATTCTTGAAATCAACAAAAACCGGAAAAAATTAACCTACATCAAAAACACTCACCAGAAGCAAGAAACACTAAACGAGGAACTTAAAGTTCTCAACAAAACAGCAGAATTTCAAAATAAACTCATCCAGAAGTATGAAAAATTACTTTCAGGTAAAAGAGCTTAAATAACCAGGGCAGTACATATGCGACTGCCCCAAATTGCTTATTCATCAATCTTTAAATATTCGTTCAAAATGCACTATCTGATCCTATCTGATAGCAGCTAGCATTTTATCACAATCTTTTGGTAGCTGATGTCTAGCTTATTGATGATAAGCTAACAACAGTGATGATCTAATAAATGTAAATGCTTATCGAAGCTAGAGATAAATAGTTGAAGATACTAAGCAGTTGGCCCGAAACCGTGCCTGCTGACAGGCTGGATTTGATACAATAAAATTCAGCTATAGGCAGATAGGTCTTTACGTTCGTTCAAAAATCATGCGTTACTTTCCTCTCGTCAGTTACTTATAATTTTCGAATGAACAATTTCATTGTACATGCAATTTTGTCTAGGCTCTTATCGATCGTCTTGCAATTAAACAAGGCATACGTTCGATAATTATGAGTACATAGTGATTTGGACTCCCTCATTGAGCAATTCTATACATCAGTCCCTTTTGCATCAAGGATCTATATTTGAGCGTTCATTCACAGCCATCTTCTGATAAAATGGATAGAAAAGTTCAGCAATAAAAAATTTAGATACACTGTAATTTAAGTTTATTGGAATTTTGAGTCAGCTGATTTTTGCAGAGCTTAAGGCAGGGCGGAACCTAATAGGCAGGGCTATTAAGGCGAGCACACAACGTAGAGCTGAGTAAAAAGACGCCTTTGAAATATTAGTAATTCAAATTACAGCATATTAAATAGCATCAAAGCCAGAAAATAGAGATTCGGTTTGTAAGCCGATTAAATCTCTTAGAGGGCTTCAGTAGTGTAGTGCTTAATTATCTTTAGGCTTTTTAAATTCACCAATCACTTTAGCGTTGCGAATTTTCTTTAAATGATCTTCTTTTCTTTTTTCAGCAAAGTGTTTGGCTAGGCCAGGAAAATCAATTTCGATTTTATTGAGTTTTCTATGAAAAGCTGTGATAATTAATTGAGCGATGTCGTCAGGATAGGTAACCCCAATTTGTTGGAAGTATACAGATAACCTAGACCCTTCGTATAAACTCCAATTATATTGTATCCAACGACCAAAACTGAAATATAGATTTTTTACTACTTTTTCTTCATCTTGCCACTTGAATTTCACTTTTGACTCACTATCGACTAATTTTTCTAATTCATTTAGCGCATCGTTCAAATCTTTTGGGATATACACACCATTGATAACAGACTTTTTGATACGTAAATTATACTCTTTCTGCCATTCACTTTCAGTTTCTGCAGGTTTTTGAGCAAAAATAAGAACAGAACAAAACAGGAGGCCTGTCAATAAGAATAAACCTTTCTTCATAATTTTTTATTTGAATCGTTTCCTCAGGTAGTAAAATCTTAATATTAAACCAATTTTAAACTTCAATTAGTGTACTTTGACCCAAGAAAGTTACAACTAATTTACATTATCAGATGCAAATTTCGTCAAACTGTTTCTTTATCCATTCATAAGTTCATTAAAATCCTTTTAGATGAAGATGCAATTTATTTTTGAAACATGTAGCTATTTACCATAATTATAGGCATAAAAGTCACACTATCTCATTCTTATTTTGGCAAGTTGGTAAGAATAAACGGAATAGAAGAAGGTTTGGAAGATCATTAGGTGAAATTTTAAGAAATAGGAGTACGCATCACTTGATATATTATGTGAAAAATAACTAGTTATTTTTCACATAATATATCAAACCTAACTGCTGCCATAAAAAAAGTAAGTTAGTGTTGCTAACTTACTTTTTGAGTTTTTATTAAAAAAATATTTTACCATCTAATCAGGGCTGAGCCCCAAGTGAACCCGGAACCAAAGGCTGCTAAACAAACAAGATCCCCTTCCTTAACAGCACCTGCTTCGTAGGCTTCGCAAAGAGCAATCGGGATAGAAGCTGCAGTTGTGTTACCATATTTTTGGATATTATTCCATACTTGGTCATCTCTAAGGCCCAATTTCTTCTGAACAAATGCACTAATCCGAAGATTTGCTTGGTGAGGCACCATCATATCAATATCTCCTTTTTCTAAGCCTGTTGTAGCTAATGCTTCCATAATAACCTCAGGGAATTTTTGTACAGCTAATTTGAATACAAATTGCCCCTCCATATTTGGATAAATCTGTGCATTTTGAACCATGTGTTCATTCATGAAAATCTCTCCATATTCTGCATCAGAAAATCCATAATCAATTTCACGTTCTAAGCGCTTATCATGATAACCACCGTGAGAGCCTGGATTGATGAAGGCTAATTTCTCTGCATAAGTTCCATCTGAATGCAGTTTTGTCGTTAGAATTCCTTGTCCTTCTTTTTCTGTGGGCTGAACGACTACTGCACCAGCACCATCACCAAAAATAACGGTTACGTTTCGTCCTCTTGTGGAAAAATCTAGTCCCATGGAATGCATTTCAGCACCAACCAATAATACATTTTTATACATTCCAGTACGAACAAATTGATCAGCAATGGACAAGCCATATATAAAACCAGAACATTGGTTACGGATATCAAGTGCTCCGATTTCTGTATTAGTAATTCCTAACTCTCTTTGCAAAAGTACCCCACAACCTGGAAAGTAATAGTCTGGGCTAAGAGTAGCAAAGATGATAAAGTCTACATCTTCTTTTTGAATACCTGCACGTTCTATAGCAATTTCGGCTGCTCTAGCTCCCATTGTTGAAGTGGTCTCCTCATGCTTTTTACCATATCTACGCTCTTGAATCCCTGTTCTTTCACGAATCCACTCATCAGAAGTTTCCATTACTTTGGACAAATCATTATTTGTTACAACATTATTCGGGACGTAGTGGCCAATTCCCCCAATTTTAGATCGAAGCATAATCGTATTTGAATTTTAAAATTTTGCAAAAACTAAATTTTTATATTTATCCTTTTATAGAAAATGTTAATTTCCAAACAAAAAGATAGTTTCACAAAACTACAAATGCTTTTTTTTGTGAATAATCTTTAAGCCATTTTTTTTTGTTTTTGTTGCAATAAGTTATTAGCTTGAGCTTCTCAAAGTATCAGCACCCATTTATTGTGCTAGTTTTTAGGATGGAATATCCATAGTATGATACAGCAAATAATCCATCATTTTTACAACAGTTTTTTGAACGATTACCACAAAATATTTGCTCTTATTTATCCCTACTTTATAAATCAAATTTTATAATAAAATCTGTGTAAAGAGAGTAGAAATTGTCAAAGGCTTAAAATATGTCAGCAATCAAACTTGGAATTGTAGAAGATGAACCATTAGTTCTAGAGAACCTTGAGCTCTTTTTGAATGCTCAAGTTGAAATTGATGTTGTGGCAACAGAAAATTCTGTTGAAAGTTTTTTGGATATATTTCATCCAAGATATGGTATCAATATGGTGCTCTTGGATATTAGCTTGCCAGGGATATCTGGTTTGGAAGGAATAAGGCTTATTAAGGACAAAATTCCTGATGTTGATATTATTATGCTTACCGCTTATGAAGATTCGGAACGAATCTTTAAGGCACTCTGCGCAGGAGCTGTTTCATATCTTACTAAAAGAGCAGATTTACTAACCATTCGAGAAGCAATACTTACCGTAAACAAGGGCGGTTCTTACATGTCTCCTGGCATCGCTCGAAAAGTAGTGAATCATTTCACCCCCAAAAAGACGCTAAAAACAGATACCTTAACTCCCAGACAAGAACAAGTTGTTGAGGGTTTGGTGGATGGCTTAAGCTACAAAATGATTGCTGATAAGTACTCGATTTCTGTTGAAACAGTAAGAGATCATATTAAGAAAATATATAAAAAATTACAAGTTAATAGCAAAGCAGAGGTCATTCGAAAAAAGTTAGACGGCAGAATCTAAGGCTTTAGACTGCTTTGACAACTAAAATACTTGTTTTTATTGGTTCATTATTTTGATTGTTTTTAAAAGTATATGTTTAGAAAAGAGGGAATAACAATTTTCATACTTGCCTTGTGTTATTTGCCATGCATTCTCCTGTTTGCACAAACGGGCCACCTTCCTTCTTCTTTTTACTCACTAAATGAAGGTTTATCTGATCGCCTCATAAGAGATATCTATCAAAATAGGCAGGGCTATCTTTGGTTAGCCACCTCCAATGGCATGGATAAATTTGATGGCTATCAATTCACTTCTTACAATAATGATTGGGATTCTCCCTTTAAGATTTCTGACAAAGAACCCAAAATGATCAGAGAGGATCAGTTTGGAAATTTAGTACTAATCTATCCTAATAACATTACATTTTTTGACTTATTAAATCCAGTTAATAATAAACTCACAAAAGTGAGTTTGGCTTTTGAAAGTAAGATTAAGGGAATTGTACAAAAGATCTTTCTTAATAGAGAGGGGGCAATCTTTGTTTTAAGCCAAAGTGATCGAAATGGCATTTATTTATACCAATACAAAAATGAAAAGTTTGAGCTATTATTTAATAGAGAAGAAAGCTACCACTTGAGAGACTTGAGCTTTGATATATTGGCACTTCAGGATGGAACCTTCCTAATTAAAGACACAGAGTATGGTTTACGCTTATTTGATAGGAATGGATCACTATTAAAAAAATTTGCTTCAGCGGCATTCAATTTTACGTTGGAAGAGGAGGCTTTTTTATCCAAGCCAGCTGTCTTTCATGAAGATCGTTCAGGAAATATCTGGCTGGGTTTCCAGAAGTCTAAAGGTATTTTTTTCTTAAAAAAGGGAGAAGGAAGCTTTCAACAACCTTTCTTTTTACCACAAGAAAAACGCTTGTCCAAAATATGGGAAGATGAAATAGGCAATATTTTACTCGCTGTAACAGCTAACCCAAATAATGTACCTTTTATAGATCAAATGTTTTGTGTTACCCCTCAGCATCAAGTACACGATTATTCGTATTTTCTAGATATTAGTCCATATATCATAAGTGTTTTTAGCAAAAATTTCTTTCAAACACTTTATTTAGGGATTGATACTGGTTTAAAAGTAGTACAAAATAACAAATATAAAGTACAAACATATCTAGCCCAAGATTTGGACCCAGATCAAAGAGGATATGTTATTCGAGGAATTACAAGTGATAATAAGGGGGATATATATTTTGTGAGAGAGGTCGATGCCTGGTATAAATTAGATACATCTACAAAACTTGTGGATACAGTACCCATCTTTGATGAACGAACTGGTAAAAGTATTAAAGTAAGTTGTAGCATGGATATAGCTTTCGACAATGAAGGCTATCTATGGGGTATCGCTTGTGAAGATGGAGTGAATGGAATCCTCCTTCGATATGATACGAGTAGCTGTAATGCTCGATTGTATAATTTCCCACACCAATTCAACACTTTCACCATTGCTAAAGATGGTCGGATTTGGTTGGCATATAGTAGCCCTACTGAAAAAGGAGGCTTAACAAGCTTTAGCCCTACTTCCGAAGAATTCAACGAATTTGTTGATCAAGAAGGTACAAACCCTTTAAAAAATGCTGTGCCGAGATATATTCTTGAAACAGATGACCGATTATTGTGGGTGGGGACGGAAAGCGGACTATACAAAATTGATAAAGCATTACATAAAACAACTAACTTCAGCGCCAAGGCTGGACCCAACAGTACGGGAATAAGCAGTAATGTGATCTGGGTAATTCATGAAGCAAAAGACGGAAAACTTTGGCTGGGTACCTCAAAAGGCTTAAATATTTTTGATCCCAAAACAGAAAAAGTAAAACGATTCGATAAGAGAGATGGCCTCGCTAGCAATTTAATATGTGGTATTTTACCGGATGATATCGGCAACTATTGGTTGAGTACCTATAACGGACTTTCGTATTTTAATGTCACGAATAAACTATTTCGGAATTTTTATCGATCAGATGGCTTGAGCCATGATGAGTTTAACCGGTTTGCCTTTTACAGAGACACATTAGGGCGGTATTATTTTGGTGGAGTGAATGGTTTAAATGTTTTTAGACCAAAGGATATGCTACTAAGCAAACAAATGCCCCCAGTATTATTGACAAAGTTTATTAGGTCGAATTCTCAATCAGATAGCTTGATTATACAGGAAACCAATTTGGATCAAAAGACCTCTCTTTATATATCTCCACTAGATAACTACTTCCAAATTCATTTTACCATTCCTGAGTTTAGCAACCCATCTAAAAACCAATATAAGGTTTGGCTGGAGGGTTATGAAAAGGATTGGAGTTTTTTAGGTACTACTCCGTATGTACGTTATAATCGATTGCCAGCTGGTACTTATTATCTGCACCTAAAAGGTGCTGATTCAAATGGCAATTGGAGTAAGCAGGATACCATCATAAAGATCGAAGTTGGACAAATCGTATACAAAAGATGGTGGTTTATATTATTAGTTTTACTTCTATTACTGGGAGTCGTTTTTGCTATATTTAAGTATCAATTAGAACAGCAGCTACAGGTAGAAAGATTTCGGACTAAATTATCAAGTGATCTTCATGATGAAGTTAGTGGATTACTTTCAGGTATTGCTATGCAAACAGATGTGCTACAAATGTTAGTTAAAGATGAAATCAGTCAGAAGCGTATCAGCGCAATAGGTGAAGTTTCTAGAAAAGCCATGTCAAAAATGAGTGATGTAATTTGGTCGATTGACTCTAGGAAGGATAAAATTGAAGATTTTATCAATCGCATGCAAGAGCATGCAGATGATATCCTGCTCCCACTAAACATCCATTATGATCTACACATTGGACAAATCGATATGAGTCAAAAAATTCCCGTCGGTATCCGACAAGACCTCTATTTTATATACAAAGAATCAATCAATAATGTAGCCAAACATTCTAATGCAAGCAGAGTAAATATAGAATTAGGAAATGTAGGATATCATTTTGAAATGCTCATTAAAGATAATGGGAATGGACAAAATGAAGCTAAAATGAATGGGAGTAATAAAAAGGGGCAAGGTATTTCAAACTTAAAAATGCGCGCCAAACGCATCCAAGCTGATTTAATATTAGAAAATAATAGAGGATATACCGTTCAGCTCAAAATGAAAAAGTTCACCTAGTCAATCGGCTTAAGATAGATTAATTACTTAGTTTGCTAAGTTTCATCACAAAACCTTAGCCTCAACCCTAACTCTGCCAGTAGGCAGGCTTAAATCATTGATCCTCCCTTTGGATAAAATTTTAACATACGCTAAAAAGTCAAATAATCACTCTTAGTATCATCAAATAAATTTTTATTTTTTTCTTTCCTATCTGTAACTTTTTGTCGCTTTCCCATTATGTAATTGAAACAGTTCAGTAGCGGAGGCCAAAAAGGAATGGCTGATCGTTTTAACTCTAAAAAACCACGAGTAATTTTTAATTACTACGACGAAAACAAGAAAAAAGGACGAATTGAGAAAGAATAATAATCCGCTCATTCCTTAGGTAAAGGCCCCGGGGTAATCTTTTTTGAATTGAAAAAATTCGCTCTAGATGTTTTCGAATTTACAAATTAATCGTACCCTTGTAAAAAACGTACGAATGAGCGTTTCCGATAAGACTGTTTCTACGGATGATATGCAGGCAGAGTGGCGAGAGATACAAGCCGCTCAGCAAAACCCTGCGCGCTTCCGTCCCTTATACGACCGCTACTACGAACCCATATTTCGTTTCATCTTTCGCCGAACTGCCAGCGAGGAATTGGCAGCTGATATCTGCTCTCAAGTGTTCCTTAAAGCTTTGCAACGTTTGGAGAAATATCAGTTCAAAGGTGTACCGTTCTCAGCATGGTTATACCGAATTGCAAGTAACGAGGTAGCTCAACACTTCCGCCAAGTTCAAAAGAATAGGGTGGTTAGTATTGAAGATACTAATGTTACAGACATGATGGATGAAATGGAAGAATTGGATACAGAGCTGCACAGAAATCAACTCATTCAGCTATTGGATGACTTGAAAGAGACAGACTTGCAATTGATTGAATTACGCTTCTTTGAACAAAGACCGTTCAAAGAAATTGCTGAAATACTTGATATTACGGAAAGCAATGCCAAGGTGAAGACCTATCGTATTCTGGAAAGACTCAAAAAAAAGCTCACCAAAACTATGAGAAACGAATAGGTGATAAAGCTTTTCTTTTCAGAATAAAACCAAAAAGAAATGAGTAACAACTACCACATAAGATTTAATCAACAACCACCTTCTAGCGAGGACATCGCCAAGCACAAAGACTTTGATGCTTTGTTGGCACAGTTCCAAGCAGAGAAGGAAACGGCACCCCAGCCCGTTCGCAGACGCCCTGCTCGAATACGGCAACTCTACTATGTCAGTGGAGCTGTTGCGGCGGCCTTAATTGGTGCTTTGTTAATAATTGGTATTCCTGACTTTTCAGGAAGTGCTCTCTCTGAAAAAGAATATTTTGCACAACAGGATTATGTTAATCCTCCTTTAAACCACATCAAACCTACATTTGCTAGTTTTAAAGTAGATGTAAATCAGGGTGGTGTTTATGAATATGAAAGTGGCTCTAGAATTGTAGTTCCAGCAGCTGCATTCATGAATGATTATGGTAGCCTAATCTCTGGTGAAGTAGAAATCTTCTATCGCGAAATGCATGACCATGTAGACTTTTTCATGGCAGGTATTCCTATGACCTATGATTCTGCAGGTGTAACTTACTTAATGGAATCAGCAGGTATGGTAGAAATTTATGCGGAACAAAATGGTGTTAGAGTAAAAATGGCACCTAACAAAAACATCGATGTAGAACTAGTTTCAACCATCAATGTTCCTAACTTGAATGTTCCTCCTGGATACAATATCTACAAATTAGATACAGCTAGTAGAAATTGGGTGTATCAAAATGTAGATCTTATCCAAATTCTTGATGATCAGTTGCAACAAGAAGAAGGACCACTCAAAGCACTTAAAGAACAGTTATTAAATGATCTTGCAGCTATTGATAATGAAGCTTTATTAGCATTGCAAGAAATTGAAAATAGTGTTCCAAAACCAGTTGCACCAATCGAGCCAAGAGCTATGTCAGATGATGGTCCTACTTTCGAGATGAATATCCTTGATGGTATTTTGCAAGAAGGTCAAGAAGAATTACAATTGCTCCAAGATCAATTTGGAAATGTGATTTGGCAAGTAGCTGCTGACAATCCTGATTATGATGAAAGAGCTTTTGGCGTAGTTTGGCAAAATGCTAAGCTGGTCAAAAAAGGGGAACAAGATTATCAATTAACGCTTATCCATGAAGCACGTCAGGTAAACTTAAATATCATTCCAGTTCTAACGGGAGATGATTATGACACCGCAATGGAAAGCTATCAATCTGATCTTGCAGCTTATCAAGAGGTACTAAAAGCTTGGGAAGCTCAAGTAGCAGACCAAAAAGCAGCAATTGAAGCCAAAGCAGCAGAAAAGAGAGAAAAGGCACAAAATGATTATTTAGCTAAGCTAAATGAATTAAGTGCTGCTTCTACAGAAATTTCTTCAGATCAGAAGTTGTTAAAAAGAAAAGTAGTTAACCGCTTCCAAGCTAATGAGTTTGGTATTTGGAACTGCGATCGTTTGATCGCTCCTTCTGATTATACGCTTAAAGCTTCATTCCAGCAAGCTGATGGCGAAAAGATCGATCAAAAAGTTGGATATTTAGTTGATAAAACGAAGAATACCATTTATCGTTTCTACATCAATAATAAATCAGATATCCAATTTAATAGCGATAGCAAAAACTTACTTTGGATTGTAACATCCGATGATCAAATTGCTATCTGCAAACCGGAAGATTTAAAAAGAATCAATCAGAAGAAAGGAAGTCATACCTTCCAAGTTCAACCGATTGAAGAAGAAATAAATTCTGAAGCGGACTTAAGAAAATATTTAGAATTTTAAACAAAGATACATCCTAACGGCTATTCTCTCGAGAATAGCCGTTTTTGTTAAAATGATGTTTGACACTGCTTCTTTGTATCTTGCCTGCGTAGCCACTTCCCACCAACTACTCCTAAACAATCAACTCCTCCAAACCCGTCTCCATATTATACCGAATAATATCATTGCGGAGGCGATACTCGCCCTCTTCATTGAAGAAGAACTCTTCTCGAATTTGGAGGAAATGCTTTCCGTCACCTAATGGGATACCTGCTCTTCGATATCGTACATTTCTACATTCGGGAGCTGAGCGATCGAAGAAAATATCTATATCTTGATTGTCTATGTAGAATCGACCTAAAACTTGTGCTCCACATACTAGAAGTTGTTCATCGTTTAACCAGTTTGAGGAATATCCTTTTTTAAAAAATGCTTCATGCATGATATCAAAAGGCTCAGAAATTGTTTGGTTTGGAATGTCGTAAATAAATAATTGAAATCCTCCGTTACCAGAAATAAACCCATTCATTGCAATTTTATCATTAAAAGGATTGCTAAAAGGGCCTGAACCCAAAAAAATAGTATCCAAAGCTATATCTTGAGTATTAT
>JAKVCU010000123.1 GCA_022448955.1 Saprospiraceae bacterium
AGGCTGACAGGTTCTAGCCTAACTACTTAAGTGCCTAGACAAAATTGCTTGTACCATAAACTTCAGCCATAAGCAGCTAGCGGTCAGTACCAATTTTTCAGGCTATCTATCTAGGGCGATTTTTTAATTTAAATGAACCCTTGATGTAGAACCAATTTCTTAATTATCCTCCCCTGAAGGCACACACGGAAATGCAAGCATGATGATTTATTCTTCTCTGATAAAGTCGAAAGCTAATGGCGAAAAAAAATTTGCTGTGCTTATCGACCCTGACAAGGCTGACCAACATTATATTCAACGATTACTTCGCCTTACGGCAAAAGCAGAAGTAGATTATTTTTTTGTGGGTGGTAGCTTGGTTATTGACGATCAGCTGGACACCTGCGTGAAACAGCTAAAAAAGCATTCGGATATTCCTGTTATTTTGTTTCCAGGAAGTACCTTCCAGATTAGCTTTCATGCTGACGCTATTTTGTTTCTGTCCCTTATATCTGGGCGTAATCCGGAATTACTCATCGGCAAACAAGTCATAGCCGCACCTTATTTGCGTAAAAGCGCCCTCGAAATTTTGCCTACTGGATACCTCTTGGTTGATGGAGGTGTACCTACTACGGTCTCTTATATAAGTGGGACTACCCCAATCCCCGCTGATAAGCCTGAAATTGCCATGTGCACAGCAATGGCCGGTGAAATGTTAGGTATGAAATTATTATATCTAGATGCCGGAAGTGGGGCTCGACAACCTGCTTCTAATCAGATGATCCGTATGCTTAGTGAAAACACATCGGCCCCTTTAATTCTTGGTGGCGGTGTACGGACACCAGAGTTAGCCTTCGAAAAAGCAAAAGCAGGAGCAGATATTACGGTTGTGGGTAATGCAATTGAAAAGGACCCTGAATTAATCACTGAAATTGCGCACGCAATTCATGCAGCTGGCAATAAGTCTACTTCTTTTGTAGAAGTAGATTCTGATAAATAAGATTGTTCCGAACTACTTTCTCTTTTTTTGTGTTTGGCCTTTTGAATGAAGGATAGTAGGCTTTTGCCAAAAAATGTCTTCCTTTGTTAGTATATTATTCACAGCTTCCTGTGTCAATAAGAGAATGGGCTTATGATCATTTAGCCTAGTCGCTCATATTATTTGCGGAAGCAAAAAGGAATCATAGAAAAATAAATAACATTGCAAATAGGAACAGTTATCAAGTCAACTGGTAGTTGGTATCAAGTCAGGTTAGAGGATAATCGTGTAATAGACAGCCGAATCATCGGTAAGTTTCGTTTGAATGGAATGAAAGTGACCAATCCAGTAGCAGTAGGGGATAAGGTAAAGCTAGAAATTGGTCAAGATGGAAAAGGCCTTATCAAAGTGATTGAAGACCGAGTAAATTATGTTGTTCGGCAGTCTCCACGAAAAAAGCATGATCTTCACCTTCTAGCTAGTAATATCGATCAAGCTATCCTTATTATCACTGTTGTAGAGCCTAATCTAAAACAAGGGTTTATTGATCGCTTTTTGTTGATGACTGAGCCCTATAATATTCCTACCACAATTATTTTTAATAAAATAGACGTTTACAGTGAAGAAGATTTAGAAATCTTTGGAGGACTAAAGTATATCTATGAGGATATTGGTTATCAAGTATTGGGAGTCTCGGCCCTAGAAAGTCAAAATCTCGAGGAAGTCAAAGCCCTTTTAAAGGATAAAACAACATTACTTAGCGGTCAATCAGGAGTAGGAAAATCGACTCTAGTTAATGCACTTCAACCTCAACTAGAAATCCGTACAAAAGAAATTTCAGACTCCTCAGGAAAAGGACAACATACTACTACATTTGCTGAAATGCATACCCTAGACTTTGGTGGATATATTATCGATACGCCAGGTATCAAGTTATTGTCATTCAATAATCTAGAACCAATGGATGTGGCCCACAATTTTAGAGAGTTTTTTGAGGCCTCCGAAAATTGTAAATTTGGAGGGAACTGCCTTCATCGAAACGAACCTAAATGTGCTGTCAAAGAAAAAATTGCCAACAATGAAATTAGCCAGCTGCGCTATGATAATTATCTGACTATTTTGGCAGAAATAGAAGAGCAGAATTATTGGGAAAGACATAAAAATTAGAGCTTGTTTAGCGTCCATTTACTCACTCCGAATACCTATTCAATCAATATAAAGTGCTTTTAATTGATTTCTTTTGTAATTAGCTATTAAAAGAACAATGAAGGCCTTTACTTTTCTATTCTGCTTAATTTGCATTCTGCCTATTTGTAATGCTCAGTATAACGAAGCTACAATTATTCCTAATGCAATGGTTTATACTTCGCTCAAAGAAGCCCTGCGTAACCCTAAAAAAGTGGTCAACTTACGTCTAAGAGATCAAGATTTAAGGGAAATTCCATCAGCCATTCTAAGTATGAAAAACTTAGAAACGCTTGACCTAGCAGGTAATCAAATTAAAGAAATTACAGAAGAAAACCTCTGGGGCTTGAGTAAATTGAGATATATCAACCTTTCGGAAAATCAGATTCAAAAGATACATCCACATGCCTTCTTAAGATGCTATGATTTGGCTGAGTTAGACTTAGGGAATAATCGGATTAATGAAGTAGCATTTTTAACAAAACTAAAGTATCTATCTACCTTATACCTTAACAATAATAAGATCAAGAATTTTGATTTGCCTAAGCTGAAAATGCGCTATCTAAAGTTTTTCAGAGCAGATGCTAATCTCCTAACAGAAATTCCAAGTTTCCTTCAACATTCAACCAAGTTGAAATTGCTCAACCTTTATGATAACCAAATTGAAAATCTCAACTTAGAGCAATTTAATATCAATCAACTATTTTATCTTAATGTTGGGAACAACCCATTGCAGGCTATTAATAGTATTGTCAGATTAAATGCCCTCGAGACTTTGATATTAGATTGGATAGATTTAGGCAAAATGGAATCGGAATTAAGCACGATTACGCAGTTGGGACAACTTCAAATTCTTTCTCTAGAAAATTGTAATATCAGCCAACTTCCAGAAGATATTGGTCAGTTGCAACGACTTAAAGAAGCTTCTTTTATCGCAAATCAATTAAAACAACTCCCAACGTCTTTCTTCGAATTAAAGCGGTTAGAGAAACTTTGGTTGTTGCAAAATCCACTTTATTTAGTTGTGGAATCTCAATTGAAGAGTGGTTTGCCTAATTGTGAGATTAAACTTTAAAATTTTTTGAATGACCAATTTTATCTTGGATTTTGTTTGAGCAAATCCAAAATTCGTCACACGACTTAAAAAGCTATCCTCCCTTTGTGTCATTAATTTAGTAAGTTACTTTGGGTTAATTTAGCATGGTAATACTTCCATAATGCCTCCATGTAGTATATGCATATTGAATGATGGGTTAAGCTTTCATTCTTAGCAACTCCTGTGTGTAACTCAAGATTTGATTTATGATAAAAATAATTGACTAGGAGTCAAAAAAAAACTATATTTGTCAAATATACAATATGTGTTATCCCTTCCCAAAAAATTGAATGGAGTAATATTTTTAAATAGACCTCCAAGTTGTCTCAATGAATTCATCCAAAAGAAGTGTTAAAGAGAGACAGATAATTAGTGCTGCAGAGAAAGTCTTCTCCACAGTAGGCTTTGCTAGTGCTACAATGGAAAGTATTGCGAAAGAAATTGGTATCAGCAAGGGTACTGTATATTTTTACTTTAGTAGCAAAGAAAATCTGTACATGGCAGTCACTTACCGTGCTTTCCAAACGCTATTAGATATGTACTATGATAGTATGGAGCTTAACAAACGTGCGGATGGGAAAAGAGTGGTCTTAGGTATATTAAATACCTATTTAGAGTTTACGGAGAAGCATCACTATTATTTTGAATTATTGATGAATTATATGACCATTATCAGAGCGAACGCAGAGCGACCTCACAAAAGTGATCGACTGAGCGAAGCCATGCGTAATGGGCTATATTTTCGCAAAATTCAAGATATTCATAACCTGCCTTTGACTATTGTAGTAAAAGAACTAAAAAAAGGTCAAAAGGATGGCAGCATAAAGAATCAACGTAATCCAATTATGATCTACCTGACAGCTTGGGCTGTCGTGGTCGGTTATACTTCACTTAATGTGAGTAATAGCAAATCGGGACGGGCCACGATTTTTAAAGTGCCTGTAAAAGACTGGAAATCTTATATCTGGCATGTTTTGAATGGAATACTTTTAGACGAAAGTCAAAACGATTCAGGAAAAGTCGTAGAAATGAAAAAATTGTCTTCCAATTAAAATATTGCATAGAAAATAAAGAGATACAGAAAAATAATTTTAAGTTTACACTGGAGAGTTTTTTTGCCTAAAAATCTATTAACTAACAATTTACACTCTCCAACTTTTTTGTTTAGATCGATCCAATGTACGTCTTGACAACGAATTACATATCTGTTGGATAAAAATTAGAACAAAATAATTACAAGCTTGCCTAATAAAATTTATACTGATTATACTCTGCATAACCCCAGGGTTATATCAGGTGTATTAGCCATAAGATGAAACTCCCTTCCCATCCGAGGCTGATTAAACACATAACTATTGAGATTACCGCTAAAAGTCAAGCAAAATGAATCGCACTAAGCGTATTACTAAAGAAAACTTAATTATCGATGCTGCAGAGAAAGTCTTCTCTACAGTGGGTTTTCGGAATGCTACTATGGGCGAAATAGCAGACAAAATACAGATGAGCAAAGGGTCTGTTTATTTTTACTTTAGTAGTAAGGAAAACCTCTACATGGCGGTGACTCACCGCGCATGGCAAGTCTTACTCGATCGTCATTATTATTGCCTCCAATCTGTAAAATATAAAAGTGGCTTTGAAACCACTTCCGAACTGTTCAAATTTGCAATGGAATTTGCCGAAGAGCATCCTTATTACTTTGAGCTAATCATGAATTTTATTGCTTTAATACGTTCTTCAAATCAACAAAAGCTTGCAAAAGATAAAATTAGAGAAGCGCTTGAAGACAGTATTTATTACCGCAAAATTTTAGACATTAATAACCTCCCATTATCCATCGTTACCAAAGAAATTGAAAGAGGACAAAAGGATGGTAGCATCAAAAATCAGCGCAATCCAATTTTGCTTTACCTCTCTGCTTGGGCTCTACTTACAGGCTACATGACGCTCAATGCATCCAACAGTGAAAGGGGGAAGTCCACTATATTTAGAGTAGGTGTCGAAGACTGGAGGCGTTATACCATGAAAATGGTTCAAGATATCCTAAATGATGAAATTGAGTACGATTACCAAAAGCAAGCAATATTAGAAGCAACCCCAGAATTTTAAAATTTTTTCAGTTAGAATGATCGCTACTCTACTAATTCAGGACATTCATGCATAATATCCTGAAGGATAGGCATAAACTGAAAAAAACCCGCGAAAGGAAACCCTAATTCTGTATCTCTTGTTTTTAATGCAATACCATCGTCGATCTTTGTAACAGCACTACCGCTTGATTCTGCTAATATCTGCGCTTGACAACTTCTTTCCATTGTTATAAACCACCAAGCGGCTTCTTCTACTGTTTGACCTACAGTTAATAAACCATGGTTTCTCAAAATTATAGCCTTCATCTCACCCAAAGCCTTTGCAATACGCTGACCTTCTTCTAACTCATTTACCACTCCTGTATAATCATCAAATAAACCGTGATCTTTATAAAAAGCACAGGCATCCTGTGTGATTGGATCTAATAATCTACCCAAACAAGACCATGCTTTACCATATACCGAATGGGCATGCGCAGCTGCAATGACGTCAGGGCGTGCTGCATGTACTTGTGAATGAATTGCAAAAGCAGCTTTGTTTACAGGTAATTTTCCCTCTATTACATCCCCTTTTTCGTTTACTAGAATTAAATCAGAAGCTTTTATTCGATTAAAAGACATGCCGAAAGGGTTTACCCAAAAGCAGTCATTATATTCAGGGTCTCGTACCGTAATATGACCAGCAACACCTTCCGAAAATCCAAACTTGCCAAATACACGTAGAGCAGCGGCCAGCCTGATTTTTCGATGCTGTCGTTCCTCTTCAATCGAATCAAAACTGGGAATCAATTGCTTAATACTTTCTGGCAATTGGATACTTGGATTTTTTACAGCTGCCATGATGAATCGGTTTTAATAAATAGTGAAAAAGATAAGCGGCTAGTCAAAATTGCTTGTATAATAAAATTTCATCCTGCCGGAAGGCACGGTTTCGGGCAAACTACTTATGCTTAATGGAGTTGGCTAATTCGATCTAATTCAATAGCTTTCGCACCTGCTTCTGCACATGACTGCACACCATACAAAAGAAGTGCAAAACGAGGATCCTTCGTTAAGCCTTTCTTATATCGTGCGTAGATTTGTTGTGCAATTACCGCTAGCTTATATTGGCCAAATACATAATAGAAGACAATGTCCTTGATTTCTTTTTGCATTTTCTCTTGATAGTAATCAACTACCTCTTGTCTATTAAAATTCCCCTTTAGCCAAGTCAAAGAAAAATAGCGCATATATTCTGTATCCTTTGATTCTCCCCAGTAAGCTAGAGTCGTGCCTAAATCCATGAAGGGATTACCTACTGTAGACATCTCCCAATCTAAAACTGCTAAGATTTCTTTAGGATTATTAGGATTCAAAACCAAGTTGTCATATTTGTAGTCGTTATGGATGAATGATGTGGGACTTTCTGATGGCATGTGAGCCCTTAACCAAGGCTCTAAGGCATCCATATTGGCAATATCATCTGTCTGCGCATTTCGATAACGTTTAATCCAGCCTTCTACCTGCCTTTTTGTATATCCTTCCGGTTTCCCTAAATCAATTAGACCACTATCGTGTAAATCGATTTGATGAAGGTGTACCAAATTGTCTATGGTAGCTTTGGAGATGCCTTGCATTAACTCAGGAGAAAGGGCTAAGTCTTTTGGCTTGCGATTTCTTAAAATCATGCCTGATACCCTATCCATTACATAAAAAGGCGCACCTAAGACTGATTCGTCTTGGCAATAAATTAGAGGGGCTGGTATCTTTGCATAATGCGGAAGCAATAAACTTAAAACTTTATATTCTCTGCCCATATCATGCGCAGATTTGATTTTTGCACCAAAAGGAGGGCGACGAAGTACCATCTCCTTGCCTCCCCACTTCAAAAGATAAGTGAGATTGGAAAAACCACCTGGAAATTGATAGATCGCTAAACTGGTTTCTGATTTTCCCAACTGTTGGTTGAGGTACTGAAGCAATACTTGAGTATCTAGCTCTTCTCCCTTTCGCTGTTCAACAGCTTGGTCAATTAATTTGTATGACATATCTTTTGACGCTGAGTCAGTTTTAGGTATTAAATTACTATTTTTAGAAAAATATCCAAAGCCAAACGTAAATAAAAACTTTATGGAGTCTGGAATCCTTACTACCCTTATCCTTCCCGCATCCCTATTTATTATCATGTTGGGAATGGGCTTGTCGCTAACTATACAAGATTTTAGAAATGTGGTTAAGTATCCGAAAGCTTTTGCTATTGGGATTGTTAATCAACTCGTTTTGTTACCTATTATCGGATTTTTGTTATTGTTTATTTTTAAAATGGATCCGATACTCTCCGTTGGATTTATGCTCCTCGCTGCATGTCCGGGAGGGGTTACGTCCAATTTAATTAGTCATGTTGCTAAAGCAGATACTGCACTCTCAATTTCCTTAACAGCTGTTACGAGCTTTATTACAGTGCTAACGATACCATTAATTGTAAACTTTGCTCTTGGTTATTTCATGAGTGAAAATCAAGAAATTCAACTGCCGATCGTAAAAACGATTGTGCAAATTATTGGCATTACTGTTCTGCCCGTTTCTTTAGGGATGTTTATCCGAAAGAGATTACCTGAGTTTTCGGATAGAATGGAAAAGCCAGCGCGTACAGCTTCGACAGTTATTTTTGTATTGATATTCTTAGGTATTGTATTTACCAATTTAGATATATTACAGGAGAATATTGGTAAACTAGGTTTAGCTACGCTTACGCTAAATGTCATTACAATGCTTACAGGCTATATTATTGCTAGAGCCTTACAGCTAAATTTGCCTCAGACGCTTTCGATTGCTATCGAATCAGGTATCCAAAATGGAACACTAGCTATCGTTATCGCAAGTAGTATCCTACAAAACGCTGATATGTCATTACCTGCAGCGATCTATTCTTTACCAATGTTCCTGACAGGTGGAATTATCATGTATTCTTTTGGTGGAAGGAATAAAGATGTCTCGGCCTGAAATGTTTTATGTCCAGTTATTTTCCTTTAACGAGACAAGTTTGCATCTAAAATTGTTTATTATGAGTTTTAACCATTCGCATATTTCACCTGCTATAGCTGAAAACTGGTTTTTTAGGAAAGCATTCCTTTTGAGAAAACTTTTTCTCAGTAAAAATAAATCATCTCATTATGGTCAGATGGGAGAAGATATTTTTATAAAAAACTTTTTTCAAAAAGAGAAAAAAGGTACATATATCGATGTAGGATGTTTTCATCCAATAAAGTATAATAATACATATGTGTTGTATAAAATGGGCTGGCGTGGAATAAATATTGACATTGATGATATTAAAATTGAAGGTTTTAGATGGTTAAGGTCACAAGATCATAATGTCTGTTCCGCTGTAAGTCAACAAAAAGGTGTAGTATCTTATTGGTCTAATGGCTTTTATACTCCTACCATCACCATGGATGAGGAGTTTGTAAAAAATAAGCATGGAAAAAAATATCAATACATCAAGAAGACAACTACATCAAAACCTTTAACCCAAATTATTGATGAAAGCCCGTTTTTCAATCAAGAAATTGATTTTTTGAGTATTGATGTGGAAGGCTTTGATTACAATGTCTTGTCATCTCTCGATTTTAAAAAATATTCACCCACACTAATTGCTATCGAATCTCAAAAGGATAATTTTACAGATATACAGAAAGAAGATTCATATCAATACCTTATCAGTAAGAACTATGAATTAGTTAATTGGGTTGGAATGACTCTCATGTTTCGAAAAAGCACGAATAAAAGAAGAGAGAACTAGCTAAGTGGCATACATATTGGTTATCAAAAAATGTAGAGTACGTTTTTAGTTCCAAAATTGCAGAAATCGCGTAAAGAAAAAGACCATATGAGCTTTTTATGTAATTTTTAACAAGCTGATACTTGCCTTTAAAATCAAAAGGTTATACTTTTATCTTACGTAGCATAAATTTACACCTTCCATCAACTGATTAATATAAGGATTTAGATAAAATTGCATACACAATAAAAACTCAGGCCAAAAATAGTGAATTGCTGACGATAGGAAAGTAGTGCATAATGATTAGAAGGTTTTAAACGATCAAATACTGGCTGAAATTTTGTTGTGCCAATTTATCGAGATTGTAACTTATAGTTGAAAAGGAATTGATCCTTCAGCTTTGTATGATATGAGATTTCTCCTTACGACAATCTCATCCCTATTAATTCAAACCTAGTTCGGTTCACTTTTTTGATGGTTATTTCTGTAAATGGACAGAATTAGAGAAGCATGTGTACTACCACAGAATCATCAATATGAAATAATTTATTATAAAAATACATAAAAATCGCTAACCCCCTTTTGAAGTTGGTTTTTTCAGCAGCCTCTGATTTTTCAGATTGGCTGCTTTTTTTACGTTAGCATTTTGCCTATCCCTTAAATTTAGCTACCGTTCTCTTTTATATTGGCATCTTTCCATAATAAAGTGTAATTTTAGTTACGGTAGAACATAAATTAAAATTCCCCCATATGGATGCCAAGAATAAATATCTTGACGACAAGTCTGTCGATGAACTTGTCCGCGAAAATGAAACTCTATGGGAATTAGCTAAATTAGAGATAAGGCTAAAAAAGCTCATCAAACAATTAGATTACCATAGGGCTTTTACAGAAATTGAAGACTTTAGAAAAGTTATGATTTTTCAATTGGAGAGAAAAGTTGAACGTATCCGCGATAGTATTGATTCTATTATAGAACATTTAGATCGATAATATCAATACTCGCTTAGAGAGCCTCTCGCCAAAGAATAGGTTATACTGCATAGTCAATTCAAAATTTTTCTTTCCCTGCAATAAAGCTGTATATCTTTGTGTATTTATTAGAATCTACTGAATCCAGTTAGAGTAGGTTTAAATTTCATACAAAGGTAGAATGAATGATTTGAGCCTGCCTACCGGTAAAGGTAGGGTTTAGGCTTAGGATTTGTAATGGAGCCTAAGGATCGCTCCAATCGAACGCCATAGTTCTCAGAGCCTTTGTTTCCAATTAGTAGGGAATTTGAACATGATCTTGGATACCATTGCTTGGCAATGCTTGTAAAAGCGGTTCTTTAAGGATATATCTGTGTTCATGTAGTAAAATAGCCTCAGTGCTTAGACAAAAAAATTACTTGTACAATAAGATTGTTAGCTTAAAAATTTTAAGAAACTGACGATAGGAAAGTTACGTATGGTTTTTGAGTGAATGTAAAGACCTGTTTGCCTATAGCTGAGTCTTATTGTGCCAATTTCAGCCTGCTGGCAGGCACAGTTTCGGGCAAACTACTTATTGTATACAGTCGATAAAGGCACTATTATACTGAAGTATTGAACTACCGAAAGTCGTATCCGCTAATTACAACTATTTGAGTCGTTGCATAGCTTTTAGTCCATTAAAGAACCTGAACGCATAAAGCTCCATTTGTTTTATTAAACATTTGGCTTTTACACAGTGTACTTAATCAGTCAGCTTAATAGAAATAAGTTTTTAGCCAAGCCCAGATTTCTTGGCGTTCTTTGAAAATATACACGGCCAAAGCGATGATAGCAAAAATGAAGATGATACGAATATTGCGAGTGGATTGCTCCAAGCGTTCTCTTCTACTCTTATAGTTACGCATTCTACTTTGATAGGGCATAATGGTTGTTTTTAATGAATTGCAAAAGTAAGCTTATGATCTTAACTGTGCATTAAATCCAGAAGTTTACTTCAAATTTCGTTCAAAAAAATCATCAGTTGCCTGAAAAACTTGTAGCCAAGACGTATATCTCAAAAAACCATGTACCTCATCTGGTAAAACTAAGAGTTCGGTAGGTACATTTTGTTCGCGCAAGCGTTGGGCCAAATCAATGGTTTGCTCAAACATGACGTTACGATCATCATCACCATGAATCAATAATACAGGTGCTCGCCATTTTGACAGATCAGCAACAGGGGAAGACTGATAGGCTAAATTCATTAATTCTTCTGTAATTCCCCAAGCTCCGCCTGGGACAAAATCTCTTCCTCGCCATGCCCAGTCATGTACGCCATGAATGTCAACCCCTGCTGCGAAAAGTTCAGGGTTTCTTGCTAATCCCATAGCAGTAAGGTATCCGCCATAAGAGCCTCCCCATAGGCCAATTTTTTTTGGATCAACATCGATTCTAGAAGCTAAATATTTACCTGCTGCAACAATATCCTGATATTCAGATGCCCCTCTTGGACCTTGCTTGGGCGCAAGTCTAAAATCGCGGCCATAACCGATCCCAGCTCGATAATTCACAGAAAGAACAATATATCCTTTAGAGCATAAGTATTGATTCATGGCATAAGCATTGGCATAATAGGCACTATAATGCCATGCTGGAAGCATTTGACGAATTGGGCCACCATGCATGAAAATGATAGCAGGACGCTTATCTACAACCTTGATATCTTTGGGTTCGAAAATTTGGACGTGGATTTTTTGCCCATCAGCAGCATAAATCACCTCATTATAAGCTTGTACTAAATCTTTTTTCTTAGGAAATTTTTTGCCTAATCGGTCTGGATGTACTTGACGATAACTTTTTCCTGTAGATTTCACTGCTCCTATCCCAGTGGGGCTATAAGCGTCTGATTTTCTAAAAAGGACCCAGTTGCCCTTTGAGGAAATCACAGGATCTGTTTGAATAACCCCTTTTTGAGCGATTAATTGCTTGTCTTTTTTATTATCAGTCTTGATTTTCCAGAGTTGACGGCTATTGAGGTCTTTGCAGTTACTACTGTAGACTATGAACTCGCCATCTGGCGATAGTGCGCTATGCTCTGCTTCACAGTCTCCTGGAGTTAGATCAGTAAGTTTTCCTGAGGCCCAATCCAGTGCATAAATATGCATCCATCCGCTATGTTCTGAATAGAAGACAAGTCGTTTGTCTGAAGCCCAGCGTAGTGGATGGCTGGGGTAGTATTGTGCAAACCCACCTGCAAGGTCATTTGGTGATGCCCAAGCTGTAATAGATTCTTTTGTTTCGGTATCAAAAACCCATATGGAAAAAGCATTATTACTCATGATATTTCTGAGTTCATCCTTTTTACGGCTTGGGCTACGTATGAAGGCTACCTTTTTGTTGTCAGGAGACCAAATAGGATGAGTATCAAAATCAACACTTGGTGAAATCCACTCAATTTTATCCTCTGTAATATGATAAATACCCACAAAACTGTGTGAATTGCGATTACTTTGGAAAAGTACTTTTTGACTGTCTTCTGACCAGCTCGCTTTACTGACGCTGCCTCTCACCTTGAATAGAATATTAGGCTTATCCATTTTTTCATCTAACTCAATGACATGGATTACACCTCTTCTGTTAAACATTAGTTTTTTGCCGTCAGGCGAAACCTGTGGATGATGACCATAAGTAATAAACTTTGGATCACTTAGGTTTTCAAAATTGACGCTAAAGATACGCTGATAGGCACCATCAGGATCGGAATTAGGATTTGGAAATTCCCCTTTTTGATTAAGACCACCATTTCTTACATAGTATAGGGTCTTACGATCAGGAGCAAAATGAATTTGACTTAATTCTCTCCCATCATCTTCTTGATAGTTCGTTAATTTCCTAGTCCTACTAAAAGAAGGAGTGGCTGTCCATATATTCCTAACACCTCTTTCATTGACCTCAAAAGCAATTCGATCTTCATGAGGACTACTGGTTAAATCATTTACATAAGGAGCAGATAGAATTTCGTCCAAGGTAAAAGATTGTGCTGAAAGCGGGCGATTAATAAATAAAATTAGTGGAAGTACTATAAAAAAGTATCTCATAATTGAATCTTGGTTTTATATTTAACACAAGCTAGCTCATGTTATTTATTGCTTTAATAAGGTAGTTGAGCTATACAGTATGATGCCATTTTTGAAGATTTCACCAAATTAATGCTCCGAAACTTCTGTTAAGTAGTTCGTTTTTAAGATTTTGGTGAAATGAAAATGTATTAATATCATTCTTTAGACCTTCTTATTAAGACTAGCTTCAAAATAATGATATTTCGGTAAAACCTAATCTTTTAAACGCGATCAATTATGATAAACAGCCGTTTTACGCACTTGGAATGCCCATATTGTGGGGAAATCTATAACAAAGATCAAGTTCAGACCTATTGTACCAAAGATGATTGTAATACGCCATTAGTAGCTAGATATGATCTTTCTCCTGGCTTGGATAAAAATATGGTGAAATTTCGCAAATCTACTATGTGGCGCTATAAAGAAGTACTTCCAGTAGAAAAGGAAGAGAACATTGTATGTTTAGGGGAAGGAATGACGCCATTGTTACATGTGCCAAAATTGGGAGAAACCATTGGTATGCCTAATGTTTATATCAAAGATGAGGGTGTGAATCCGACAGGTTCGTTTAAGTCAAGAGGTTTATCAATGGCCATTTCCAAGGCCAAAGAATATGGTTTGACGGCCATCAGTTTACCAACGGCAGGGAATGCGGGTAGCGCAACAAGTGCTTATTGTGCCAAAGCAGGTATGGATGCTTATGTTTATATGCCAGAAGCGACACCTTTGGTTTTTCAGATGGATTGTAAAATCATGGGGGCAAAAGTGACTACGATTGATGGGACTATCAAAGATTGTGGGGCACAATTAAAAAAGGATAACGTCGATGGGCAATGGTTTGATGTTTCGACTTTAAAGGAGCCTTACCGCATTGAGGGAAAAAAGACTATGGGCTATGAAATTGCAGAGCAAATGGAATGGAAAACGCCTGATGTAGTGGTTTATCCAACAGGAGGAGGTACTGGATTAATCGGCATCTGGAAAGCATTTAAAGAAATGGCTGAATTGGGTTGGATTGAACCTGCTAAAACAAGAATGGTCGTTGTACAGGTGGATATTTGTGATCCAATTGTTCAAGCATTTGAAGCAGGATCGGATACAGCAGGCATTTATGAAAATCCAGATGTAACAATTGCTAATGGGTTGCGGGTACCAGCTGCTTTTGGACATCGTCTGATATTGATGACTTTGAAAGAAAGTAATGGCTATGCTATTACAGTTTCAGATGAGGATATGAGAAATGGGATAAAAGAGATAGCCAAGAATGAAGGAATATTTGTTTCACCGGAAGGCGCAGCAGTATGGGAAGCCCTGAAAAAGCTAAGAGCAATGGATTGGGTAAAAGCGGATGAAAGTGTGGTGTTATTGAATACGGGCTCTGCTTATAAGTATATCGAAAATATTGAAGGTATAGTGTAAAATAAATAATCCGTAGTAATCGGACTTGGTGACTCAGGGATATCCTTTACCAATAAAAAGTTGGGTAGCCTGTCACCAACTCTTCATAGTTTTTTGTAAATCATACATACCTTTTGTATAGAGCTTATTTGAATGATCAATTTGTGGAAAATGTAAGGATGGGGCAAAAATAATGCTAAGTCTATAGTTTTATTTTTGCTCAAAGGACAGATACTTAAAAATTTAGAATGAGCTGTACTTTGCTCTTTAGAAAGAATAAAGTGAATGGGTGGAGTATTTTTCAACCCTGAATTAATAGATGATCTTTTATGTATTGATTGCATGGAAATAGCTTTTAAGCGGCTAGTCAAAATTGCTTGTATAATAAATTTCAGCCATAGGCAGACAGGTTCTAGCCCAACTACTTAACAAGAAAAATGAATTTATTTAACACTTCTAATAACTTATTACCATACGATGGCGAAGTGAATTATCATGGAGCTGTATTCCCTTATGATGATTCCAAGCGGTACTTCGAAAAGTTACAACAAGAAATAGAGTGGGAGCACGATGAAGCTTATATGTTTGGAAAGCATATCATCACTAAGCGCAAAGTAGCATGGTATGCTAATGAAAATTTTCTTTATACCTATTCGAACGTTACAAAAACAGCCTTAGCCTGGACGGATAGTTTACTGGAGTTAAAAGAGAAAGTAGAGCAGCTTACGATGGCAAGCTATAATTCCTGCCTGCTCAACCTTTATCACGATGGTAGTGAAGGTATGGCTTGGCATAGCGATGATGAAAAAGCATTAGGTACACCTACGACGATTGCCTCCCTTACTTTTGGCGCAACGCGAAAGTTTGCTTTTAAGCATAAGCGTACAAAAGAAACGATCTTTGTTGTCCTAGAGAGCGGCAGTCTATTGGTGATGAAAGGGACTACGCAAAACCATTGGTTACATCGCCTGCCTCCAACCAAAAAGGTAAAACATCCAAGAATCAATTTGACTTTTCGTCAAATGCGGTACTAGGGGAATCTTTAATCATTATTGGTGCAATACTACCTGTAAATGTTATAAGCTAATGGTTAGCTTCAATTCTTATTGTTCCCCTTCTTTTTTCTTCTTTCCAAAAAGCAGTTTGCTCCAGAATTTTTTTCGCTTTTCTTGCTTTTTGGCATCCTCGACCTTTTCTTCGCGGATTTCTTGGATGCGCTCGCCATAATCAGCTTGGGTTTCGCCTGCTTTTCTTGGCGGGACATTGATGTAAGTATCGCTACCTGGCGTTACTTCTGTCTCGCCACTTTTTCTACCAAAGAGCCTTTTGAAAAGGCTAGGTTTTTCGTATTCTTCTTCCCAGTAGTTCACCATAATGGGCATTTCTTCCAAGTAGTGAGGGCATTGCATCAATGCTAGCGTTGTATCTGTTACTCCAGGGAATGAAGCTCTTTTCCATGATTTAAACTGTTTATCCGTATGTACTTTTTTCATAAAAGAGCCCCAAATAGGTAAAGCAGTACTAGCACCTTGACCTCTGTATAGGGTACGGAAATGAACTTCTGGGTGGTCTGCGCCAACCCAAACACCTGCCGAAATTTTAGGCGTAAACCCTAGGAACCAACCATCAGATTGATTTTGGGTGGTTCCTGTCTTTCCAGCAATATCATTGCGTAGGCCATAAGTATATCTAAGTTTTTTAGCTGTTCCACTATCAACTACTGCTTCCATCATTTTCACCATAACTTCATTATAGTTTGGCGAAAGTGATTGACGGAAGCTTTGTGGATTAGGGCGACTAAATTCTGCAATAAGCTCTCCATCTGCTGTTTCAATTCGATCGAGATAGTGCAGCTCTGGAGTTTTCCCTTTATTGGCAAAAGTAGAGTAGACCTTAACCATTTCCATCAAACTAGCATCTACTGCTCCTAATGAAATGGCAGGCACTTCAGGGATACTACTGTCTATTCCCATATCCTTGGCTAGTTCGATGACTTCATCTATTCCCGCTCTTTCCAATACTTCAACAGTAACAACATTGATCGATTTACTCAAAGCACCTTCCATAGAGTATACGCCGCCATATTCCCCGTCGGAGTTGCGAGGTTCCCAATTATTATATTTCTCATATCGTACACGTTGGTTGGAGGTATATTCACAAGGCATCATACCTGATTCTAGTGCACAAGCATATACGATAGGCTTGAAAGTAGAGCCTACTTGACGTTTCGATTTGACATGATCATATTGAAAAAATTCATGGTCAACACCACCAACCCAGGCTCTGATAAGTCCAGTGCCAGGTTCTACAGCTAATAAACCAGTGTGTAGAAGGGTTAGATAATGGCGGATAGAATCTATGGCACTCATTTCTTTTTCTTCTCGATCACCATCCCAATTGAAGATAGTCATAGACATTTTCTGATTGAAAATAGTATCTATACGTGTTTCGGAATAGCCTTTAGTTTTTAGCGATTGATACCTCTTAGATTTTTTCTTTTCTTTTTGGAGGAGTTGGCTACGCTTTAGCGGATCGCGTTTTTTCCAATCTTTATAGAAATTAGCTTGAAGCTTAGGCATATTTTCAGCGACAGCTTGCTCCGCATACTGCTGCATGCTAGCATTGATAGAGGTGTAAATTTTTAGTCCATCTGTATAAAGGTTATATTTTCCACCATCTGGTTTTCTATAATTTTTTAGAATTTCTTCTAGTTCTAGCCTTAGATGTTCTCGAAAATAGGTGCCGATCCCTTCGTTATTACCCTCTTTGTAATAGCTTAATTCAATTGGTTTTTCAACATATTCTTTATAAGCAAGGGAATCAATGTAGTTGTATTTGAGCATTTGATGTAGCACTACATTTCGCCTTTGAAGAGAGCGCTCTGGGTTTTTGATAGGATTATAAGTAGTGGTTGCTTTTAGCATACCAACTAATACTGCAGCCTCATGAGGCTCAAGTTCATCTGGTGTTTTGTTAAAAAATCGTTGCGCAGCCACTTTCACACCAAAGATATTTTCACTAAAAGGAACGGTATTTAGATAAAGACGTAATAGTTCTTCTTTAGAATACAACTTCTCTAATCGACGAGCAATGATCATTTCTTTGATCTTATTGATCATAATCGAAAAAGCAGGATGAGATTTTCTTGGATAAAGATTTTTGGCCAATTGTTGACTAAGAGTACTGCCACCACCACCAGCCTTATCGGAAAGAATAACCGTTCTCAACAAAACTCTGATCCATGCGCGGTAATCAATGCCTTTATGGTCAAAGAAACGTGCATCTTCTGTAGCGATCAACGCATTAATGACATTTAAGGAAATTTCCTCAAAGTCTGCATTTACTCGGTTTTCGATATAGTATTTCCCTAATAAATCACCATCTTCTGCGTATACTTCAGAAGCATTGTAATTGCGAATTTCCTTTAAATCTTGATAGCCAGGAACTTTACCAAAAGAGCCTTGATAAGTAAAAATCGTCAGGCTTAGAATAAAGCCAAATACAGCAGCAAAGCCAATCAGGCCAAAGTGTAATACAATTTTCCACTTAGGTTGGTTTTTGAAGTAAGTTCGTATGCCTTTGCTAAGACTTTGAAAACTTTGTTTAATTTTTTCAGAGATATTTGCCAGCTGCTCTTTCATCCTTAGGTCTAATTCTTAATGATGCTTGAAGGTTTCCTTCAACTTCGGTACTGTATAACGCAGAAGACTTCACGTCTAGTACCGTAAATTGCGATTCAAATATACAACTTTTTGTTTTAAAAATTTGGCATTAAAACAAAATTAATGGCGCCTTCTATTGGGTATCAAATTAAAATAGAAAAGGTAATGTAGTATTATCCAATTTTTATTCGAGTGGTATGGTTTATTATTTGTCAAGATCTTAGCCTTGAGTTGTATGGAATAAGAAAAGCCTTTTTGTGTAAATAAGCCATCCTTTGCATCCTAATAGCAAACCTTATATTTCTCTATAAAACGTTTGCTATGAAAAATTATTTACTCTTAAGCGGCTAGTCAAAATTGCTTGTATAATAAAATTGTCCCTACGAAAATCATAAGAAACTGACGATAGAAAAGTTACGCATGATTTTTGTAGGGACACTAAAATTTTATTATACCAATTTTATAGCCTAACTACTTATTGTTTTTATGTTTAGGCACCAACACTATCGCTCAACAAAAACAGGTCTGGGTCGTTGGTCAAGATGGCGAATTTCTGATTGGAGCTAATGTAGTTGCTTTAAAAGATGGTCAATTCGTAAAAGGTATTTCGACTAGTCAGGAAGGTGATTTTATATTTGACGAAAGTCAATGGGATCAATTAAAAATCTCTTATATTGGTTATGAAGAACTGCTATTGTCCAAAGAGGAAGTAATGGTAGATGACTTCATCATATTACCTCTTGCTACCTATAATTTAGCTCAAATAGAAGTGGTATCTAATAAAGATATGATAGGTACAAATTGCTTTTGTAGATGTGGTGTAGTAAGGTGTAAAACTGCTTTCGCAAATGTCGATGGAATAGAATTTACCCAAAAGGAAGTAACGGATTGGAAAATTTTCCCTAATCCAACTACTGATTTCGTTCAGATAAATATGGAAAAGGTGACCACTGGTCAAGTCGAAATCTTTGATATGAATGGAAAGTTGGTGTCAAAGACGCTAGCATTAGATTTTCCATTAGTCATTGATGTTAGTCATTTGCCAAGTGGAAGCTACTTACTACGATTAGAAACAAAATCAGGGATAACAAATTTAGCTAATCTAGTGAAGATATCTGATTAAGAATCCACTGAGCCTTTGTGAGCTTGAGATTTATTGAATAAGGTGTATTTATCATAACTCACAAACTCCTTCTTTCTCAAACTCACAAATCTATCGTCCCATATGCACAAGAAGCACAGAAATATCAGCAGGCGAAACACCACTGATACGACTTGCTTGCCCGATGGTACGAGGCTGCAGTTTGCTTAATTTTTCGGTTGCTTCTGAAGAAAGGGACTTTAGCTGAGCATAGTCAAAATTGTCACTTAAGCGAACTGCTTCTAGGCGATTCATCTTATCGACCATCTCTTGTTCTTTTTTAATGTAGCCCTCGTACTTCATGTTAATTTCTGCTAATTCTAGTGTTTCTTGCGTGTATTTGCTCAAGAACTCATCCACTACTGGCAGTGCAGTACGTAAACCTTCTATTTTGACATGCGGCCTCAGCAAAATTCCATGCAATTTCACTTGCTGCTTCAATTTTGAGCTACCTAATGTTTCTAAGTAGCCGTTGAGTTGATCAGGCGTAACGCTTAGTTTTGCAAAGAATTTTTCAATATCCGTTGCGGCTTGTTCTTTTTCATTTACTCTTGTCATGCGATCTTCCATTCCTTGTACGCCTACTTTTTGTGCCAATGGCGTCAAGCGCAAATCCGCATTATCTTGGCGAAGCAAAATGCGGTATTCTGCACGAGAAGTAAACATCCGGTATGGCTCTTTGGTACCTTTGTTGACCAAATCATCCACCAGTACGCCGATGTATGCTTCTGATCTTTTCAGAATAAATGGTTCTTCTTCATGGATTGCCAAATGCGCATTCATACCTGCAATTAAGCCTTGGCTAGCAGCTTCTTCATAACCCGTTGTCCCATTAATTTGGCCCGCAAAGAATAGATTCTTAACTAAACGAGTTTCTAAAGATGGACGTAACTGTGTCGGTTGGAAGAAATCATATTCAATAGCATATCCAGGACGGAACATCTTCATGTTTTCAAAGCCAGGTACTTCTTTTAATGCCTTGTATTGCACATCTTCTGGTAAAGAAGAAGAGAATCCGTTGACATAAATTTCACAAGTCTCCCAACCCTCTGGCTCCACAAATAATTGATGGCGATCACGACCTGCAAAACGATTGATCTTATCCTCAATAGATGGACAGTATCTTGGACCTAAACCTTGGATTCGTCCATTAAACATTGGTGAACGATCAAAGCCTTCTTTCAGAAGGTCATGTACTTTTGGACTAGTGTAAGTGATATGACAAGGAAGCTGTTTTTTCAACTTCGGTGTATCTGTATAAGAGAATTGACTAGGGGCTTCATCACCTGCTTGAATTTCCATGCGATCCCAATTCAACGTACGGCCATCCACTCTCGGAGGCGTGCCGGTTTTCATCCTCCCAGATTCAAAGCCTAATTGTACTAATTGCTCGGTAATGCCTTTAGCTGCTTTTTCACCAGCACGACCACCGCCAAATTGCTTTTCTCCAATATGGATGAGACCATTTAGGAAGGTTCCATTGGTTAATACCACAGAGTGACTTTCAATCTCTAAGCCCATACCAGTGTGTACACCCACTGCACGACCATCTTTCACGACAATACCGGTAATCATCTCTTGCCAGAAGTCCACATTGGGATGTGCCTCTAACATCATACGCCACTTATTGGCAAAAAGCATGCGATCACTTTGTGCGCGTGGACTCCACATCGCAGGACCTTTGGAACGGTTGAGCATTCGGAATTGAACCATTGTATGATCCGTTACAATGCCTGAATATCCACCAAGTGCATCTATTTCACGCACAATTTGCCCTTTTGCAACACCACCCATAGCTGGATTACAAGACATTTGTGCAATGGTGTTCATATTCATCGTTGCCAAAAGCACTTTCGAACCCATATTCGCGGCAGCAACAGCGGCTTCACAACCAGCATGTCCAGCACCTACTACAATCACATCGTATTTTGGAAACATCTTATTCTAATTGGCTTTTTTATAACAGATTGCAAAACTACAGCTATTCCGCAGGATTTACAACATCATCCTGCAAGGGATTGTTCCCTTTTACACTTTCGTGAAATAGTTTTGTGAAAACTAAGTTAATATTTAGCGAACTAGTTGCAGAAATCTTATTTTTGCGGCATATTTCCGTTGATAACTTGTTAAGTATTATTGATTAACCGTTTTTTGACTATTCACTCATTGACAAAACATCTTTCTTGCCTTAATTTACTTCATAAACCTTTCTTTATTAGTCGGGCGCTTAATCTTTAATAATTGACAATTCTGGATGGTAGTAGGCGTAAAGAATTACGTTAACTCAGTTTTATTTTGCCAAAATAATAGGATGGACTAACTGAAAGGAAGTACAGAGCATTAAGTTGGTGAAATCTTAAGCGGCTAGACAAAATTGCTTGTATAATAAAATTGTCCCTTCGAAAATTATAAGTAACTGA
>JAKVCU010000124.1:0-11514 GCA_022448955.1 Saprospiraceae bacterium
TTAATGTGAGAATGATGAAATCAATTTATTTGCTCTCTTTTATAGCCTTGCTTTCCGGTGTAGTATTGCCTATACAAGCTGTATTAAATGCCAAACTTGGAAAAACGGTTGGCGATCCCATTTACGGCGCACTGATCTCCTTTATTATTGGTGGACTAGGGCTCCTACTCTATTGTTTGATTGTTCGTACTGATTTTAGCCAAATCACCCAAGCAACTAGTTCGAACTGGCTAATTTGGACAGGCGGTTTAATGGGAGCTTTTTATGTCGTAGCCGTCATTATACTCGTACCAAAGATGGGAACTGCACTCACATTTGGACTAGTGATTGCAGGGCAAATGGGCTTTTCACTTGTCATGGATCATTACGGTTGGTTTGGTGCACCTATTCAAGCAATCAGTTGGCAAAAAATACTGGGTGTACTACTCATTATTGGAGGAGCCATTTTGCTTCGCGATATATAGCCCTTACCCCAACAAACCAATAATAAGGTAAAGCAGCGCTGCAATACTCCCCATGATAAAAGCATAAGGAAATTGCGTCCGAACGTGATCAATATGATCTGTGGCTGAAGCCATAGAAGAAAGGATGGTGGTGTCTGAAATAGGAGAGCAGTGATCGCCAAACACGCCACCGCCCAAAGCTGCTGCAATCGTGATATACACATTAGCATCCATTTCCCGAGACATCGGAACCGCAATAGCGATCATAATCGCAAAGGTTCCCCAAGAAGTACCCGTAGAAAAGGCAATAAAACAACTTACAATAAAAACTATGAACGGAACTAAACTCGGCGAAAGCCATGTACTTGCTACATCTGCGACGTACTGCCCTGTCTGCATCTGCTTACAAACCGCACCGATAGCAAAAGCCATCATCATCAACAAGGCCAAGGGCATCATACCTGAGATACCTTTTAAGGTAAGATCAACTGCTTCTTTTAGCTTCATAATGCCTTGAATACCATAAAACACCATCGCAAAAAGCGTAGAAGTAATCACGGCAATTAAAACAGAAGTAGAACCTGATCCTTGTCCTATTGCATACATCACTTTACTCCCAAAGCTAGCATCTGGACGTTCTGCCATTGCACTTTCCCAACCCGTATAGGCCAACATAATCGGCATAAGTAATACCATAATCACAATCGGAATGACCATGTTATAGGCCTTTGGCCTAACGCCTTCCTTCACTTTAGTATCTGTCAAATCATCCGAAACCATAGGTTGAGCTCCATCTCTAAGTAACTTTCCTTCCTCTTTCACTCGCCTTTCGGCAGATGCCATAGGACCAAAATCTTTTCCCCAGAAAATGATAATCAACACTCCAATCAATGCTAAGATTGGATAAAAATTATAGCCCATAGCATAAACCATAGTAGCGAATGGATCACTAAAACCCTCTGCTGCTAAAAGCGACATTATAAATGCGCCCCAACCATTAAATGGAATCAAAATACTTGATGGCGCAGAACTAGAATCCGCAATATAGGCAAGCTTTTCTCTAGAGATTTTTAAACGATCAAAAACAGGACGGTACAAAGCGCCAACCGTTAACACAGAGATACTTGACTCCACAAAAATTAACATCCCCGTCAACCATGCCAATAATTGTACAATAATACGATTGCTTCCTCCTTTTCGTTTTTCATACTTCTCCAACAAACGATTCACCCGAATGATAAAGCCTTCTACCCCACCTGAGTATTGAATAAAAATAATCAAGGCCCCAACCAAGGCACAGAACATAATAGTACGGGTATTCCCTGCATCTTTAAATACATCCACTAATGCTTGTATAGTATCAAAACTACCTTGCAATAAGTTCCAATCATTGATCATCACCCAGCCTAGCCAGATGCCGAATAATAGGGATACAAAAACTTGTTTGGTACGGATAGCTAACAAAATAGCCACTACAGGAGGAAGCAGAGAAAGGAAACCGTATTCGTGCATGTTAAGTTTTTCGTTTGTTTCAGAACAATGAATTATATTTAAATTACTTAAAAAGAATTGACGTATGCAAAAATTATACTTTTTACTTTTCTCTCTTTTATTAGCGCTTCCTCTTTCTGCTCAAGATTCTGACAATTGTAATCATCTTGGGGCATGACTTTGGTTTATTGAAATCACCGGCTTTGATACTCATGCCGAAATTGCCGATTCACTAAGCAATATGGGCGTAAAACGTATTTATGTAAAAGTAGCCGATGGAGGCATCAATCTTGACATTTACCCAGAATTATTAGATACTAGTGTAGTAGAAGATTATAAATCTTGAGGTTTGGAGGTTTTGTAGTGGATGTCGAAGTAGAATTTGATGGAGATTCCACCAATCTTTCTAACTTATTTACTGCATTTAATCAGGCAAGAGATCGTGCCGTTTCGGACAATTTAGCGGATGCGGATTTCCCATTATACTGCACTACCTAGGGTAATCCGATTGCTCATGACTTCAGCATTGATGTAATTGATCCTTTTGTGGATGCTTTTATGCCGCAGGCTTAGGTCGAAATTTGGGGTCAAACACTTATCGCTAATTCAATCAACAAAGAAAACTTCAGAAATGATGGAAACTGATGGCATTCACCATTTCTAAAGCTATTTATCAATCCTCTTATACAAAGATTTCACTTCCACTTCGCTAAGGTTGCGCCACTTCCCTACTCTCAATTCTCCCAATTTGATATTCATGATGCGTACTCTTTTTAGGTACACTACGCGATAATCCAAGTATTCGCACATCCGGCGAATTTGACGATTCAATCCTTGCGTAAGAACGATACGGAAAATACGTCGATTGACCTTTTCAACTTGACACTTCTTTGTAATCGTCCCTAAAATGGGGATACCATTACTCATTCGTTCGATGAACTCGGTCGTTACTTCCTTATTTACCGTTACAATATATTCCTTTTCGTGATTGTGTTCTACACGAAGAATTTCATTAACGATATCCCCATCATTCGTTAAAAAGATGAGGCCAGAGGAAGGTTTATCCAATCGACCAATCGGAAAAATTCTTTGTGGATGATTAATAAAATCAATAATATTATCAGGATCACGTTGATCCGTGGTACAAGTAATACCTGGTGGTTTGTTTAAAGCGATATAAATCGGCTTTGGCTTAGAATGTAATGACTTACCATCCACAGTAACCGTATCGCCATCGACTACTCGATTCCCTTTTTTGGCTACTTGGCCATTCAATTTTACACGCCCTGCTTCGATCAGCTTATCTGCTTCTCTACGAGAGCAAAGGCCAGTACTACTGATATATTTATTTAGACTGATAGAATTATCTGACATATCACCTTATCTTGTTCATTCCAAAACGCCATGCACCGACATGATAAAAGAAATATCTGATTTTTTCAAAGAAGTATTTAGCAATTCTATAAATAAGCTCGACTTTTTCATAATGCTAAAGTCGAGCTGAGCATGTATTTAGAAAGAAGGTCGAAATATTCAAGATTTTACTAAAGTTTGTCCGAGAACTTCGCTCTACTTCCCACTCAAAATCTGATTCAATATCTTAATCGTAATTAAGTAGGTAGGTTTTACACCATCAACACCAAGGCTACCAGAAGCTAGGGTATGGCCCGTTACTAGCGGATTATCTGAAGCATAGTAGGCGTAACGAACAGCAATATCACTTCTGACGCTATTGCGAATTTTGGAAGCTGCTTGGATCGCTTTTTGATAATGTGCCCCTTCCATTTCCAATCCCACTGCATGCCAAGATGCTTTTAGGAAATAACGCAAAATATCTCTATTCTGTAAAGAAGTGCCTAGCACGGTGATCATGGGCCCTTCATATACTGCTAAGCCATGGCCTTCAAAATCTGCTTTACTTAATTCGTTTTCTACTGGATAGTTATCAGCTGCACCCTCAAATACATGAGCTGTAGCGACCATGATATCGCCTTTGATGCCTTCTAGGATACCGGCTTTTCCCATCACAGAAACAGATTGTACATTGAACGGTATCTTTTCGTCATCCTTTTCGAATGGCTTCAAGAGCTCATCCATTGTTTCGTAGGCTTGTTCGCCGAAGGCGTAGTCCATTACCAAGATAATGGGCTTTTCATTATGTACATACTCTTCACTCCACTCTATTTCTTTGGGTAACATGGCATTTGCAATACGATGAACGTCTATGATTTGTACATTAATATTCATGCCACTTGTATCGTTCAGCATATACATTCCATTTTTATTGGCATGTTGCCGAATAATATTTCTAAGTTTTTGATTCTTTTCCAAACTGAGTTTCCTTGCCATATTTTCTATGGTATCCGCGCCTAGTTTACCTTGTAAGGCAGAAGAAGCAAAAAGAGAATTCATCACACTGTGAAGATTGGCACTGATAATGTGAATTGGGCGATCAAATAAGTTATTATCCCACAAGAACTGTTTGATATGTTGTGCCCAAAGCTCCCCTAAATAATGATGGCCAACTTTTTCGCGTAAAGCGGAAGAAAAGGAAATTTCACGATCTAATTTTTCATATTCTTCTTGCTGAGAAAGCTTACCTAGCCAATAAGTAATATGGAAAATACTATTGACATCTGGATCTTTGGCAAAACGAGAACAAGCATTGATCGTCTCTTCATAGGTACGTCCCAGTAAAGTGCTCAAATAGGTATATGCCACTTCCTTATTCACATCTTCACCTGCATCTTCCTGCTTAACAATTTCTTCCAGCATCAACCATTCCCTGCGCTTACGCCCTTTAGTGTCTTCACTATTTCTGCGAATTTTCTCTGCTTCGACATACAAGAAAGTGAGGTGGGTCAAAATATCGTAGATATCACTTCGCCCTCTGGTCATTTCGATATACATCTGCTCCTCATCAATACGATAGCTATTACGACGACGCTTAGGTGCAATGATGACGGGGAAATTGCTATTTTCAAAGCCTTCTTTAGAAATCAACTTGATGAAACGGCACTCTTCTATGCCTTTCGGCAAACGCTGAAATACATACAGCAAACCATCCAATTCTACTCGTTCTGGATCAGCAATAGAACCATAAATTTCTGGTCTTAAGGCCATCAAAGCTTCAATCATGGCTTCGCCAGAAACCCCCAATGGTTTGTAGTTGCCACGAATAAAAAGATGACGCATGGCAATGTATAGGCGACGAATAGCTGCACGAGATTCTTGGGCACGAGTACGCTGTGGTAGGACTTGAGACATGAAATTTTGATATTAAAGTTAAGATATTGGTGGAATAGTTATTGGTTCTTGATTCTTGGTTACACTATTAACTAAGAACCAAACTACATATCTGATTTATACAATCTAAACTCTACACGTCGATGCATGGAGCGGTCTTGATATCTTCCTGTTTTGTCGATTCCTCTACTTTGGTAGGAAATTCTATTTTTATCAATTTTTTCGGAGATTAAATATTTATAACTGGACAGAGCGCGATTCTCAGCTAACTTTCTTCGGCCTGCTTTTTTACCTTCATCAATCGAGGCATAGCCTAATAATTCGACCTTATAATTAGAATAAGTATTCAAAAAGCGGATCAGCTCATCTAATTCTTTATAGGAAGAAATGCCCAAGCGTTCTGTATCTCTATCAAACTGAACGCTCAACTTACCAATTCTGGTTACTTCAGACAGGGGTGCATCATCTGAAGGGCAACCATTCGATTCGATTTCACCGAAGATTTGAGGACAATCATCTTTACTATCTTCAATGCCATCTCCATCTGTATCAGGACAGCCATCGAGGATAGCGATACCAAATTCATAAGGGCAGCGATCTTTTACATCCGTTATCCCATCATCATCCGAGTCAACAACTGGGCAACCTAGATTATCAATCGGCCCTGCAACCATTGGACATTTATCTTTGGTATCTTCTATACCATCTTCATCTGTATCCAAAATAGGGCAACCTCTTCTAGATCGTAAGCCAGCTTGGTCCGGACAAAGATCATCTCGATCTGCTACTTTATCATAATCTCGATCAGGACAACCTCCTAGGTCAGCGCTACCAAATTCCTCTGGACAACGATCAAAACGATCCATCAAACCATCTCCATCGGTATCCGGACAACCAGATGCCGTCAATGCTCCAGCATCATTAGGACATTCATCTTCTGTATCTACGATGCCATCTCGGTCTCGATCATTTGTACCTAACTGATAAGTAAAACCTACATGAATCATTCCATACCAATCATTGTCATTTGGATTGGCGGTATGGCTTACTCCATCTAAGAAATCAGAATTACTTATTCGAAAAGTAGCTTCCAATTCCAATTGCATTCGGTCATTTAATTCTAATTGGCCACCAAGACTTATCGGTACAGCAATGAAATTCCCTTTTACGCCTTGCTCTTGATCATCAATGATTAATTTACCCAATTCTCTTACGAGTTCAGTTCTTTCAAAATTGGCGGAAGGGTCAAAGCTCCCGAATATGATACCAGAAGATAGATAGGGTTGGACTAGGGGCTTTTCAAAAAAATATTTTAGTGGATGCCATTCAATATGAAGCCCTAGTTCGCGAAGGTTTGTCTGAAATTGGAAAGCTCGTCTAAGACGATAATCACTTTTACCATAGTTCAAATCATCACCTGCAATATCTAGAAGGAAAGCCGAAGTTTTGAATTGTAGATAGGGTAGTGCTTTGTATCGGAGAGACAGGCCATAAGCAGCCTGTGTTTCAACTAACATATTAGGATCAAAACTGGTGATATCTCCTTTATACAATCCACCTCCTAGGTGCAGACTAGCATCCCATTTATGCCATTGGCTATATAGAGAAATATTAAAAAAACAGCAAAGGACAAGAATAATATTAGTGCTTCGAACGCTCATACGCTTTCATGGAATCATCCCATAAAAATGGAATCACTCTTTGTTGTTACATCAATGTTTATATAATCTCCGTTGTGTTCTGATATCTCAATCAGATATATTTCTTCTGAAATTAGCGTCTAATTATTTCAAAAGTACCTAAAAAAAAGAGGCTTTGCTATAATTTAACATTATATATCAAAAAAAATCATCTAGGTAAGCTCTGTTCCTCATTGTCCAATAAGAACTTATAAAAAGTAAGCCAGAAACCGTGCCTGCCGGCAGGCTGGAATTGGCTCCAAAAAAAAATTGCCTCAGCACTTAGATAGAAGTGTGGATTAGGTCTTATTTTAGGTACACCAATCTGTTAGATATGAAGATATTTGCTTTAATTATCTATTCACTTATTTGGAAAATTACTTTAGCAAAAGTAAGTATGCCATTTCAGTTATTAACGCAAACACGAGTGTTACAGCATATCATACAGTAATAAACTTCTCTAATCCCATCAATTTTGATCAGAAGAAAACTTTATCTAAGGCTAAGCTTTCAATGGGCCAATAAAAGTAAAAAATTGTAGTTTATAGACTACCCATAATCCATCATCTCTACCTAAGATACCTAAAATTAGGTAATACAAGTCTACTTAGATTAAGGTATTGGCAAGATCAATCCTTAGAAGTATATTTGCACCATGTCTTATTTATATTGATTCTAATTAAGGCAATTAGAAAAAGATACTCGAATCTATAAACAGGAACACTTATTTATTTAGTCTAGCTATTTTAATATCCTGCTTACCTCCTTTAAGTAAGCAGGATTTATTTTTTTATTGAATATTTATTGCTTCTTAAATTTTCCTAAATAGGCATACAAATTTGTAAAATCCCTTTCAAGACCTCATTAAAGTATTCATTATCACCCTTAATGCCAAGACGAACAACCACCATTTCTTGATCAGGAAGTACAAATACCCTTTGGCCTTGATAGCCCCGAAAGTAGAACATATTAAGCGGAGCATCTGGAAATTCTCCACCCTTATTTAACCAAATTTGAGCGCCATATCCTCCTTTAGACCCAGAGGCATCCATGGTTGAATAACCAACCCAACCAGAGGGGAGAATACGTTCGTTATTCCAGATGCCATCATACATATATAGTAGTCCAAATCGAGCCCAATCTCTTGGCGTTGCCCAAACATAAGAAGAGCCAACAAAAGTACCTGCTACATCTGGTTCGAAAATAGCAGAAGACATGTTGATCTTTGAGAACAACCGTTGATAAGGGTAATTCCAGTATTCATTTTGATCGTCAAAAGTATTGTGGATTAGCCCTGAAAGAATATTAGAAGTTCCGGAGGAATAGTACCAAGTCCTGCCAGGGGAATCAGCAACTTCAGCACCACAAGCAAAAGTATGCATATCACCTTTTTTATATAGCATAAGCGTAGCATCAGATAAATCAGTATATATTTCTCCCCAATCGAGGCCACTTGACATTTTTAGCAGATCGTCATTTTTAATGTTTTTCCTTTCATCAGCTTCCCATTCCGGAATATCAGGAGTAGTATTAATCGCTAATTTCCCGTCTGCGACTCTTAAACCAAACATGGCATTTGTCACTGATTTGGCCATTGACCAACCTAATTGGCGTTTATCTTTATCATAGCCTTTCCCATATTGCTCTGCAATAATCTGACCTTTGTATACGACCAATAGTCCTCTTGTTCCCAATTCAATTTCTTCTCCTTTATCAAATTGCACATCAAGAAAGGCATTCAATTTTTGTTGATCAATCCCTTCCGGAAAAGTATCAACCATCTGATTTCCGTAAGGAAAAAGTAAGGTATCTGGATCGTAGGACAATGCGGCATCTGCTTTCGCAAAAATTTGCTTTCGCAAATCCTCTAAACTTCCATCTGCTACCAATGTACAACCTAGCCCTTCTCTATAAATGGCTACTTGTTTACCAAAACCATATACCGTACTGGTCACTGTTTTTTCTGCCTCGTTGACGGTTGTATTGGCTAAAGCCAAAAGACCACTTCCTAATTCTTCTTTGGCCACATTAGCAGCGTCTCTTTCGCCTAAATAAACGCAAGAGCACATATTTTTGGCTGCAAAGCCCGTTATCACTGGTAGACGTGGGCCTAAATAAAAAACAGCAATACCAATTAATAAAATTGGAAGCGCAATAAGGATATACTTTAAAATTTTCATCTGTATATAATTTTTCCGCAAGCGGCAAAATGCAGAATTCCGATTAATTTCGGAACTGCATAAATGGAACCACTTTGCTCCCGCCTACGGCCGGCAGGCTCGCATTATCTTTATTATTCAGTTACTAATATATTCACTGGAACGCCATTCACTGCGGCATTTCCAGTAAGTTGATCTATTCTTTTATGGTCGGTTAATTTATTCATATTTACACCTGACTTGCCTTCGGCGACACTCAAGCGAATGCCTTTCCCTGCCTGCCCCCATCCCTGCGGGATAGATACGACACCTGGCATAATCTCATCACTAACTTCTACTTCTATTTGTACCTTCCCTACTGCAGAAATAACTTCTACCCTATCTCCATTTTCGATGCCTTTTGCTTGAGCATCTTCTGGATGTAAAAGCAAAGTACATTCGTTCCGTCCTTTTACTAAACGATAAGAATTTTGTGTCCAAGAGTTATGGCTTCGCAACAAACGACGACCAATTAATCTATGAGAAAAGCTCGTTTGCTGATCTTCCTGCATTGCTTTTTTCAATCTTGGAAGGTCTTCCAACATCGCTTCAGGAGCAAGACTTATTTTTTCATCACTTGTCTCGATACGATCCAGCAAACAAGTTTGTAATGGCCCTAAATCAATACCATGTGGATTTTCTAAGAGCTTTTGCAAATTGATCCCCTTGTCTTTATGAGGGCCGCTCATAAAACCATATTCCAACATCATTTCAGGTGTCATTCGCTGGATAGGTTTATCAGATAAACGAGCAGTCAACTCTTGCAGAATCTCCCAATCATCTTTTTGGTAATCTTCTTTTTCGAATAATGGTGGCGAGTACTTCACCGTATTTCTGACCGCTAGATTGTGGAAAGAAACATCATATTGTGCGATTTCTAAGGCTGTACAGCCAGGCAGGATAATATCTGCATGTCGAGTTGTTGCATTGATATAAATATCTACGGCTACATAAAATTCTAATGACTCAAATGCTTTGTCTAATTGATCCGCATTAGGGGTAGTTACAACTGGATTTCCTGCAACGCTTACCATCGCTTTGATTTGTCCTTCACCCGAAGTCAATATTTCATCAGCCAAAGTGGCCACTGGAAATTCTCCATTGTAATAAGGAAACTCCCATACCCTTGAAGCATATTTTTTATAACTATCTGGACGATTTTTACGAGAGTTCAACTTTACAATATCAAAGGCTGGTTGGGTAAACATATAGCCTCCTTCTTGATCAAAATTGCCCGAAATGATATTTAATACATAAGTCAGCCATAAATTCAATCCGCCAAAAGATTGCGTACATGCGCCCATACGGCTATAGCAGCATGCTTTTTCTGCTTTCGCAAAATCCAATGCTAACTGGCGAATATCTTCCGCAGCAATTCCTGCACTAGGAGCAACCACTTCAGGCGAATAGGCTTGAGCAATAGACTTTACCTCATCTAAGCCATTCACATGATCTTCTAGATGCTGTAAATTATCTAGATTTTCTTTGAAGATCACATGAATCATCGCCAATAACAATAGCGCATCTCTTTCTGGTTTGATGAAATGATGCTTTGTCGCTTTTTTGGCCGTTTCTGTTCGCCTTGGATCAATTACAACTACCTGCCCACCTCTTTCTTTAATCGATTTCATACGGTGAGCAAAATCAGGGCAGGTCATCATACTGCCATTAGAAACCATTGGATTACCTCCAATGATCAATAAAAACTCGGTATGATCGATATCCGGAACTGGAAGCAGAGAACCATGCCCCAGCATATAATGACTCACAAAGTGATGTGGTAACTGATCAATGGAAGATGCGCTATATCGATTACGACTTTTTAAAGCTCTTATGAAATTGGGTAACATCAAGCTGTTTCCAGCCTTATGTACATTAGGATTTCCTAGATAGGTGCCTACTGCATTTTTTCCATATTTCTCTTGAATTGCTTTGATACGAGTAGTTACTTCATCAAAAGCTTCTTCCCAAGAGATTTCTACCCAACCATCTGCCGTTTTTTTCACTGGCTTTTTCAAGCGATCAGGATCATGATAAAAATCCTGCAAGGCTATTGCCTTTGGGCAAATGTGCCCTTTGCTAAAAGGGTCTTTTTGATCTCCTTTAATAGAAATAATTTCTTTATCCTGATACTGGATTTCAAGACCACACATGGCCTCACAAATATTGCAATTACGGTAATGAGTCTGGATAGCGGACATAAATTAGACTTTCGAGTTTCTTTACAATGGAATCTGCATCATAAGTTATAAAATTACGCACAAACCCAAAGCTATTATTCCTTTTCTTAAACAAGTTTAAGTCTTTTTTAAGCCCAATTTGAGGCATATTTGACTTTCGTCAAATCATGTTTTATTCATATTTAAGAAAAATCTTTTATGTCAAATTTAAAGGTTCACATAACGCTTAGTACGGAGGCCGGCCAAATACTGTTTGACGAAGGAGTTTATTTGGCCA
>JAKVCU010000124.1:11614-21446 GCA_022448955.1 Saprospiraceae bacterium
TCAATCAAACGCCCACTTTCCGAACGTAAAGTACGTCCAAGTGCACTCACCACACCCGCAGTCACAGAGTACTGAAAACCATAAGGATTCCCAATTGCTACTGCTAATTGCCCCACCTGTAATTGATCGGAATCGCCAAATTTGATCGAATGCAATTGATCTGCTTCAATTTTTAATACCGCAATATCCGTCGCAGGATCATCACCTATCAACTGTCCATTAAAATGACGGCCATCTTGAAGGTTGACTTCAATAACAGTAGCGCCTTTTACCACATGACTATTTGTTACGATATATCCATCCGAAGAAATAATAAACCCGGAGCCTGTACCATTGGCTTGATTGCCACGCACTCGACGACGCTGCCCTTTTTTGCGGACTTTGATCTGCACTACGGCATCACTTGTAGATTTAGCGACATGCACAACCGTACGAGAATATGCATCTAATAATTCGCCATCATTAGGCTGAGCAGATGGAGCAGTTTGATCTTGATCTATATGATTTGAGATAAATCTTACCATTTCCGTTTTAGTTATTGGTTGTTGGTTGATCGTTTTTTGTTAATCTGATAACTCCTCGATAACTATCGGGACAACCAACAACTATATTATGCTTAATTACATTTGAAAACGGATAAAAGTGGATTTCGGTTGAATACAAACTTTCTATTTTACCTTTATTCCAATCGCATGCTCCTTTAAGATGTCCAAACTAACAATGCGTAATGCAGCTTCATGTGTGGCTTCCAATTTCACTTTGGGAGCCACACCTGCATCATAAGCCTCCTTCCAACGAGAAGCACAAAGACACCAACCATCGCCTGGTTTTAGGCCTGGAAAACCGTAGAATAAGTTGGGCGTAATTAAATCGTTTCCTCTGTTTTTAGAGTAAGTTAAAAATTCTTGGGTAACGATAGCGCATACTACGTGAACCCCTCTGTCTTGAGGGCCTGTTTCACATCGGCCATCTCTATAAAAACCAGTCATTGGTGAGGTACAGCATACTTCTAAATCACCACCTAATACATTCTTAGGTGTATATCGGCCATTATCTTGTAATTCCATTATAGGAGAGTTGATGGGTTCACAAATAGTTGAATTGTTTTCGTTCGTTTGGGCGCAAGCCACATTTGCTAAAAGCAGAAAAAAGAATAATATGCGCATTTTACTCTGTTCTTTGCTACGAAACAGAGAAATGCTTTTTTGGTTCTCAACTGGATGTTTTCTTTTTGGACGTAGAGTGCGTGGAGAGATAGAGATCGGAGAGAGGGGAAACTCCAATTCCTCGACTCCTCCAATATCTCTGCGTCCAAAGCCGATTAGGGACGTAGAGTACAGGGAGAAGTAGAGGTCGGAGAAATTGAAATTGGGCTATTTTACCTAAAACTTAACCCATTTTTCTTCGCTGCTTCCAGCATATACTACACGATCGATGAAACGCATACCACGGACTCCATCAGATACAGTAGGAAAATCTTCATAAATCGGATCAACAGCTTCACCGGTAATTCTTGCGCGAACGCAGTGAGCGAAGTTGCGATAAATACTCGCAAATGCTTCCAAATAGCCTTCTGGATGACCAGCAGGAATACGGGTGTGCGACTGAGCAGATGGATATAAATCTCCTACCCCAGTACGTAGTACCTGCTTAGGCTGATCTAGCCATTTTACCACTAAGGTATTGGGCTCCATTTGGTGCCATTGTAAGCCACCTTTTTCGCCATATACTCGGATATTTAAGTCATTTTCTTCACCTGCACTAATCTGGCTAGCATGCAAAATACCTTTTGCGCCATTATCAAAACGAAGCAATACATTGCCATCATCATCCAAGGCACGACCTTCTACAAAGGCAGTCAAATCTGCACACATTTCTGTGATTTCCAGTCCAGTGATATACTCCGCTAGGTTTTCTGCATGTGTCCCAATATCGCCCATAGCACCAGCAATACCAGAACGTTTAGGGTCGGTACGCCAAGAAGCTTGCTTCTGTTCAGAGTCTTCTAATTTGGTAGATAACCAACCTTGTGGGTATTCAACAACAACTTTTCTAACTTTACCAATATCGCCATTTTTGATCATGGCTTTGGCTTGTTTTACCATTGGATAGCCCGTATAGTTGTGGGTAAGTGCAAAGATCAAACCCGTTTCTTTCACTAGTTTTTCTAGTTCTAAGGCCTCTTCCATATTAAAGCATAGTGGTTTGTCACAAACGACATGAAACCCATTTTCTAATGCCATTTTGGCTGGACCATAGTGAACGTGATTTGGCGTTACAATAGAAACGAAATCCATTCTTTCGCCTTCTGGCAATTGCTTTTCCTTTTCCATCATCTCTGCATAACTGCCATATACTCGATCTTCTGGCAAGAAAAACTCTTTACCGGAAGCTTTTGACTTTTCAGGATTGCTACTAAAAGCACCACAGACTAATTCAATTTGACCATCGATTGCAGCAGCCATCCGGTGAACGCCTCCAATAAAAGCGCCGATACCACCGCCGACCATACCCATTCTTATTTTTCGACTCATAGGTTATACTTATTTTTTGCGGAATACTAAAGCGGCTTTAAAATAATATCTTTCCAGCGGACTTTCACATTTCCACCGTCATGAATCTGCAAAGCAATTTGACCATTAGCAGCGCCAATCTTTTCATCTTTCAGCTGAATCATTTCTTTGCCATTGACCCAAGTGGTAACCACATCATCTACTGCTTTCACTCTCAAGGTATTCCATTCGTTCGGACGAAAGACACTCGCTAGTTCTGCTGCATCAGGCTGAATCAACCATCCACGGCCATAAGATTCATAAATTCCTCCGGTATGCAAATCCGGTGGTGCAATTTCTGCTTGCCAGCCGGTGATCTTTGTTCCTTCGATAGAAGAGCGGAAAAACAAACCACTATTGCCGTTAGATTCTTGCTTAAATTGTAAGCTGAGATCAAAGTTTTTGAACGTTTTCTTGGTTCCTAGGTAGCCGTATTTGGCATCTGGTCCACTTTCGCAAACGAGTTCGCCTTTATCCACATACCATTTTTCGGTGCCATAGATCATCCAGCCATCAAGGTTCTTTCCATTAAATAAAGAAATCGCCCCATCTGGTAATTGGGTGCTTTTGCACCCCATAAATAATGTCAAGATAGACATCATTAGCGCTAACCTAATCATAGCCTTCTCACTTTAATATTTTTAAACCAAATCACATTACCATGATCTTGTAATGCTAAATGGCCACTTTTGGCCTTACCATAATCCGGATGCTCTTTCCACTTACTTTCTTGAATTTTGGCTTCCCATTCTGGTGTCCAAAGATCGTATTCTACGACTTGCTCTCCATTTAACCAATGTGTCACATGGCCGTTTTCTACCCTAATCATAGAGCTATTGTATTCATTTGCACCTTTGCTTACTTGTTTAGAAGCAGCATGCATACCGTAGTTAGCCGCAGCTTTTTGCCATTCTTTTAAAGGTTCTGGGAATTCGTAATCATCTACGATTTGATATTCAGGTCCCGTCTGATAGACAGCGGAATAAGCAGTATCTTCTACTACATTGAAGAAGATCCCACTATTACCCCCCTTAGATACTTTCCAATCTACTTTCAATTCAAAATTTTCAAATTGATCCTTAGAGATGATATCGGCACTTTCTATACCTAGCGCTACCATTTCGCCATCTTTCACTTCCCATCCACTCATGGTATCTCTTTTATAAACACGCCATTTATCAATGACATTACCATCAAACAATAGCTCCCAGCCGGCTTCTTTTTCTTCTGCCGTAAGGGTATTATCGCCTGTTGCTACCACCTCTTCTTTAGTCTCCTCTGCGGTTTCTTTTTCTGTATTTGAATTTTGTTGGCAGCTTACGCTAAATAGTATAATTGCAAAAAATAATATTTGGTATAATTTCATGATTTTGGTTTTGATTTTTACTTCAATTTCATATTCACTGGATCCCAGTAAACGATTTTATTCTCAAAATAACTGTCGTTACAAAGTAAGGCTGGAGCTGCTGCGCGGTAGCCAAAAATAGCATCTTCGCGCGACTGTGTGCCCGCACGTACCCCGTCAAAGAAATTAGAAAAATGATCGTAATGGGCACCTTTATAACCTTTTTCCACACGGTAATGAGCTTCTTTTGGTGGAAGTATTTTTTTGCGATCTCTTGACATCGGCTCATTGCCTTGTTTGGCTTGAAGGAATGCATCCATTGGCTCATTGGGTAGATTTTTACGTAAGTAAACATCATCCCAAGTCACATCCATTGCTCCTTCGCTACCTACCAGACGCAAATAAGTAGAACCAGAAGTGCCATCTACAAAATTAACCCGTAAAGAAAGATTAAAAGCGGGATGTGCGGTAGTCTCTGGGTAGTCAAACATGCCCAGCAGTACATCTGGTACTTCACGGCCATCTTTCCAGAAACGAAGGCCACCAGTAGCCATCACCTTATTAGGTCCCATTGAACTGATGATAAAGTGTAAACTAGAAAATAAATGCACAAATAAATCACCGGAAACACCCGTACCATAATCACGATAATTACGCCATCTAAAGAAACGAAGTGGATCAAAATCGCGCTTAGTGGTATTGCTCAAATAGGCATCCCAGCCTACTGTTTCTGGAGAGGCATCCTTAGGAATTGGATATTGCCAAGCCCCTGTAGGAGAGTTGCGAGCCCAGAAGCCTTCTGCATAAACCAGTTGCCCAATAGCCCCTGCTTCGAACAATTCTTTTGCTTTTTCATTGCCCAAAGAACTCATCCCTTGTGAACCTACTTGGTAGGTTTTTCCACTTTTCTTTTGAGCTTCAATTACGGCAGGGCCTTCGCCAATGCTATGGACCATTGGCTTTTCGCAATAAGCAGATTTTCCGGCCATCAGCGCATCTACAGAGATTTGCTTGTGCCAGTGATCAGGCGTGGCGATAATAACAGCATCCACATCTGAGCGATTCAAGACTTCTCTGTAATCTCTAGTTGTGAAAATATCACTACCCCATCTATCTTTTGCCCTTTTTAAATAGCCATCATAGAGATCACAAGCTGCCACTAATTGGACACCTGGAACACGGAGCGCCGTGTCTGTATCTGCAACCCCCATTCCACCTGCACCTATGATAGCAAGATTGACTTGGTCATTAACACTAAAGCGGGAATTTCTAAGAAGGTCGTAAGTGGTAACATTTGAACCACTTAAAACTGTTGGAGCTCCGGTTAAGAGTGTTGCTCCAGCAGCCATTTTACCGAGGAAGGAGCGTCTACTTTTTTGTTTAGACGCTTTGTGTTTTTCGTTCTGCATGAAACTTGAATTAAGTTAAATAAGCTCAATTAATTACTAGCTCTTCTAAGTAAGAAAATTTTATTCAGATTTAAATAAAATTAAAGAATAAATATTTCAAATAGCATAGAGTTAATAAAATTTTATATTTTCACCATTAGAAAATCAAGCGACACCTTAAGTGTCCAAAGCGAACAATCAGCTAATATAAACAAGTAATTATTAAAAATCCCTTGCAAACGCAACGTTTACAAGGGATTTTGCTTTTATGAAATCTTACATTTATGGCTTAGTGTAAATCCTAAACAAAGGAATATCCACCAAAATAGCTGCACCAATCCGCCAAGCCTGCGCGTTAATTTCTGCTACATCTACTGTTACTCGACGTAATTCTGGTCCATATTGCACTCCAGCAGCCAAAGCCAAAGGTGAATTTTTAAACCCATAAATTAAATATCCTCCTGGTGCAAAAATATTTTGAAAAGAAAGTTCTGGCAATAAAGAAGTCTCCTCTTGGATACGGAAATTCACTACAGCTCCGATATCAATTAAAGACGCAAAAAGGGTGAAAGAAGAAGAGGCTTTTGCTACATCATCGCTCCCCCAGCTGAATGCAAGGCCAACAGGAGCTGCAACCCCAAAGGTAATATTACCTTTTTCAATGGCTTCATTTCCTAACTGTTTTTGTAAATCATCGAATGCAGAACCACTCAGTGTTTCATAAGCCCCAAAGGCACCTGCATAAGCATTCAATGAAATACTAAAAGGATAACTTTGTTTAATTCGATAACTGTTGACAGGAAGTGCAGCCGTTTCTAAAGCCGTAAAAATGGCATCTTCATCACTAGCATTAATAAAGGAAATTGCTAGATTACCATATTTTGCGTAAAGCTGGCGAATTTCATTTTCAGCAGGAAGTATTTCCTCTAATAAACCTAATACATTGGCGACTAGCTTTCCATAATCCACTTCAATAATGGCTAGGCGGATATTGGCTACAATTTCAGCCATTTCAAGATAACGATCAAGGCTAGATGTGTCAATACTACCTGGTTCAATAATAGCTATGAAACCAATTCCTCTATTGACGAATTCAATGATTTGTTCTAAATAGTTTTGGATAACGGACGGGCTAATTTCTTCTTCCTTATCTAAAAGGATATTCATAGACTCCACTTTAATCTGAATATTCTTGATCTTGCGATAAAGATCGTAAAGTGCTTGCAATGAGGCACTACCAGGCAGAATATCAGAAATCAAATCTCCTGTACGCCCGTTCGGCTGTAGATTAAGCGTTGACAGTATGCCATCTTCTTTGATCAATAATAAGCCAACAAAAGCTTGGAAAATCTTAGGATTTTTTAACTTATCTAAATCTTGAACAGAAAGCCAGCCTGTTAAGCCATTAGAAGAACGTAAATTACGAGAAATCACTTCTAAAAGGAGAAGTCCTCTTCCTATATTTTCGTCTTCTTGTATAAAGGATTCATTCGCTAAATTTTCAATCAAGACAGCAGGTGTATCATCAGCATGGTTGTATACATAGAATGCTACTAGTAGCAATACATAGCCATCTTCACCTAAAGATTTCACAATTAGCTCCTTTTCGGATTCGATCGCATCTGGTAAATTTTTGCTGATTTGAGTAAAATCTTGATGTAACGCACTTCTAAGAGCAGGAAGTAGTGTTTTGTAATCCAGTAGATTATTGCTTTGAAGTACAGTCAGTGCATTGGGAAGTAAATCTTTTACTAAAACGGATTCATTTACGGTATTCTCAAACTGCTCAAGATAAGCTATATTCAACTCTTCTTGGAATCGTTTGGCGATCACTCTTGCCAGTGCGTCGATAATTATAGTTGGCGTAAAGCCTCCTAAGGGATCGGTGCTGTTTGTTTCTAGTGCATTAAGAGTTAAGGAAGGTGCGATATCTGTTCTTGCATTATTATTGATAGGCAAATTAATGATCAATTCTCTAATTAGGGGGTGCTTTTCGACTTCTGCACGAATTTCCTGCCAAGTCTTATTTTGTCCAAAATACTTTTGGAGGACACCAGCTACCCCATTCACATCTTGTTGTTGAGCATAATTATAAAGATTGACTGCATCAATGAATGGATCCATGAGGCCATTATCTTTATAAAAATTATTTTGCTCTGGCATACTGCGCTCTAGATTGGAAAGTATCGTTTGACTATAGCCTGAGCATGTAAATAAAAGAAGGAAAAGAGGTGCAAAAAATTTTCGCATGAGTGTTCTTGTCTTTTGGTGGTTAGCGCCAGATCAATTCTATGATTGATTTCCAGCCTCTTGCAGGAGTTTTCTGGCTTACAAATAATGTATCAGAAATACTGATAGCAAGATACACATTGAAGCTTCAAATACCAATTAACCAAGTACTAAACTAAAACGATCACTAATTGACCTCAATCCTTATACACCTATAGAATTAGTGATCAAACTGTTCTATCTCCGTACTCCCCGCCATCGCAACGGTGGATGCATTTCCTTGCTGAACCGTATTTTGGATATAATCAAAGTAAGCTGTGCCTACAAATGCTTGGTGCTTTACAGCAGAGAAACCTTGATCTTGTAATGCAAATTCTCTTTGTTGTAATTCAGAATATCCAGCCATGCCTCTTGCTTTATAAGCTGTTGATAGCTCAAACATGGAAGTATTCAAAGCATGGAAGCCTGCTAAAGTGATAAATTGGAAACGGTAACCCAATTCTGCTAAATCTTCACGGAAAGTCAACATTTGTTTTTCGCTTAAGTTAGCTTTCCAATTGAAGGAAGGCGAACAATTGTAAGCCAATAATTTGCCTGGGAATTTTTCGTGCATCGCTTGTGCAAACTCTCTGGCTTGGCCTAAATCAGGGCGGGAAGTTTCCATCCAAATTAAGTCAGCAACTGATGCGTAGGATAGGCCTCTGCTGATACTCTGCTCTAATCCTGCCTTTACTTCGAAAAATCCTTCACTAGTACGCTTTCCCGTTACAAATGGACGATCTCTTTCATCTATATCAGAAGTCAAAAGGTTAGCTGCATCTGCATCTGTGCGTGCAATTAGCACAGTAGGCGTGCCCATTACATCTGCCGCAAGGCGAGCCGCTACCAATTTATTTACGGCATCTTGGGTGGGTACTAATACCTTTCCGCCAAGGTGGCCACACTTTTTAGCAGAAGATAATTGATCTTCAAAGTGGGCTCCCGCTGCACCCGCTTCAATCAAAGCTTTCATCAATTCATAGGCATTCAAGTTGCCACCGAAGCCTGCTTCTGCATCCGCCACAATAGGCACCATCCAATCTGTATTACCTTCACCCGACACAGACTGAATTTGATCTCTACGTTGTAAAGCATTATTGATGCGTTTTACAACAGAAGGTACAGAATTAGCAGGATATAGGGACTGATCTGGATACATCTGCCCTGCTAGGTTTGCATCGGCGGCTACTTGCCAGCCACTCAAATAAATCGCCTCTAGTCCTGCTGCTACTTCCTGCACAGCCTGATTTCCCGTAAGGGCCCCCAATCCTGCTACAAATGGCTTAGTATGAAGCTTGTGCCAAAACTTTTTTGCGCCTTCTTTTGCTAAAGTATATTCAATTTTCAGGCTACCCCTCAACTTAATAACGTCTTCTGCCGTATACGGACGTTCGATATTTGCCCATCTTGGATTCGTTAGCCAATCAGTTAGTAATTGTTGTTGTTGAATATTTTCCATGACTTATAATTTTGGTTAGTTTATAAATTTGTGATCAATTCGTATGCTGGAAGGGTTAGGAACTCGGTGTAAGCTTCATTACCTACTAATTCATCAAATAACGCTATCGCTTTCGCAAATTGGCCTGTCCCATAATTTTCTTGGCCGACATAAACTTTGATTTTTTCGATTTCTCCATCTCTCAATTGTTCGTATAATTCATAGGTGATGGCTCTACCATCTTCTAAATGAGCTCCTCTTTGAATCCATTGCCAAACTTGTGTACGTGAGATTTCTGCGGTAGCAGCATCTTCCATTAGATGATAAATAGCTGCAGCACCATTACCCCTAAGCCAACTTTCAATATATAAGATTCCTACATTGATATTTAGGCGTAAGCCTTCTTCTGTAATCGTACCTTTCGGAACTTCGATTAAAGTCTTAGCATCAGCTTCTACATCTTCTCGTTTCTTTGTGATTTGATTGGCAGTAGGCATATATTGATCAAATACTTCCATGGCTACTTGCACTAGGCCTGGGTGAGCCACCCAAGTACCGTCGTGACCATCTGTCGCTTCACGAATCTTATCATTACGTACTTTTTCAATCGCTTTTGCGTTTGCTTCTGGATCATTTTTAATCGGAATTTGTGCGGCCATTCCGCCCATGGCGTGTACCCCACGTTTGTGGCAAGTTTGAATCACCATTTGTGAGTACATTTTCATAAAAGGCACTGTCATCCCAATCTGTGCGCGATTAGGCATAATGTAACCGGGCAGGTTACGGAAACGCTTGATGAAGGAGAAGATATAATCCCAACGGCCACAGTTCAGACCTGCTG
>JAKVCU010000125.1 GCA_022448955.1 Saprospiraceae bacterium
CTTATGGGCTAGAAAGCTTAAATATTTAAATGAGGATGGTGCAGGGGCACATTACTTATACGACATCAGACCAACATCAGATGGCGGGTATATTCTATGTGGACAAGTTAGGGATGTGGAACTTTTTGAGCATTTTCAACAAGCATGGTTGATAAAAGTAGATGAATATGGCTGTGTAGTACCAGGTTGTCACTTGCCAAATAATTTAAGTGAAATCAAGAAAGAAATACCGCAACTATTATTATATCCAAATCCTGTCCAAGATCAACTTCATGTTTTTCTAAGAGATTATAGTGCTTATCAAAGGGAAAGTTTAACTTTTAGAGTAGTCAATCAACAAGGACAAATTATTCAACATTTAAAGATAAACCCAAGCGAGGAAATTACCTATATGATTGATGTTAGTTCTTATGCTTCAGGTACTTACTTTTTGCAGTACTTAGAAAGTGAAAAAATTATCTTGTCTGAACCTTTTATAAGGCTCTAGATCTTTATTTCTCACATTGAATTTAACGTTCAAATAGCTCAATATCTTCATCAAGCATTTGCTAAAATTATGATTTTAAAAGCTTATTTCGTTGCCTTTAAGGTTAACATTTGTGAACTTTAAATATCGGATAATATTTTTAAAAAATCACGAATATCTTTGACAAAGAAGCCATTAGCTACATGGTTGTTGGTGGCTTTGCTAGTAGTTTTCACAATAGGGCTAGAACATCTAATGACATTGATATTGTAATACAGATATATCCTAGAAACGTCAAAAATATTCTTCAATACCTCCCTGAATGGATGCCTTTTGAGGAACAATTTAAAGATAGTGTTGCAAGAGGGTTGATATTTAATATGACTGATTTTAAAACAGGTATCCGATACGATTTTATGGTTTATCAAGATAGTAACTATAATTGGACTGCATTTCAAAGAAGAGTTCAGGTCAATTTTTTTGATACAAAATGCTTTATAAGTTCTAAAGAAGATCTGGTTATTTCAAAACTCAATTGGTATAATATAAGTCAAAGTGAAAAACAATTAGAAGATTTAAAATTCTTATTACTTGATACAAGCCTTAAAATCAATTACATAAAAAATTGGGTTGCCAAATTAAATCTAAAGACTTATGGACTTCTGGAATCATAAAGTAAATGTAAGTAAACAGGCTGCTCAACAACAAATTGATATCATCAATACTTTCCCACCAGAAAAAAGGATGAAAATTGCGCTAAACTTTGCAAATCTTGGTATTCAACAAACCAGAGCTTGGATAAAAAGGTCTAACCCCTATTTTCTGATCTGGAAATTAAGCTAGAGTTTGTTAGATTAATGTATTTCAAAACAGGTCAAATGCCAGAAGAAAATTGGCTGTTTTTTAAGTCCAAAATGGAAGAAAAAATAAAAAAGGATTGGACAAGAAGGTTTCGAAAAATGATGCAAGACAATAATTGGACCTATGAGAATATTGCCAAAATGGGAAATTTTAAAAGTGGAAATATAATAAAATCAACCATTAGTAGAGGCTTACCTTCTTTTGCTAAATTGGCTGTGCTAGTCCATGAAAACAACCCTACTTAAAGGTCTTAATTAGTCAATTAAATTACAACTCAATACCTAAAAAACTCATAACTTACTCAAAATTTCCAGCTATGAAAAATCAAAACATCCTTCCTATCCTTTGCTTTTTCTGTCTTTTCATCACTTCTGCAAACGCGCAATACGAGAATTGGGCAGTAGAAGGTAGTAATTGGATTTATCATACCACTAACTTTGGTTCCTACAACGAGAGTGGTGGTCATTTTTCCATTGGCCAAGAAATGAAAGCAGGTAAACTCTGTCAAAAAATCACTAAAAATAATGGTTATCTCTACGTCTACGAAGACAATAACGATATCTTCATGTGGTATGATGAATCCAATAGGTTTGTCCAGATTTACGATTGGGATGCTATCGAGGGAGATAGTTATGACTGCTCTAGAGCAGATTTCTCTGGCGAAGAGGTTTCACAAAATTGTGTGATTGAAAATATAGATACCATTTTAATAGATGATATGGCCTATCAAAAACAAACTATTGTTGTTCACAATAATGAAGATAGCACCATCTTATGTCCTTGGACAAAGGTCATCGTAGGAATTGGAGGAACAGAATATTTTGGTGTCCCTTTGGCGCTTAATCTCCCTTCAGCAGAACAATGGACTTATCTAATATGTCATACCAATCCACAAGGGAATACTTCTACTATCACAGAAATAGAAGGAGCTGAAACATGTACATTTTTAGTGGAAACGGAAAAGATAGATACGCCTTCTTTTACTCCAAGGCTTTCGCCAAATCCTATGCAAGACCAACTGCTCATAGAATGGAACGAGCCGCTTTCGCAAAATACTACCATTTTCATGCATAATATACTCGGACAGCAAGTAGCAAATCAACCCCTACAAACAGGGATAACCTCTATCTACATTGCTGTTCATCATTTGCCGAAAGGCACATATATTGCCACTATGCATATGAATCAGCAAACTTATTTGCTTGGGAAGATAGTTAAAGAATAACTATCCCAACTCCCGACAAGCACGATACAAATCCTTCCAGTCATCCCGTTTTTTGACGACCGTCTCTAGGTATTCTTGCCAGATAGGTTGATCTTGGGTTTGATTTTTGACAATGGCGCCTGTAAGGCTGGCAGCTATGTCGCTAGCTTTGATTTCTCCATCTCCAAAGTGGACCGCTAAAGCTTGGCCACTGTTGATCACCGAAATGGCTTCTGCTGTACTCAGCGTACTACTGGGTGATTTGACCTTCATTTTGCGGTCTTCTGTTTGCCCTGAGCGCAATTCGCGGAAGATCGTCACTAAGCGTTGAATTTCTCGGATAGGAACGGCTTCCCCCGGCAATTCTAATGATTGGCCAATTTTTTCCACCCTTGTTTTTACAATTTCCACTTCTTCTTCTAAAGTAGCCGGTAACGGCATCATGACCGTATTAAAACGTCTGCGCAAAGCAGAAGAAAGATCATTCACTCCTTTATCTCGATCATTCGCAGTAGCAATAATATTAAAACCTCTTTGGGCTTGAACCTCCGTATTCAATTCTGGTATCGGCAGTGTTTTTTCCGAAAGGATAGTAATCAAAGTATCTTGCACGTCCGAAGGAATACGCGTCAATTCCTCTACCCTTGCAATCGAACCATGCTGCATCGCATGCATGATAGGGCTAGGCACCAAAGCCTTCTCCGTAGGCCCTTCTGCCAGAAGACGGGCATAATTCCACCCATAACGCAATGCATCTTCTGAAAGCCCCGCTGTTCCTTGTACCAAAAGCGTAGAATCGCCTGAAATCGCTGCTGCTAAATGCTCTGCAACCCATGTTTTGGCTGTCCCTGGAATCCCCACTAAAAGTAAAGCTCGATCAGTAACCAGCGTGGACACGGCCACTTCTATTATCCGCTGATTGCCAAAATATTTTTGCTCGATTGCGGTACCATCTTCCAGCTCACCACCCATCAAATATTTCACTACTGCCCAAGGCGACAACTTCCAATTCGTTGGCCTTGGATGCTCATCTTGCTTCGCAAGTGCTTCTAATTCTTTAGCATAAGCTTCTTCTGGATGTGGACGTAGAATCATGGTGGTTAATAGTATAATGGTTAAGGGTGTAACAGTTATTCGTTAGCCTATTAACTATTTTTCATTAACCAGAAACAGTTAAGCCTTAACTAATAAGCGTCCGCCCAAAGCGGATTACTACCGAAGATACTGTATCATTTCCTTTCTAAAAATGAGTGTATTCAAAAATTGTTCAATGCGTTTTTCCCAGCGGATCATGGCTCGGCTTTTATAGTACCAGCCGTTTTGCAAAGTACTAAAAAGATGTGGATTGACATGGTAGGCTGCTACTTTTATGATGCCTAAATAAGGCTGATCTTCGAAGTAATAAGAAGAAACATTCTCAATCCACTCTTGCATATTGCGAACAAATAAACGCGTCAATTCATCTTCCCAACGGTGCTTACCCAAACTCAACAAATGAGCGATAAAATGCTCTTGATGGAGTGGATAAGGATGACTCTTGAAATAACGAGTGCAGATCGAGTTAAACGCTTTATTGGGTAGTAAAAAGAGAATTTGCTTGTTTTTACTGCCTTTCCATTGCTGTGGATTGTTATTCTTCAACCAATACTCTGCCAAAGCTGTTGCCCATTCTTTATTTTTATGCAAAAGAATGGCATCTACTAGCGCATTCAGAAAAAGACTATGATTTCGAGTCAGCCACTGCAGTGCATTGGCTGGTTTCATATCAAGTCGCTCTTCCCAATATTCTAGCGGTATTAGTCCAACGGCTTGCGACAACCACAGCTCTTTTTTCTCTTGCTTGATCATCCGCTTGGGGCCTTCTTGGATGCCATCCCTTTTTATGCTTTTGTTGATTTGTTCTGGTAGTTGGAGTTGAAGAATATTATTCTGAACGACCAGCCATTCCTCTAGGTATTCTTTTATTCGCTTTCGCAAATTCGACGCTGGTAAGCGTGCCAGCAGCTTTGCTGCGGCAAGTCGAGTATCTTTGTGGCGATCGTCTAAGCATTTTTCAAGGAAAATTTCATCATTTGCCGAAAGGCCAAATGCTAAGGTGCTTAACAACTCCTTTTTCTCCTTACTCCCTTCAAATGACCAAACGGCTTCTAGTAAAGGTATGACGTCTTCAGGCTTTTGATGACGTAGTTTTTTTAGGAAACGGACTCTTTGTTTGAGTGTACCCAACTCCCAGTCTTCTTCATTTAAACTTTGTCCTAAAGTTTTCCACTCAGGATGTTGTTGAAGGAGCCACTCCCCTCTTGGGCCTATCGCATGTTTAATGCTTTCCCAGAAGGTTTCATCAGCAACGGCTTGATCTAACAATTCTGGCAATACTTCAGGCGGCAAGCTGTATTTTCCTACTCTTAAATAATGAATAAATTCATCTAGTGCTTTCGCAAAATCACCGTTCAGTATCTTCTGCAAATGGCGAGCGGAGCGAGGGCTGCACCTTCGCTCATTACTCAAATCGGGTACTTCTATACTTTTACTTTCTGGATGTTCTTCCAAGCGGATAGCCGCTTTACGGAACAACTCATAGGTCGCAAGACCGTCAAGTAGTAATTGCTCCGGAGGATTACTGAGGTCAAACCCCTGCTGCTCTAATGCTTGTAACAAGTCATCAGATAATTTTTTACGGCCAGTGCCAAATAAAAGGATTTGATGTAATTCTTTCCTCAAAGTTTAATTTAATTGCTTGATAAAATGATCTATTCTAGCCTTCACTTCAGTAGTTAATTGTCCATCCTCTACCCAAGTATGCACATCACCAAGATACTGCATTCCAAGGTATTCTGCCGAGCGTTTAAAAGGCATGTGAAACTCTGGATATTCTTCATCATTTGAACTACAACAAAGCATCGCCATTTTTTTGCCTCTCAATTTACGGCCAGTATCTTTTTCAATTCTTAATACGTCTGTAATACGATCAAAAAAGTCTTTCATCACGCCACTCATGCAATACCAATAAACGGGTGTAGCAAAAATAATCAAATCGTAGTTTTCAACAATGTGGCGCATTAATGGCAGGTAATCATCATCTATATATTGATGTTTATAGTCATAAGGAGCTATTTGATAATCCAACAAATCAATAAAACCAAACGAATCTTGTTCTTTCAAATATTGACAAACCACGTAAGTATCGCCCTTTGCTCTCGCACTTCCTTGGATGATGATTCCGCGCATATTTTTTCTTTTGAAAACACTTTGGGATAAATCAAAGTTGCACTAGCAACTTTCCTAAAAAAAAACTTAGTTTTAAGAAGAAGAGTGTTTTTAACCAAACTATGTGAATAGATGATAATGGACAGAAATGTTCAAAACATACCTAGTGAACTTATCTACGAAATGGATAATGGCACGCCTATTTACTATAGGGGATATAAAGATTTTCTAAATGGTTCTAAACAACTCGATGAACTTATGGGGAGTAGTTTTTTGCAATCTGATATCATCACCCAATTAGTCATTCTTCTAGGTATCAACTTGAGTAAAAAATTTAAAGTACTCACAAATGAAGTGGGATTACAATTTTCCACTAATTCTTGGCGATATGCAGATATCGCTATACTTGAAAAAGAAAAAATCAAAGATCAAACGAATCTCAATAAATACCTTGAAATAGCACCCGATGTAGTTATCGAGATAGATTTCAAAGCTTCTCTAAGTGAAATTCAGCACACCTCTGGTTATTTCCATAAGAAAACGGATCAACTACTGGATTTTGGAGTTAAAAAAGTAGTTTGGATTTTTACGGATTCACAAAAAGTAATGATAGCAGAAAAAAATAGACCTTGGCAAACCTTTAATTGGAATTTACCATTCGAAATAATTGAAAAAATAGAAGTCAATATTAAAGAATTAATAGAAGAAGAATAATCGTGTTAACACTAACCCATCCATTAAGCTTTCCTCCAATAATACCTAATACTCACTAGGTGAGAAAATAATACAATCGGAACGATTACCGCAGGAAGCCAGACGAACGGAAAATGAATCACAGCAATATTAGGCTGATCAAATGCCAACTGCTGAAAAGGTAATGGCGCTGATAATAAAGCATGGATCACAATATTCAATAACAAACCTAATCCAAGTATATTCCATATCAATATTACTCGACTACTCCATTGCTTTTTCACAAATGCAAAGTAATATACTATTGGTGCCGTTATCCCCATCAAGATATCTGGATTACGGCCTTCAAAGGTCATGAGCTCGGGGACTGCTTTATAAATAAAGAGGCCGTAAAGCATAATTTCAACAGGCAGTCTTACTACATGAACTAAGGTCAATGCCTTCTGATCCAATTGATCAATAAATACTCTTCCTCTAACTCTTGAAAATAAGACAATCATTAACACCAAAGGCGGCACAATCAAAAGAGGAAAACGAGGAGGAAAAGAAAGCGTATCCATATAAAAGCCTGAGTAAGCCAAGCCCCCCTGCAAAAATATCCAAAGGCCAATAATGAGCAAGAACCAATTTGACCGCGAGGCAGCTCGATAAAAAAGCCAAACACTTAAAATCGTAGAAACTAGCAAAAGAATAGAAATGTAAATAGGTAAATCTAACATCTAATGTTTATTTATAGTTGTATATACAACATTTTGAGAAAAAATTATTTCAATCGTTCTTCTAAATTTTCCAAAAACGGCAACACATCATAACCTAAACTTTCTTGTAAATCATCCATTAGTTTTTCCCAGCGAGGAATGATGCTTTGGACTAGCTCTTTACCTTCTTTAGTAAGTTGTACGGTAGGTTGATAATCTGCTGATTTGAGTACCCAATTCTTTTTTACGAGCACACCGATATTCCTGCTCACTGTAGAACGCTCCAAGTACATCTTCTTACCAATAGCACCTTGCTCTACCTCTCCTTTCGCAAATAAAAAAAAGAGAATGGTAAGTTGACTTTCCGTTAATCCAAATTCCTTTGTAATGAACTTATAACGAGCATCCACCATGCGAGATAACTTCCGCATTTTCCCGCCAAAACATTGATAAAAACGATATTCCATAGTACAAACTATTACTCAAAAGTTGTATATACAACTTTTTTCATAAAAAGAAGGGAGCTTACAAGCTCCCCTCCTGCTATGCTATTCTACAATTAATTTTCGTGTTGTAATGCCGTTTTCTGTTCTTAATTGAACGAGATAAACGCCTGCTCCATAGTTGGACATATCAATCGTCTCTGTATGGAACGTATTGTATTGCTGGTTCATTAGCAATTTGCCGTCAATACTCAGGATACGAAGATTTACTTCTTTATTCGATGGGGTAGTTAGCGCAAGTGTGAACAAACCTTTGGTAGGGTTTGGCGCCATAACTAGACCAATTTCTTGATTAATTTCATTGGTACTTGTTGACCCTCCAAAAATTACTGTTACGGCCTCGCTACAGCCCTGATCTTCTCCCTCATCTACACAAGCTACGTTTGTAATAGAGTAGAAATCATCATACACTTGAATATCATCTACATACCATCCTTCTGCTCCCACTAGCCCATCAGATCCAAAGCGGAAACGGACCTGTATTGGCGATCCTACGAAGGTAGATAAATCGACAACTGTTTGAATCCAACCACCGCTATTACCGTTAAATGCATCTCTTCCACTAAGTGCATTATCTGGATTGTCATTCAATGCATTATCATAAGCATTTTGGATAATGAAGCTACCCAAATCTAACCAAATATCACCTCCATTAGCTGATATTTCAATGACACCACCATCCCAGTTAGCTTCTGTATTGTAACGATGCCAGAAAGACATAGCTGGATTATCACCATTTAAAGTAAACACTTGAGAGATTAAATACTGATCAGTTTGGCTATCAATGTTAGGTGCAAAGAAAGACGCAAATCCTGTATTGGCATCTTGTGTGGTGATCGCCCAATTTTCTGTACCTATTGGTGCTTCAATGGTCCAATCATCATCTCCTGTCTCTACATCTTCTTCAAAAGCAATGATTGTTCCTGGCTCATCTGCTACCTGCACTTGATATGTACAAGTAATGGATTCCCCTGCAACTAATAAACCTAAATTAAAGAATAACAAACCATTATCTTCTGTCACATTACAGCTAGAGCTACCGTCAAGGAAGGTCGTACCTTCTGGAAGTTGATCTGCTACCGTTGCATTTTCAATATCGATAGCACGGCCATTAGTCACCACCAATTCATAAGTGATAATCTCACCTACTGTTGCTTCAGTTGGGCCAGTTTTATTCACCCGATAAGTAAGATTACAAGCCTCTGGTAAATCAAATGCTTCTACACCGCCTGGTTCAGCACTGAACCCGATACCACGACGAGCAAATGTTTCCCAAATCAAACATTGGTTTGCCCCATCATAATTAGCTATATCTGCTTCCAAAATGGCATCCCGTGCATCTAAGAAAGTTGGGTTACAAGACTGTAGCTTCAAACCATCTAATACCAATTGCATCGCCATATTATTACCCCCTGTACCACTGTATAAATCTTCATCAAATCCATATTCATCCACTAAATTCCAGTACATATCCCAGATCGTCACACAGAATACAGAACCAACTCCATGAGGTACCGATTCACTGTTAATATCCGCATAAGTATGTGGATTGACATTCATATCACGAGAATAAGGCCATGTTCGAATACCACCTCCTGTTGTTGGCTGACCTGCTGCATAAGTACCAATACCTCTACCTTGCGCTGCGAAATTACTTGAATTGGTCGTCATAGCTAATGCGAACCAATCACTCCAACCTTCACCTGCTTGCTCTTGATTACTCAAACAGCCACTGTTACCAGCACCTCCTGTCAAACGAATAGAAATGCCATGTGTATATTCATGGACAATTACGCCATTATCCAAATCACTTGATCTTCCTGTTGGCCCTGGATCAGGCACTTCTAATATTGGTGAAGATATTTCTACTTCCAATTCTGGCGTTCCTAATCCTAATTTGATCGTATTACAATCCGCTAAACTTACCATTATAGCAGGAATAGTTACAAGTCCTCCATCTGTACCAGGAGCCATTGGAAAGATAGGATCTCCATTATTATTACAAATAATGACAGCAATTGCTCCTTCATTTTCTGCGGCTAAACATTTCACACCAAACTGGCAGTTTCCACGATCAATCATAGCAATCTTACCATCAATATCTGCTCCATTCAAAATGGGCTCGCAAGCATCAGAACTAGGATCAGTTCCATCTTCAACTAATATAATCTCTCCAAGTAAGGCTTCTTCTATTTCTGCGCCAAATGCTGCTGGTGCAAATTCGTAAGTACCTGCTGCATCATCGTCACCACTAACAATTAGGCTTGGGTTAGGAAAAGATGGTAAGCTACCTCCCCAAAGATACATTTGCATTCGAGGGTTATTACCATCTGCAGGAGTAGCAAAATTAGCATTATTGGTACCACTTCCGTCCAAAGCTTCTGCTCTCACCCAATCTCCTTCAATACCACCATTATCATAGTTATTTACTTGGAAGTTGCCAGAAGCTTCGTCAAATCCATATTGATACCAAACATCATGCATGTAATTATTCCACACAAATAAATTAGTCACCAAAGGATCAAGCTGTGTATAAGGTCGATTAATAGCTAAATCTAGCGGGAAGTCAAAGCACAGTGAATCTCCACCGTCTGGCTCATCACCAGAAGAGGCATTGGTAGAGAAAATATCATGGTATGCATGAACATTATTACCTCTTGTAATCGTAAATTCTGCTCCTTCTATACCATCTATATCATGCCATCCAAATGGTGATGCTACTGCATCAGCAGGATTAACTAATAACTCACGATCACCGTGGTTTGGACTCTCTACAAACAAAGGGTAGGCACGGTAAGCATTGTCATCACCTGGAGGTAAAAACATAGCTTTATTGCGATGCTCATGCGCATGAAACGCAGCATGATCCTCTTCACACACATTTCCATGTGCATGGAATTCACAGTGAATCACTTGGTTAAAATGATCTAAATACTGACCATCAACTGCATCAATTCTTGCATTATACCAGTTATGCCCATCTAATGTGTAAAATGATACATTCCAAGCCAAGCGTACTTTTTTGTTAGCGGTTGGCTGATAGACTAATTTCACTTCAATTGGCTCGGATGCCAAACCAGTATGATCAAAAACTGCTTCTGTTGCTGAAATCCTTTTTACTTCTTGTAAATCTGCATCCGGATGAGCAATACGGAAGTGATTCATCATTGACTGAATCGCATCTTCCATACTTATTTGTGGTATTGTTGTATTGACTCTTTTATTCAAATCCTGAATAAAACGATTGCCCACACTTAGTACTTCACCATTTGCTATGATATTCATATTAATCATAGCATTATGCACTGGAATACCTTGATAGGTTTGAATTAAATAAAGGTGAGTAAGTTTATTGTGTTTACTAACGACTTGATTTTGAACTGTAAATTCAGCAATATCTGTTTGGGAAAGTTTTAGGGTTTTAAGGTTTTGGCTGAGGTGTTTTTTTGCAATTTCTATGGGTTGCTCAGCTTGTGCAAATATCATTTGGCTACTAAGCATTAATAAAAAGGCCATTGCAAAGCCTTTTTTAATAATTTGTCCGAACATAATGACATGAGTTTAAATAAAGGGTAAAATATGACTATGAAACAACAGACTTCCCCGCCTGTTAAAACGAACGTCTAAGATAGAACTATCCCCAACTTTAAAGATATACTCGTTCCAACATTTATTGAATATTTGACGACAGTATCAATAATTATGAAATTCTCATACAATATTTCCTCCATTTTCACCTCTTCCCTAGAAAAATCCTCTATAGAGTTATGTTTTTTTATTCTTATCTCATTTTGATCAGTTTTCTTTTTGCCAAAATCATGTAAGGTAAGAAAAAGACATCAATCGGTTTTGGCAATAAAAATTCATTCTAGATCTCTCCTTTTCACGGAGTGTGGAAAGTCTTCAAAATAATTTCTAGTTTTGGAGTATTCGTCAAAAGTTTAACCCAAATTCTTGGGTATAATTAGGTTTTGACATTGGGTATATTTACTTCTACCTACCTACCCAAAGCACAGTGCTTCACCGATGGCTGCGCTAATGTATATAAAAGGGATGCCACTATCCTTTTTTTAAATAATCAATCAACCGAACTGCTGCTTGCGGCAGTTTTCAGCCAACTATTTGCGCCAAGCAGCAGTATCATTTGCATAGAATGTAGGCCTATTATCTTGGAAAGGCATCATATCCAATCGTATTTCTCAACAGTCAATTCGTGCTGAACTTCACCTGTATGCTTAATCTGTGCCGGTTCAAATAACATAATCCAAACTTCCTCTTTAGCAATTGGCCGATGCTCTACTCCTTTCGGAATAATACACATTTCGCCTTCATTTAGCGTAAGCTTCTTATCTCTCAACTCCATCATTAGTGTGCCTTTCATGATGTAAAAGAGCTCATCTTCATGCTCGTGGCTATGCCAGACAAACTCACCTTCAACCTTTGCCAGTTTTACATGCTGCCCATTTAATTCACCAATTACTTTTGGGCTCCATTGGTCTGAAAATAATCCAAACTTGTCCTTTACATTAATTACTTCCATGGTCTTGGTAATTTCTTTTTAAAAAATTAGAACATCATCCTAATCCTTTCAACAGATTTTAAAAAAAGAAAATGTACTTCAATAAGGCCTTAGGGATGAAGATGAAATAAATATACAAAACCTGCCTTTGATTCTATTATGGATATGGTCATTTTGGCTACTTTTGAATTCAGTTATTTATAATTAAACTGATTTAGCCATGCAATCATCTAATGCTATCGTACTGACGAATGGAATGTTGAATTCTCCTTTTGCCAAAACTTGCCACGGTTTACTTCGTGGCTCAGATCGTTTCCAAACACTAGCTGTCATTGATGATCAATTTGCTGGGCAAGATGCAGGTGAGGTGATGGATGGCCAACATCTTGGTATCCCAGTTTTTGAAAGCGTAGAAGCATTCTTTCATACAGGCTTTGAAAAGCCAAAATACCTTGTCGTAGGGGTAGCTTTGCCAGGAGGAGTCCTCCCTGATGCTTTTCAAGCGGCCATTCTGACAGCTATTGAAAATGGCCTTTCGATTGTTTGTGGCTTGCATAAATTCTTGAGTGATGATCCTGTTTTTGCGGAAGCAGCAAAGAAAGCAGGCGTAGAATTAATAGATGTGCGCAAAGCTCGTCCTAGACAGGAACTACAATTTTGGACGGGAGAAATTTATACGGTAAAAGCCCCCATCATTGCTGTATTGGGCATTGATTGCGCGGTAGGCAAACGCACGACTTGCCGATTCCTTATGGAAATGTGCCGCGAAAATGGCATCCCAACCGAAATGATCTACACAGGGCAAACAGGCTGGATGCAAGGTTATCCACATGGCTTTATTCTTGACTCTACGATCAATGACTTCATTGGTGGAGAAATGGAACGCGCCATTGTAAATTGTTATAAAGCATCTAAGCCAGAATTGATTTTACTAGAAGGTCAATCTGCGCTTCGAAATCCAACAGGCCCTTGCGGGGCAGAGTTCCTCCTTTCGGGAAATGCCAAAGCAGTCGTCCTGCAATACACGCCAGGGCGTGCACATTACGAGGACACCAAAGTGCCGCTTCCTAGTCTTGAAAGTGAGATTGCACTCATCGAAGCTTATGGTGCTCAAGTACTTGCTATTACCCTTAATAATGAGGCACTCACCGAAGCAGAATGGCGGCATTACCAAAGGGATATCCAAGCAAAAACAAGCTTGCCATGTATCCACCCATTAGTGGAAGGGGTGGAAAGTTTATTACCTATAATTAAAAAATATATGAAGAAAACTTAAGCCGCTAAGCCTGCAAAAGCAAAGCTGAAATACTCTAGGAAGAAGAGTACCCAAATCACCTGATAATACTGCTGAATACTCTTTTGCTGCTTTAACTGCACACGCCAACTAGCCCAGCAGAAAAAGAGAAGCAATAGTAAGTGGCTTACACCAAATACAAATTGTTGAACAGGTAAATTGGCAAAAATTGTGCTTAGCATCAGTACGGCATAAGTCATAATGACCAAGCTGACTCCAATTCGAAATACACTCTGAATACCTAATCGAATAGGCAAGGTATTGACTTCATACTTCTCGTCTCCCTCTATATCAGGTAAATCTTTAAACCATGCAATTACGATGCTGTAAACCAAAATTGTGCCTGTCAACAGCCAAATGATATATGGAACAGTAGTATGACCATTAATAATGTAATGAAAATTCAAAAACAGTAACAAATTTACAATAAAACCCCGTACAGCAATAATGCAGAAAGCTGCCCAAAAATAAAATCGCTTTAAACGAAAAGGCCTCACCGAATAAGCTGTTCCTAAAATCAAACTCAACACTACTGTTAACAACAAATAGGGCCCCACTAAATATGCAATAACTAAAGATAGAATAACAGAAATGATAATGATGACGTAAGCTAAACGCAAAGTATATGCTCCAGAAGCCAAGGGCAAATATGGCTTGTTAATTTTATCAATCTCAATATCGGTGATCTGATTCAATCCAACGATATAGATATTGGCCCCAAGGCAACTTAATAAAGTCCAACCCAATGCTCCCAAATACAATTCCTCAAAATCAGATAAGGATAATGCCAATAGATATAAAGTACCAATACTTATAGTGGTACCAATTATCGTATGTGGCCGAGAAAATCGTAAGAAATTTTGGATATGTATCATAATTTTTTTCCTTGTAATACTCCAAATTGAATCAAACCCATCTTATACCCTTTGGTCATGTAACGCATGGCCCATGCACCCTTAATAGTAGGCCATCCTGCCTTCAATAAGCCCTGAATGCTATTTAGCGTAAGCGCAGAACGAATGACTGCTTTCCAAAAAGGAGCAACCTGCTCACTCCAGTTCTCTGATTGTACCTGCATAAAACCAGCATCCATCGCCATATCCTTCAAAACGGGAATAGAAACCATTGGTGGAAGATGGTAATAATCATAAATTCGATCCAACAGTTTTTGCTCGTTTATTTGTAGCATTGGAGGCTCTAGACGGTGATACCAAGTAGCTAGTAAAAGTGTGCCTCCCGGTTTTAATAGGCTATAAAAAAGCTCTAATAGTGCTGGTTTATCTTTGATGTGTTCCGCACTTTCCATTGACCATATCAAATCAAAAGGGCCATCTTCTAGACTTAAACTCATCATATCTTTGGCCTTAATGAGTACTTGGGCTGACAAACCCGCCTTTTTGCTATATTCATTACCATAATCTGCTTGCACAGGACTTAACGTACAACCCAACACATTAGCATCAAAAAGCTTTGCCAAAAATCGGGCACTACCTCCTACCCCACAACCAGCATCTAAAATCCGATCAGCTGATTCTACTTTTCCCCATTTAAGCATTTCAGTGACTAATCGAACTTGTGCTTCTTGATGAGAAGCTGGAGCAATTTCATTTCTGGAGTAATACCCGTGATGCATGTGTTCACCCCAAGTATCCAACCAAATCTTAGTAGATTGATCATAAAAATTAGCAATACGCTCATTAAGTGTTACAGGCATAATAATAGGCTATATAATCCAATAAATAAGTCCAACAATAAAGGTCATAGCAATCACCAAAGCAGTGATCTGCTGTCCATTTAAGTGTTCTCTATATTCTTTTGGAATATGTTCGCGTTTATCAAAAGCCATAAAAATATAGCCAAACAAAGCAGCAGGAATAAATAAGAAGCCTGCCAATGAACCAAGTATCACTCTAAAGATCATCTTTAACCAACGCAGTACAGTCATTTTTTCTGGCTCCTCAGCCAAACGTAAAGCAACTGCAGGAGAATCACCAGCAGCTGGTTTTCGGCCAGAGATAGCAATACCATATTTACTTTTACCTTTTGCCCATTGTGGCTTGACATAGCGCACCTGAATATCTTCAAAACCTGCTTTTTCATACCAATCCATATATTCTTTCTCCTTTGGGAAAAGCATCCAAATATCAGCGATTAGACGCCCAACCGGATTAGTAGGTTCCAGTGGCCCAATCATCAAAGCAAGCCCACCTTGTTTAATTACTCGATAGGATTCAGCAATACCACGTTGTGGATCAGGCCAGTACTCAATACTACCTGCGGAAACATAACGATCAAAATGATCGGTTGGAAATGGAAGATTCTCTGCATCTCCCACTTGGAAATGGCATTCTTGCAATACCTCTTTCTGCTTCGCCTTTGCCATTTGATGAGGACTTTGATCAATACAATTGATTTGTTTGGCATTAATGTGCTTTGCAATACCCTCTGTCGTAAACCCTGTTCCAGACCCCACATCAACAACAGTTAGATCTCGACTATCAAATTGAGCCAATTCCAAGGATTGATCTCGCATCTGTTTCGTCCAGAATAGTGGATTGACAATTTTATCATAAAAAATGGATAGAAAACGATAAAACCAATAGGCCTCTTTTTTATGTTGTACTAAACGCATATTAATTCGTTTTTAGTGGTGCAAGTTCATGGGTAATGGTAGTTACCGGGCAAATTGCCTCACATAACATACAGGCAATATCACATGGCCGATCTACAGCAATGGTATCGAAAGGGCTAATAAAACCTGCTTCTTGAGGGCAAATTGCCACACAAGCTCCGCAGTTAATGCATGCATTCCAGCCTACTGAAAAAAGTACGGGTATCTTTTTGGTCATATTTTCTTATATTCTGAATGAGGACTGAAATAATCAGACATAGTTGCGTAAAGCTGTTGATCCCGCTCTACAATATTCTGATTATGGAAAATCTTAGTTTTTATTCCATGTAATTTCCACATTTTATTGCCTAGAGCAGCTAACCATTGCTCTTGGTAACCTTCCATATTCTTTGCGGAAGCATCTCTATCTTCTTGTAAAAAATCAATCAGAAAAGAGGCTGCTATATATCCGCCACTTAATGCCGTATGAATACCTCCTCCTGTGATTGGATTGACGTGCCTAGCTGCATCTCCTACTAAAATTAAATTATCGGCAAACTGTACGCGTAAAGGAGATGCTAAAGGTACTCCCCCACCTTGTATTTCAAGAATTCGAGCGTTTTTGAAGCGTTTTTGAAAAAAGGATTGTTCCATAAATTTTTTTAAATGCCATTGTGCATTTTGTTGAGTCATGGTAGGTATAACCCCCAAACCAATTTCCGCATAACCATGTCCTTTTGGGAAAACCCATGCATATCCGCCAGGTGCCCATTCGTGGCCAGTGATAATTTCAAGTAAACCTTCTGTTTCGACTTGATCGACTACATATTGTAAGCAACTTGCTAATTCTGTTATTTTAATATGCGTGCGCAGGCCTGCCCATTTACCAACTTGTGATTGTAGGCCATCTGCACCAACAAGGATTCGAGTCCGGATAGTCAGGAATTCATTAAAACGACGCATTTGAACATCACAATGACCATTACCCGTTGCAGCATATCCTAAACCCTCTGTTTTTAACCATACTATTGCACCTGCACGCTCTGCCATCGTCATTAAATACCGATCAAACCGACGGCGGTCTACGACATAACCTAGGGGTTTCTTTCCTTTTTCCGGACCGTACTCATCCCCTTTGAGTTGTCGATAATCAATGGTCGTACAATCACCAATTTGATTATAGATACCAAAACCATAAATGGGTTCTTGAATAAATTCAGCATTAGGTGTGATACCGACTTCTTCTAGTGCATGCCGACTAACAGCACCAGAGCATTGGATAGGTGCTCCTAGCTCCTGCCTCTTATCAATAATTAGGACTTTCAGCCCTGCCTGAGCGGCAAAACGTCCAACAGTAGCACCAGCCGGTCCAGATCCGACAATTACAAGATCATATTGTTTATCCATACTCCCTAAATATAGCGTAAAATACGGCCGATATCTGGCCATATTTTAAGTTTTCCAGTTTATGGACAAATTCATGTTTAAACAGCTTATATCATTCCATTCCTAGTCGCTGCATCCAATTACCAAGTCTTTCCAATCGTAATTACTGACAAAAAAGTAACAATACATCTTTAATTATTTCTTATCTTTGAAACAATACAACAAATTAAAATTTGTTAAAAGCTAATCAAATTAGAATATTTAGAATTTCCACCTAGGCATTAGCGCTACATATTAAAATAAAATTTGGCAAACAAAGGACTAGCCAATAAATAATTTAGTGTTTTTTTGTATTTGACCAACAAGGATTCTGAGCATTATCCAAACCGAATAACGGACATAAGAGAAGATGAATTTCTCTTTTCGGCATAACAAACGAAATAATCTGAACATATTATTGGACATCAAGCTGGTACTAAAACAAAACGTACTAGCGCCATTTATACGCTATTAGTGTATTTAGCGGTCGTATTTTCGGCCTATTCATCGACTTAGCATGAAGCAAAAAATCACCTTTTGCTTTTTGACTTAAAGCTTTCATTGCTGTGGTAGAAAAAACTTTGACAATTACTAAACCAGAACTGAACAATAGGACTAGCATTTTGCATGATTACCATATTTGCTGCTTAAGCCGTGAAATCAGTTTGACAATTCGAAAAGAAGTACTCACCGGAAAAGCAAAGTTTGGGGTATCAGATGACGGGAAAGAAGTATTTCAAGTAGCTTTAGCCAAAACCTTCCAAAGGGGGGATTTCAGAGCAGATTATTATCGTGGGCATACCCTATTACTGGCATTAGAAGTTGCTACACCAGAACAAATACTTGCACAACTTTATGCGGATACTAATCACGACCCATTCTCTGGTGGACGCCAAATGAATGGCCATCATGCTTCCCCATATATTGACCAAAACGAAAATTGGTTACCCCAAAAAGATTTGTATAACCTTTCATCCGATATTTCGACTACTGCTGGACAAATGGCACGTGGACTCGGCCTTGCATTTGCTTCTAAGCGCTATCGTCAAGATCCCCAATTGGCGAATACGTCCTTCTCTAAAAATGGAAATGAGGTTTGCTTCTGTAATATCGGAGATGCCAGCACCTCTGAGGGCTGCTTTTGGGAGGCCGTTAATGCAGCAGGCGTAACACAGGTACCTTTAGCCATTACAGTAGTAGATGATGGATATGGTATCTCTGTTTCGAAAAAATATCAAACGACTAAAGAGAGTATTTCTGCTGTTCTGGAAGGATTTCGCGAAAGCGAAGAGTTAGAAGGCATAGCAATCTACCATGTTAAAGGGTGGGATTATGCACAGCTCTGTGAGACTTACGTCAAGGGCATTGAGAAAATTAGAAAAACACATACACCAGCACTTTTCCATGTGGATGAATTAACACAACCACAGGGACACTCGACTTCTGGTTCGCATGAGCGTTATAAATCTAAAGAGCGTTTGCAATGGGAAAGAGATTACGATTGTAATCGTCAATTTAAGTTGTGGATTATTGCCAATGACATTGCGACTGAAGAAGAGCTAAAGGAAATAGAGACAAAGTCCCGTAAAGCTGTAAAAGAAGCCAAGAACCGTGCTTGGGCAGCTTTCAACAATCCATTACAAGAACAATGGAAATCACTAAAAGCTACATTTAATCAGCTGGCTGCAGAATTTCCACAAGAGCGCATCCAAGATTTAACAAAAGAGTTTAACGGACTATTAAATCCAGTCCTTTCGGAAATGACAAGAATTGCTCGTAGAGCATTATTCATTCTTCGTAGTGAAGATTCTGATACTATTCATACTTTACGCTCATTTGTTCAAGAAGCTTATCATCAAGCACATCATAGATATCACCGCCATTTATACGGCGAAGGAGATAAAGGGGCTATTAATATTCCTATGGTCACTCCAGAATATTCAGCTGAAAGTATAGAAAAAAATGGCTTTGAAATTATTAATACCTACTTTGATAAGATATTAGCCAAACATGATAATGTTTATGCTTTCGGAGAAGATGTAGGCCAGATTGGAGATGTAAATCAAGGCTTTGCAGGCTTGCAAGAAAAGTATGGCGAGCATCGCGTTTTTGATACCGGTATTAGAGAGTGGACAATCATTGGTCAAGCTATCGGCATGGCGATGCGTGGCTTACGCCCCATTGCAGAGATTCAATATTTAGATTATTTGATTTATGCATTCCCCCCATTATCTGATGATTTGGCCACGATCCGTTATCGAACCAATAACATACAAATTGCTCCTGCTATTATTCGTACGCGAGGCCACCGCTTGGAAGGGATCTGGCATTCTGGCTCTCCGATGAGTGTATTATTGGGTGGTTTACAAGGTATGTATATTTGCACACCCCGCAACTTTGTCCAAGCTGCGGGTATGTATAATACTTTATTGGCATCCAATGATAGTGCCCTAGTTGTCGAATGTTTAAATGGTTATCGCTTAAAAGAAAAGCAACCCGATAATATTGGTGAATATACGGTTCCGCTAGGCATACCAGAGGTATTGCAAGAAGGTACTGATGTGACTCTAGTCACTTATGGAAGTTGTGTGCGTATTGCACAGGAAGCTATCGGAATCTTAGCACAAGATGGTATTTCGGTAGAGTTAATTGATGCACAAACACTTATCCCATTTGATTTGGAGCATCGTATTGCAGACTCTTTGAAAAAGACCAACCGTCTAGTTATACTTGATGAAGATATTCCAGGAGGAGCATCCGCATATATCTTGAAGCACATTCTTGAGGATCAATCGGGTTACTTCCAGTTAGATTCTCCACCCCTCACGATTACAGCCAAAGCACATCGTCCACCATACGGTAGTGATGGTGACTACTTTACAAAGCCTAATGTAGAAGACGTCTACGAACAAATCTTTAACTTAATTTTTGAAGCAGAACCCAAGCGGTTCTAAAAAAACCTTTGCCCGAAGTTTAAAGCTTCGACCAAAGAAGGAAATAACTTTTCAATCAAATGAACACCCTCTCCATAGGTGAAATTCTCTGGGACATTATCGAAGATGTTCCACATCTTGGTGGAGCTCCATTCAATGTCAGTGCACACTTGGCAAAGATGGGAGCGAAGGCGCATATTGCTTCTTCTGTTGGTCATGACGAGCTAGGTGTAAAAGCTTGGACACAGGCCAAAGACTTAGGCTTACAGACTACCTACTTAACGAAAGTAGAATATCCCACAGGCACCGTTCCTGTCACCTTAAACAATGGCCAACCTAGCTATACCATTACAGAAAATACAGCTTGGGATCACTTCCAATTAAGTAATGCTCAAATTGACCATCTAAAAACGATTGCTTGGGACTGTATCATTTTCGGAACCCTGGCACAGCGAACTGCTGACAATAGAGCCGTGTTTGATCAAATCTTTGATGGTATTCAAGCTAAGGAACTATTCTATGATGTGAACTTACGTCAAGATTACTATAGCAAAGCCATCATTGAAAGCTCATTGGAAAGAGCGAGTATCTTCAAATTGAATGATGAAGAAGTAGATATCCTAGCTCCATTACTTTTCCAAAAAGCAATGAATTTTGAAGATTTTGCGCAAGCATGTATCCAACAATTCCACATAAAAGCAGTTTGTATTACCCGTGGTGCAGATGGGGTATTTGTTGTCACTGCTGATGAAAACTACGATGCCCCTGGCACAAAAGTAACAGTAGCAGATACCGTAGGTGCAGGCGATAGCTTTAGCGCTGCTTTTATATACACCTACCTACGATCGGGCGATTTTGCGAAAGCAGCTAAGATAGGCTGTCAATTAGGTGCCTATGTTGCTTCGCAACATGGAGCAATCCCAGAATATTCTGAAAAGATAAAACAGCTGTTAGTAAAGGGTTAATAGTGTAATGCTTAACGGTTTATTGGACTCCTAACGACTACACCATTAAGCATTACGCCCTTAACCAATCATATTATATCCTAGGGCTTTCCTGAAAAGAGATACAAGGCTGACTACAAAGTAGTTAGCCTTTATTATTGAGTAAGAAATTCCCCGAAAGTATTCAAAAATGCCTAAATTCGGGGA
>JAKVCU010000126.1 GCA_022448955.1 Saprospiraceae bacterium
CGTAAGAAATCAAGTTATGTATGAAAAAAATTTAAACATTTGCTTGGATTAACCATAGAAAGCAGACAGGTTCTAGCTTAACTACTTACTTGTAATATAATTTTAGCTTAACTTGGCGCTTATATAAAGAACACTATTTTAATTGGTCTAATGAAAACTTATTTATTTCTATTATTGCCCTTTTTTTTACTATCATGCCATTCAAAACTTGAAATTCCAAAAAAGAAGTATAATGTAGTTCAAGTAGATTTAGATGAAGAATGGAGAGGGGATAGTATAATCATCACCCTTAGAAATTTGATTCCTTGTCCTGTTCGAATATATGCTCGTTCTAGAGATGCGAAGTATCAATATTTGTTATCGGATTTTAATCCCTTTGTCTTAGATGGAATGCAGTACAAAACAATCATTCTACAAGATTCAAGCTTAAACCTATCTGATTTAAAGAACAATATTCGATATACAGGGACAATGGGGGATTTAGCTGCTCCTATTTCAGATATGATTTATCGATTGCCCTTTCCAAAGGGTAAGCAGTATAAGGTGATGCAAGCTTATCATGGAAGCTTTTCACATACTAGTGATTTTAGTCGTTATGCGATTGATTTTGACTTAGCCATTGGAGATACTATTTGTGCGGCAGCAGATGGGGTAGTGGTGAGTGAGGTCGATGCCTATACTTTAGGGGCTAACGATAAACGTCTTCGCGATTATGCTAATTTTATTACGATTTTTCATCCTGAAGTCAATACTTATACACAGTATGTTCATATCAAGCATGCAGGTTGTTTGGTAGAAATTGGTGATAGTGTAAGGGTGGGTCAGCCGATTGCCCTTTCGGGAGACGTTGGTTATGTAGATGGTGCCCATTTACATTTTAATGTATTAAGGCCCTTTGAATCTCCCAAAGGAATGGCTTCTATGCCTATTGAATTTGAAGGAGGTATAAAAGGGGGCGATTTGAAAAGAAATGATTGGGTTGTTCATAAGTAGCTTTATATACTTTATTTTAGAGCATGTTTAAATTTTCTACTGCCTGAAAACCAAAGCTTTGAGAACTATGGCGTCCGATTGGATCAGTTATTTAGCTCGCTAAACGCCTTCACAAATCGTTAGCCAAAACCCTACCTTGACTGGTAGGCAAGCTCAAATCGTTGATTATCAGTTTGAATAAAATTTAAACACACTCTTAATTTCAGAAGTGGAAATATATGCAATTAAGAATTATATCGGCTGGAGCAGGAAGTGGAAAAACTTATCGATTAACCAGTGAGATGGTTGAGCTATTAAAGTCAGGTGTGCGAGCGAATGGAATTATTGCGACTACCTTTACTAAAAAAGCTGCTGCAGAGTTGCAAGAGCGGGTAAGGGTGCGCTTGCTAGAGGAGGGCTTAAATGAGCAGGCTGATGCTTTGTCTAATGCACTCATAGGCACAGTGCATGGTCTTGGTGTGAAGTTATTGCAGCGATTTGCATTTGAGGCTGGGGTTTCTCCACAGGTGGATATCATTGCAGATGAAGATTCGCAGGTTTTATTTAATCAGTCTTTATCGATGGTACTGACGAATGAGCGGGTGGAGCGAATGGAGGATTTGTGTAATAAGTTGGGCCTAAGTAAAAAGCAACATTATGATTGGCGTCGAGAGATCAAGTATTTGACAGATGTCGCAAGAGCCAATGATTTTGATAAAGAGATACTAGAGGAAAGCAAGCAAAAGTCATTCAGCAGCTTTGCTGTCTTTTTAGGCGATGTAAAAGATCAAAATTCCACAAGCTTTAATCAGCGTTTGCAGTTGGCTTTAAGCCAAACGATTCGAGCTTTGGAAGACAATGAGGATGAAACAAAAACAACTAGATCAGCGATTGATGATTTAAAAGCCTTTTTAAAGACTTTGGAGCTAAGAGGCGAATTGTTTTGGCATCAATGGGTAAAGATTTCAAAGATAAAGGTAGGAGCGAAGAGCAAGGATGACACAACAAATTTGCGGGAAACCGCGAATTTGCATTTGGTTAATCCAGCTTTTCAAAAGGATATCAAAGACTATATTGATTTGGTATTTGATATCTCTATTGCTGCTTTGGAGGAGTATGATCAATATAAGAAGAACCGTGGATTGATTGATTACACAGATATGGAGGTGCTGATTAAGCGCTTGTTGGAGAAGGAGCGTGTTCGTACCGTATTAGAAGAGGAGTTGGATTTATTGATGGTCGATGAGTTTCAAGATACCAGTCCTTTACAATTAGAAATCTTTTTGAAGCTTTCGCAGATGGCAAAGTATTCCATCTGGGTTGGAGACCCCAAACAATCTATTTATGGTTTTAGAGGGGCAGAGCCGCGATTGATGAAAGCAGTAATGGAAAAGACAGGTGGTGTACGTCCAGAAGATATTCAAAAGTATTCATGGCGATCTAGAGAAGAGGTGGTATTTACGACAAATGCTTTGTTCTGTAAAGCATTTGATCATTTACCAGAAGAGCAGGTAGCGCTCATTCCAAAGCGTAAAAAAATAGCAGACCCGGAGAGTGTCAATAAGGCTAATGAACCTATAGAAATGGGCGAAGCTTTGGTCCATTGGCATTTTCAAACGGAAGATGGTGGAAAAAGAGTACCTGGGAAACCATGGATGGAAAACTGCATTGCTAATTCCCTCCGCACTATGCTAGATGAAGGCGTAACGATTTTGCCGAAAGGCGAAAAGGAGGCCCGTTTAGCGAAAGCGGGAGATGTAGCTATTCTATGCCGGTCAAATGCCGAATGTGCTACCGTAGCGGAGTCTTTGTATCAAGCAGGTTTTAAAGTAGCTATTGCTAGAAATGGCCTATTGCAAACGGCAGAAGTAGTTTTGCTTATGGCTTGTTTGAAGTATATTTTAAATAGGCGTGATTCGCTCTCTGTTGCCGAGATTTTATTGTTGGCTGGCCGAATACCAATTGAAGATATTATCGAAGATCGTTTAGCTTTTTTGAAGGAATTGCAGGTGCAAGGAATGGGCACATGGGCTGTACAATATCCGATTATCAAACAATTGAATGAGCTGAGAGAACGGGTATTAGAGTACTCTAGTTCGGAAACTTTAGATTTGGTTTTGGAGGAGTTGAACTTGAGAGCAGTTATCCGAGCTTGGGGGAATACAGATCGCCGTTTAGATAATGTAGAGGTGATTCGAAAGCTATCATTACAGTATGAAGAAGCTTGTAATCGAATGCACTCCTCAGCATCTTTGGGTGGCTTTTTGTTGTGGCTAAATGATTTGCAGAATGATCAAAAAGATATGCAAGCATCGGGAGAAGGTCCTGATGCAGTGAATGTATTGACCTATCATAAGAGTAAAGGTTTGGAATGGCCGATTGTAATTTGCCATAGCCTGGAAACGAATTTGCGTGCTGATGTTTGGGGTATCCATATTATTTCTGAAAAGGAAGAAGTGGATCTGGATCATGTCCTTGGAAATCGCTGGCTACGTTATTGGGTCAATCCTTATGCCGATCAAATTCGGAATACCCATTTGGAAAATCAATTAAAGGATAGTGAGGCGAAGGCTAGGGTAGTAGAAGATGCTTTGCAAGAGGAAGCCCGATTGTTGTATGTCGGAATCACTCGGGCTAGAGATTACTTGGTGTTCCCTACGCGTGCCAAATCTCCTAAATGGCTCAATAGAGTATGGCATAAAGGCCAAGAAGATTACCCCACCTTAGATGCAGATACTTTTGAATCTCCTTGGGAGTGGAACGGAAATATACTGTATAAAAAGACAGAAGTCCAGGTGTATCCAAAAACTTTCCCACATGAAGAACAGGCCGTCGAGCAGATTGAACAATGGGAAGAACGAAATGGAAAGCAAAAACATGAAATGGCGGTCATTGATTTGAGAAAGAAGAGACTGGGTAGTGAAGTGGATGCCAAATGCGATACTCCGACGCATTTACCTAAGAGGATCATACTTCAAGCGGAACAAGACCAATACGTTGTTGCAAAGGCCATAAAGTCATATCTAGCCGCTGATCGTAAATCTTTTGATTCAGCTCTAAAACTTAAGATTAGTCAAGGATTATTAGATCGATTTAAAGTATCAGACTTGGTAGATGCTCCTGCCGTTGTCCATTATGGAGATGCCTTTCAGCAGTATCTGGATAGGCAATATGTGGTCAAGCAAGATTTTGTGAAATTTTCCATTCGACTTTTCTACAAAGGCCAATTATTTGAGACCATGATTGATCGTCTGTTAGAAACCGACCAAGGTTGGATTATTATTCAAAATAGTGGTTTTGCTGGTGAGCAAAAGAAACTAAAATCAAAGGCTTTAAGTGATCTTGGAGACTGGTGCTTTTTGTGTCGATTAGGCGTGAAGGAAGTCTTTCAGACAGAGGAGGTGCGTTCTTTTGTCCATTTTGTGATGAAGGGCGTGGTTTTGGAGATTTTGTGAGTGGGTGTGACTGTGTGATGGGGTAGAATTCTCCTTCTCACACAGTCACGTAGTTAAGAATTATCTTACCAGGCTCACGTCACCTTTGCTTTCAAAAGTGATATTTCTAGTCTCGGTTCCAATAAGGAGTAGCATTTTATAAACGTAAACATCAGATGGTGCTGGATTGCCATTATATTGACCATCCCACCCATTGAGTGGATCATTATTATCGTAAACTAGTTGTCCCCAACGATTGAATATCTTCAATTCAATTACGGTGACATCGCCATCTTCTGGAATACCATTCGTTACGTAGTTAAAGAAATCATTTCGGCTGTCGCCATTAGGTGTAAAGACATTTGGTACGGCCACATCTATACATTCTGTTAATGGGAATACAGGGACAGTAACCAATATATCACCCGTACAGCCGGTTGGATCAGTGATAGTTACACTAAGTTCGATATCTTCATCTGTTACTGCCACTACTTCAGGCGTCGCTAAGGTGTCATCTGATATCGTAGCGGAAGAAGGAGAGATGACGTTCCATTGGAAAGTATATCCCATTAGTTCTTCTGGTGTAAGATCAATGATATCCTCATCTATTTCCAAGAGGAAGGTATCCCTTTTACAGATCGTATCTACTTCATAACCAAAAATTGGGGTACTATTTACGAAGATATCTCTCATGGTTTCATCGTTACAACCAGATTCGGTATCTGTTGCTAATAGGCTGACCGTATATACACCTTCTGCATCATAAACAATAGTGGGGTTTCCGACTGAGGAGGTCTCATCATTGCCAAAGTCCCAATCAAATTCATTGGCATCTACAGAGGTATTGACTAGGTTAACCTCCGAGTTGACACAAATTTCAAAATCTCCTGATTCGGAGGTAAAATCTGCTACTACTTTAGTGATATCAATTGTTTTACTAATGGCACTTTCACAAGCATCATCTGCACCACGAATAGTTAAGACAACGGTTCTTAGTCCACTAGCGTCTACTATATATTGGTGATCAATAGGTGTAATATTTTCTTCTATCGCACCATCACCGAAGTCCCATATGTAAGAGGAAACATCAGATGTATCTACTAAGGTGAATGTAATGATATCGCCATCACAGATTACTTCATCAGAGAGTTCAAAATCACCTTGAGGGCCAACTAATGTAATTTGCTTCGTAATCGTATCTGCACAACCACTAGGAATGGTAGAAACGATAAAATCAACATCAAATGTGCCTAAATCGAATGCAAGTTCAACATCCTCAGTAAAGCCTGTTTCACCATTACTTGCATTCCAATTGTAAGTTACAGGAAATTCGGATTCTACATTTCCAAAGAAGTTGATTTGGCCAGGACCACAAATAATAGGATCATTTTCACCATCGAAAGTGAAATCGATGTTAGGGGGTTCTTGTACATTCACTTCAGTTGTTCGTTGGCCGCTACAACCCGAAACATCCTCCGTGAAAGTCATAAGCACATTGTATGTACCCGTTTCATTGTAGGTGGCCATAACAGGAGAGCCAGTAGCAACAGTTTCATTTCCAAAGTCCCATTCAAAATTGAGGAATGACCCACCACCAGTAAAGTCAGTTGCAAGGAAGTCAACTTCTTCGCCAATACAGATATTGGCAGGAAATGGTTCAGCAATAATGGCACTAAATGGCTGATAAACTCTTACAAAACCTTCTACCGTGCCTGGACATCCAAAGACATCGGAAGCGACTAAAGTGAACCTTATCGTATCCATAAAGTCTCCAGTAAAAATGTTAGAAGGATTCTGTTCATCAGAACCAAATGACCAACTCCAAGTGACAATAGTTGTATCCCCAACACTGGTATCAATAAAATCAACAGGTACGGTACCATTTAAACAAATAGAAGTATCCGATTGTATAAATGAAGCGTCCACTCCATATACTGTAGCATCTAATGTAGTAGTATCTGTACAACCGTTTATATCTTCTACCACTAGTTGGATAATTTCATCACCACTAGTTGGGAAGTTAAAAGGAATCGTATCATCTTGGGTCGTAATTGGACGACCAGATATCTCAAAATCCCATTCATAACCTTTCCAGCAATCTGCGTGTACATCTTGAGAACCACCCGCAATCAATTGATATTCTTGTCCACGGCACAGAATGGTATCTAATTCAATATCTGCTATTACTTCGCGAATGCATACTAATGCGGTGTCCATCGATGCAGGGCAACCTGAACCAGCATTTTCTGCTGTAAGTATAACCGTGTAATCACCGCGTTCTAAGTAAGTATGTGTTTCGTCATTATTCATGCTTGTTGTCATATCTCCAAAGTCCCAACTTACAGAGGTCGCATCATAGCTGCTATCTCTAAACATCACATCGTATGGGCTTTCACATTCAATGAGGTAATCAATTCGAGCAATTGGGCCATTGACTGTGATATAATCTTCTTCGGTAATGACGGTTTGACAACCGTTATATTCAAGGGTTAGTGATACATCCATTGCACCTGTTTCGGTGTCAAATATCCAGCTAAGTGAATCTTCTTGGAAACAATGGAAGGATCGACCGTTATCGGTTTCGAAATGATAAGCATCTACATCTTCCAAATCATCTGGATTGACCATACTCTCAAGGGTGACGGTATCACCGGGGCATATTTCGAGAGGGCCAGGGCCATTAAAACTTACGTCTATTGGGCCACCAACTTCTATGAGTAAAACATAGGATGTATCAACACAACCAGCTTCATTTTGAATATTCAGCACTGTTTCATAAACACCAGGTTCGGTATAAGTATGTGTGTGATCATCATCATTGGTAAAGGTGTCCATTGTGCCATCGCCATAATCAAATTCCCATAGAATGATCTCTTCCCTAGAGTCACTTGAATCGGCGAAGGTTACTGTTAGCGGTGCACAGCCATCAATGACATCAGGCATGTATAAAGCATTAGGCTGATAAATGGTATCGAACCTGATTAAAGTATCTCGACATCCAGATGGATTTGTAACAACTAAAGTTGTAGGAATTTCAATTCTACCATTTTTAGAGTAGATGGTTGAATCTGGATTAGTATAGGTGACCATTGAGGTGGGGCCCTGTGCAATAGAATCATTATAAAATATCCAATCCCATGCTACAGCATCAGGAGAAGTAGCTTCAAAGTTGATATCAAATGGATCAGAACAACTATAGTTAGGGTCAGAGACGAAAGATGGATCAGGATCGTCTACAAAAATGGTAATGGTGGTATCTCCTGTACAAGAACCATCAGTTGTTATTACTGAAAGGCTAACTTCTTGTGGTCCAGGTATTCTAAATCGAACAGAAGGAGAAGAAGTTGTACTTGTAGAAGGAGAAGAAGTTTCCCCAAAATTCCAGTTGTAGAAGCCATTGTCTGAAAGGTTAGTAATAGTTACTAATTCATCCAAACAAACCGTATCAGGAATATTGAAATTAGCTAATGGTTCTCCAATAGATACATCCTGTGTGAAAGTTACGGCACAACCATTTTCGTCTGTTGCTGTAAGACTGATTGGGAAATTACCATCTGAATCATAGTTTTGTGCTGGTGGATTAATACCTGCGAAGGTATTGCCATTTCCAAAGTCCCACTCATAAGTCACGGACAGGTCACTGTCAGTGGTATTGTTGATCGTAACGTTTAAAGGAGGAACGCAGGCCGATGGCGGACTAGGATTAGTTGTAAACATAGTATTTGGACCATCACTTACGTCAATAAGATTAGTTTCAATGATTATTGAATTTGAATTACAACTTTCAATGCTTGATATGATTTGAAGGGAAACATTATAAACTCCCCCTTCCTGATAGGTATAAGCTGGATTCTCTTCTTCTACAGAACCACCATCACCAAAAGTCCAGTTGTAAGCTATTATATCTAGCCCATCAGGAATAATGGAATTATTAGTAAAGTTTACTAAGAAAGGTGCGCAGCCTATTGTGGTATCTGCTTCAAAGCTCAGGATGGGCGTTTCGAAAACAGTTATGGTAATGGTACCTATAATAGGTCCACCTTGACTTTCACTAAAAGATACATCATAGGTTCCTGCTTCTGTAAAAGTCGTAGAAGCATTTTCCAGCACAGAAGTGCCACCATTATCAAAATCCCAGAAGTAAGTGGATGAACCCGTAGGCGGTGTAAAAGTTACAAATAGAGGTGCACAACCTTGTGTTTCTGAGGCAGTTTGGCCATGTAATAGGTTAAAAAAGCTAAAACTAAGCGCAAAAGAGAGGAGCAGAGCAATTCTCATAAATTGGAATTTTTTAAGCAAATTAATCTTCACAGCTTCAAGCCTTTAAGTCTTGGGAAAAGAGCTTTCCAAGACTTAAAAGTTGGAACTTATAAATTCGTCTTTCGGTTGCTATTTTCCATAAAAAAAGTAGGAGTAGCAGAAATTATTTATTGAAATATATATATTGCAATATAAATAGTTATTTCATTGTTTACCAACAAAAGTTATGAAAACAATAATCGCTACCATTTTTTCTTTATTGTTTGTTTGCTCGATTGCTTTTGCTCAGCCTTACCATACTAAGCAAGCTCCTTTGCCATGCCTTAATAAGAAGGTAAGTGTCGTAGCGCATATTGTTCGAGATTCTTTTGGAAATACCGGGATTACAGAGGAAGAAATACTTGCTGTAATGGATACCACAAATAGCTTTTTTTCGCCCATTTGTTTATCATTCGAAATTTGTGAATTTAGAATGATTGATAACTTCCAATATGATTCACTCATGTCTGAAAATCATTGGGAAGAGATGCAAGTAAAATATCATCAAAATAATCGGTTTAATTTATTCTTCGTGACAGATATTATATATCTTCCTTTTGACTGTGGCTATGCGGATATTGGTGGGATACAAGATGTTACTGCCTTAGGTGCCTTAGTTAAAAAAGAGTGTGTCTTTGAAGATACTAAATGGATTGCCCATGAAATAGGTGCCTATATGGGATTGTTCAATACTTTCGAAGGGAATGGCATTGAGCTCGTAAATGGCGATAACTGTGAAACAGATGGCGATCAAATCTGTGATACGCCCTCAGATCCTTACGTCTTAGGAGAAGCCATCATTCCTTCTTATTTATCGCCTCAAGATTCCTGTCGTTTTATCAGTACGAAGACAGATGCCAACGGAGAATTTTATAAACCTCATGTAGCCAATGTTATGTCCCAATATCCAAGCTATTGCGCTTGTGGATTTACGTATGAGCAACTGCTCAAAATGGCAAATAACTATCTTGAGGCAGAGGATAAAATGTGGTAATCACCACCTAGCACCTTACTATTGTCTTCCTGTTTTGTTTTCTTTATAAAATTTGTTCTCTAACGAATTTAAGGCCATTTCCCAGAGGGTTTCATAGGGAATGATTTCTACTTCGTGTGGTTGATTAGCAACTTCTAGCGGGACTTCACTCAGCTGTTTGGTGTATTTCTTTGCTTTTCTTGTTACGGCAGCCTTGTGGAAGCTACAAGAAGGGATAAGTAGTAATAATTTGATAAAACAGTTGCTTCGGAAAGAATCATCTTTTCGGAGATATCTATAGCAATATTTGTCTACGGCCTCAATACGATCAATAGCGTCATTGTATCTCTTTTGGAGGATGAGGAAGAGGACTTGCACAATGAGAATTGGAATATTTCTACGTCTTTTTTCTTTGGAGAAAGAGGTGACTTCATTCAGGAAGCGGCCTAGTTTAAACTTATTAAAACGATTATCGTCTCTTCTAGGTTTAACATTTCCGAGAATGACTAAATAATGGACATAGGCTTCATTAATTTTCCATGTTTCCACTATACTTTTAGGTTGGAATTTTAGTAGTTTATGGTTGATAACCTGATCGAAAACTTCATAAGCTTCTTGATATTTTTGGGTATGCAGACAAAGAATAAAAAATAACTCTAAGTTTTTGAACCAGTTGAATTTACCTTCCTGTATAATACTGTTGCTCCTCATAGCAGCATCTCTTCCTGCTTCATACTCTTTGAGTTGTGTGTAACAAATGAGCTTTTGATTGAGAAATGTTTGTAAAGCCAATACTGAGACATAACTTTTACCTTCAAAAAAATCTATTGCGTCGTCGCATGCCTTGACTGTATTTACGTAATCATTGATACTCATATATATGGCCATGTGAATTAGACGGCCACAAAGGTGAATTTTGTAGGTATCAAACTCATCCATGATGGGCTTTAGTTCCTCGTAATAAGCTTTGGCTGTTTCGTGAATTTCTTGTTTAGAGAAATTGGCCCTGTGGTAAAGGCTAATGAGTCGACAGTATAATTCTTCACTTTTACCTACTGCTAGCCACATTTGTGTATAATATTGAAAGCGTTCGTTATATAGCTCAAAGTTCTTTTCATCTCTTTCAATCGTAGCAGCATTACTGCGAAGCAAGCGAAATATTTCAACTAATAAATCGGTAAATTCGTACTTGACGGCAGGAGAAAGAATATTTTTACATAGCTCATTAGCGGATACCTTTGCAGATTTGCCTGTAAGTATTTTTACCGCTGCCCATTCTTTCCAGCAATGGTAATATGCCTTTTGTTGATCATTGTAATAAGGTTGTTTGAGATCGATAAAAAATACTGTATTAATCAATCGCTTCTTGAGGGTGTTTTTTAAATTTCTATAAGCGGAAGACTTTTCATCTTGATTGAAAAAATGAGTTGCTGCTTCTTGGTCTGACTTGAATTGACCAGCAAGGACACCTTCATATAACTGATTTACTTTGGTGTCCTTATTATATTGATTGCCAATCACTTCTATTTGGCGGACTTTATTTTTATTGATGATCGTTACTAGTTCTTGTAGTATTCGCATACCGTTAATTTTTACTTCGTTAGCGACGAATAGATCTGAAAATAAAAGTTCTTCTTAGTCAAATTTTGCGTGTTCATGCAAAGCTATCGTCTAAACTTAATTACGAATAAGTACTTCTCTCGGGCGATGTGTAAGCTTATGTTTAAATGCGTAATTATAATTTATTTTGCTGAAGTGAATCAGGAAAGTAAAGTAATGAGTTGTTAAGCTTCCGTTTAAGTCTTAAGGCTGTAGTGTAATTACTCTCAATGAAAGTACTAATGCAATGAATAAATATTGGTTTAAAGTTGAATGTGCTGTAGAACTAGTTTGCTAAAGAGTAGCGAATGTTTGAAGGGCAGTGATCATTTTACTTCGCAGTTGCTCATTAGCTATTCGATATCATACAAATTTAAATAAGTATTCAACAAAGTCAAGTAAATACTTTGTTTTTTGATCGGTCCAACCATTTTCCTCTTTGAAAAAAGAATGCCTATATTTTAGTATAAGGTAGTCATTTAAAATATTGATTTTCAATAATTTATTGATTTGGAATCGAAGGTAGTATGGATAACAGTAATTGTCGGTATAAGTCTAGCTGTCTGAGGAATTGGAGCGAAATGCATGCAAGTTTGTAGCATAAGAATGAACAAACTTAAAATCAAGAATCATTATGCGTTTGAATTATTGCATAACAGGTACCCTATGCCTGTTACTGAACATTTTCGTGCATTCTATATCATTCGGGCAGGATGCAAAAGCGTATCGCTTTATCATTCAAGATGAAACAGAAAGCCCCGTCCCAAATGCGACAGTACAAGTCTTTGAGGGAGAAGATTTGTGGATGGCGGGTTATACCGATACATTAGGTGTTTTCTCTTTTGAAAAAGGTAAAACGGATCAAATCCAAGTTGAAATTAGTTATCTAGGATATGAAATTTGGAAGAGTCCTTATGATTTATCAAAAGAATCAAATGATATTAAAGTCCAACTGATTCCTGATGCTAAATGGATTGATTTAGTAACAGTAAAAGCAGATCGAAAGATCATCAAGCAAGAAGCAGACCGCCTAGTACTACAGATAGATGGTAAAAATACCCTTGGGAATAATGCTATTGAGATTTTGGAAAATGCACCTGGCGTTTTAGTGCAAGAAAACGATATTTCCTATCTTGGGAAAGGTGTAAAAATATTGATCGATGGTCGTCCCACTAAATTAAGTCCAACCCAGATTGGTAATTATCTGAATAAAAAAGGGGCTTATGCCATTAAACGAATTGAGTTAATTGCAGATCCAGGTGCTGCTCAGGATGCATCCTTCGATGGCCGAGTGATAAATATCATTACGCAAAGACGTGAAGGGGACGGTTATACAGCAGGCCTATCCACGACAGCTATACAACGCTCTGAGTTTCTTTCTGGAACAAGCGGTGTGGATTTTCATATGCAATATGGAAACCTTAGTCTTTTTGCGGATGCTGGTTATTATAATGATCGTCGTACAGAAAGATCTATTAATAATAGAGCCATTGATTTTGATAGTGGAAATACCGAAATCAATGAATCCAGTAAGGTACGCCCAGAAGGCACTGGTTACAATTATACTGTAGGGGTGGATTATGATCTGCATCCTAAATCTATCTTGGGTTTTAAATATGTCGGTTCTCAAGATGAAGCCAATCGATCACTTCGAGGTTTATCCAATATTTTTAATAATGGACAATTAGATTCATTGGTAAGTATTGATGATGAAACGACTGGAGATTATTCATCTAATACTTTTAACTTAAATAATAAAACAATCCTTGACTCTACAGGAGCATTTATCAATCTAGATATTGACTATGATATTATTGATAATACTTCTGCTAGTGATCAAATCTTTAATACACTGAATACCAGCATGGAACCTTTGCATGCGCCAGATAAACGGTTCCAAGACATTGGAAGTCGAAACCGCTTATTTGGTGTAAAGCTAGATTATCAAAAGAAGTTTACAACTTGGAAGATAGATGCTGGTTTGAAATACTCACAATCGAATATTGACCAGACTTTAAATCAACTGTTTGACAATGGAACCAATACACTGAGTTTATTAGATACACTCAATTATCGAGAGGATATCTATGCAGCTTATGTAGATATTAGAGGAAAGAGCAAGTTTTTTAATTATCGAGTGAGTCTTCGTTCTGAATTAACAGATTACGAGGGTAGTGCTAGCAGCCTTTTTGCTTCCATTGGCGATCGATATTTGAATGTTTTTCCAAGTGTATTTTTGGCGAAAAGCCTAAGTGAAAAGCATTATGTTGTATTGGCTTACCAAAAGAAAATTAGACGTCCTCGATTTGGACAATTGATTCCATTTAGAAGATATACTAGTGCATTCTTTTATTATGTGGGGAATCCTCAATTACAACCGTTTTTCCCGCATAGTGTAGAGGCTAGATATTTTTATAATGACAAATACTTTATTAGTGCACGATACGAAAAAGCCAACAATCGAATCCTAGGTTTTAGCCAAGTTGAATCAAATTCAAATGTAGTAGCAGGAATTAAACAGAATAATGGAAGCTACGAAAAATTTGTATGGATTGCGGGCTATAATGGAAAGATAAAGAAATGGTTCTCATTGAATGCCAACTTTGTTTATTCCTTTGGAAGTCAATCGCTTGTAAGCGAAGGTGTAGAGGAAGTGTTTGAATATGATACTTACAATATTTCCTTAAATCCAAGTTTCAAAATCAGTAAGGCTCTACGGGCTAATCTGAATTTATATTACAGCTCAGATGTTTATTACGATGTATCTCAGACCTTAAATTACTGGAATTTAGGATTCCGTATTAGCCAGACGGTACTGAAAGGAGCAGCTTATATTTCGCTTTCAGGCAGTGACCTTTTCCTGAAGAATATCACAAGAAGAAAAGCAGATTATACAAACATCTCTTCTTATGTCGAAAATAACTGGGATAGTCGCATTTTCCGTCTGTCATTCTCTTATAATTTTGGACAAGACGATGTACGTAAACAAAGAAAAAGAGCTAAAACGGCTAATAATGATGTGCGTCGTAGAGTAGGGGGTAATTAGGATATCCTCAAAAAAAGAAGCTATTGATTGCAAGATATTGGCAGTTTGTTGGGTGAGTGTTGAAAGGTTTTATCCTTACCAGCTGCGAATAACCTAAAGAATCACATTGGGGTAATCGTCTTTCTAAAACTACCTTACCTTATTGTCTGTAGGGATGATCAAGAAAACATTCTGCGAATAGCGCAGTCTTAATTTAGCAAGTCTATAGCTACTTTAATTGCATCCTCTTTTTTTACCCCTAGAATGTATTAAATATCAGTATTTTTATTCCCATATCTATTGGAAACTTCCGCATAAGCGGCTAGTCAAAATTGCTTGTATAATAAAATTGTTTGCTTAGAAATTATAAGTAGCTGACTACATGGAAGCTACGCATGATTGGCTGAATTTTATTATGCCAATTCCAGCCTGCTGGCAGACATGGTCTCGGGCAAACTACTTAATATATAACCCTTCATTTAATCTTGAAATTTTCGTTTTACGTCAACTCCAACAACCTAATAGGCCCGATGGATGAATTGTGCTTTATTATCAGCAATTTTGAAGATTCATCAATATGAAAGTGGATGCCAATGGAGAATTTTATAAACCTCATGTAGCCAATGTTATGTCTCAATATCCAAGCTATCCCGCTTGTAGATTTACGTATGAGCAACTGCTCAAAATGGCAAATAGCTACTTTGAGACGGAGGATAAAATGTGATAATCACCACCTAGCACCTTACTATTGTCTTCCTGTTTTCCTTTCTTTATAAAATTTGTTTTCTAACGAATTTAAGGCCATTTCCCAGAGGATTTCATAGGGAATAATTTCTACTTCGTGTGGTTGATTAGCAACTTCTAAAGGCGTTTTCTTCAGCTGAGTTAAGTACTTCATTGCTTTTCTTTCAATGGCTGCTTTGTGAAAGCTAGAACTTGGAATAAGTAATAACATTTTAATAAAGCAGTTACTCCTAAACGTATCATTTCTTCTGAGGTATCGATAGCAATATTTATCAATCGCTTCAATTCTATCGATCGCATGATTATATCTTTTTTGGAGGATCAAGAAGAGAATTTGAATAATAAGGATTGGGATATTGTATTTTCTTTTATCCTTTGATAATGAAGGTACCTCATTGATAAACTTACCTAGTTTAAATTTGCTTAATGCCATCTCATCATTTACAGTTGGAATTTTCTTTAGTTTGATGAGATAATGAATATAAGCCTCATAAATTTTCCATGATTCTTTGACACTATTAGGTTGATATTTAAGGAATTTATGGTTTTTTGCTAGTTGAAAATATTGATAGGCTTTATTAAATTTTTTACTGTGAACTGCTAAAATAAATATCAGTTCAATAGTCTTAAACCAATTGTATTTATCTTCTTTTGATATCAAGTCTAAACAACGCTTTGCTATTCGTTCACCATTATCGTATTGTTTCAGCTGTGTGTGGCAAACAAGCTGTTGGTGATAAAATACCAACATTGGTGTTCGTGCTACATACTCCTTGCTTTCAAAAAAACGGATAGCTCTTTTACAAACTTGAATGGTAGAGTGATAATCATTGATACTCATGTAAATGAAAATCCGGATCATATTGCCAAACAAGTGTAGTTTTTGAGAGCAATAATTTTCCATATAATCTTTTATTTGCCTGTAGCTTTCCTTGGCAAAAAGATGTATTTCTTCTTTTTTGGCGTTTTTATTGGTGTATTTCGCAACTAGTTTTAAGTAATACTCATTGGCTTCATCTTCTGTATTCAGGATTTCATTGTATTTTTTGAATAAGCAATTGTAATGATCAAATAACTCTGGTTTTTGACTAAAATGGCTGTAATGTTTGCGAAGGAAGCGAAGGATGTCTACAGATAAATCTGTAAACTCATAGTAAATAGATTGTTGTAAAATCTTTTCAGCAATTTCTAAGGGGGCCAATCTAGCTGCTTTTCCAATTAGAATTTTGGCTGCAGCCCAATTTTTCCAACAATTTAAATAAGCTTTTTGGTTTTCGTTAAATTGACTTTGACTAACATCGATAAAAAAGACTGTATTGAGCAATCTATTTTTTAAAGTGTTTTTGAGGTTTCTAAAGCTAGAGGAAGTTGCAGGTTTATTAAAAAAATAAATAGCAGCATCTTCTTCAGATTCAAATTCGTTATAAGCTATTTTTTCGTATAGCTCTTGTATTTTGGTAGCATTCTCTGCCGCAGTTTGTCCAATAATTTCAATTTGGCGTGTTTTATTTTTAGTTATTATAGCAATTAGCTCTTGGAGTACTTTCATAGCCTGTTTAGTTTTCCTTTAATAAATAGATATATATTCATTTTCTTATTGAGCAGGACATCATCCTAACGCATAAAAAATGAGAAGTAGTTTACTTCGTTGAGATTTCAAATCAAAAGGTATATTTCAACTTGTAAATAACTGAAGGACAGTCCGTGTAGAACAAATTAATTCGCGTGTATATTAATACTCTCCTTAGTAAAAGATATGGAGTTAGTGGTGAATATCTTAGATTGATATTTTCTTTAATATTTGTGTCCAATATAATGCTTACTCAAAATGAAAGCAAGTTTCAATAGTCTTATTTAGAATATTATGTACTTAAGTTTATGATAATCAATATTTTGTATAGGTTGATTGAAATTGAGTAGATGTCAAACTGGCAATCTTTGTCTACAACTTAGTCATTTGAATAGATGAAATTTGAAACATAATATTTCTTTCATGACTTAACCTTTATTACGTATAACAGCCTTTTTATCCCTAGGAATTATTAGCTCTCCAGAGGATATGGATAATTTAACTCCTGAACAATCTAAGCAGGTTGCGATTGTTATTGTAGATTACGGCATACCTTGATTTTGTTTAGTTGTTATTAGGTTAAAATATTGATTTATAAGTACTTGTGTTTTTACTTGTTTTTTTATTGTAAAATTAGTTCTTGTCACTTTTAGCTTTTTTGTCAAAATTATTGCTGCTTTAAACTATTAACTTGTGACTGTATTTAGAGAGAAAATGGTTATTGAAAACATGACCATAGCAAAATACTAACAGTTTTTCGATTGCTACTCACAATTTAGAGCGCATTATTTGATTTTCCAGAATGGAAATAATCCGATAATTTCTCTAACAATACAAAGTCTTTCAATAGTTGCAAGTCCAATTTATCAGCTAAATATTACCTTAAGAAGTCTGTTAAATTAAAGCTGGATTACAGTATTCTGACGGAATTTGAGGATTGCTACTTATTTTACAAGTAGAAGTGTAGTGAGAGATTATAACAGTATTTGGATAGGATATCCTAATTTGAAAAATGATTTGTACCATAGTTTAAAGCTTAATTTTTATTCATTAAATCTATACAGTTTTACAAACATTTATGGTATTGCATCAGTGCAAAGAAGATATCAAAGTGTAAATAATCAAGTTCAGTTTATCAATTTGAATAACATAAATATGCCTTTTAAGAAAAAGCAGTTTGGAATGAGCTTAAGTACAAGATTGATCTTATTATTAATAGTAATTAGTTGTTCATCTGAAACAATGTCGCAGCAAACAGCATATTATCCACCTCATAAAGCAAGTGTTTCAAAAGCTGATTTTGAGCATGGTACGAAAGTCTTGAAAAATACTTACAGTAGGATTAAGCGAAGAAACGGTCGAATACAATGTATAGATTATTGGAATATTGCAGTAGGTTATACCTATTTGCAAGAAAATAAGGATACTATTAGAGGTTTAATATTGCGTAGTTACCAAAAAAATCCGGAACTATTCTTAATGGCGTTAAATCCAGAATCTAATGCTATTAATCTGTGGCGAGATATATTGCCAAAAGAAGAGTTTTCTTCATTATTTGGTAGTGTAGATGCTGAAAATTACAGACTCTATCATGGTGCTGAACAGAAAACAGCTGAAGAGGGGATTAGCCAAAATGCTTTGATTCAAGGGCAGCCAAAAACCGTTCAAAAAAAGAAGTATCAATATGATGAGGAGCTGAAACAATTGATGAAAAAAATCGATGCAGCAGATCAAGCAGTCAGAGGAGATTGGGATAATCCTGATCTAGAGCAAATGAGGATAGTTGATGAACGCAATTTGAAGACCATTGATTCATTATACAATATTTATCAAACCTATATCGGAAAGACGATGGTAGGGGATGATTATGAACATGTAATGTGGTTAGTGATACAGCACGCGGATCTTGCTACAATGGAAAGATATCTGCCAGTCTTACATACTGCCATTCAAGAAGATGAGTTGTCTGTAGGAGCTTTTAAGATGACTTTAGATAGAATTTATGCTATTAAATTTAATTACCAAATTTATGGTTCACAATATGCAGTTCCCGCAATTCCAATTGCACCTGATCATATTGTAAAAGAAGTAAAGCAGAAATATCAATTAGATTAAGGTAAGCGGCTAGTCAAAATTGCTTGTATAATAAAATTGTCTCTACGAAAATCATAAGAAACTGACGATAGTAAAGTTACGCATGATTTTTGTAGGGACGCTAAAACCTGTCTGCCTATGGCTGAATTTTATTATACCAATTCCTGCCTGCTGGCAGGTTCTAGCCTAACTACTTAAGTTAAATTACCGCTTAAAACTGTGAAATAAGAAGACGATTTATTCTTCCGAATTTCTTATAAATGAGGGTGGTATAGTAAACATAAGTTTGAGTTTTGGTCAATTCAAATTTACTCAACTGACAGGATTCTCTTATTTTTAAACAACTTCTTTATTAAATGGCTAAAGTCCAGCTTATTATGGATGAGGATTTACCTATGAGCAATTGATAAAACTGGCAACTACATATATAGAAGCTGAAGATAAGATGTGGTAGATGGGTTAGAAAAACATTTTGTAAAGTGGTTCTTCACCTACTCTAAAGTAAATTTTTCCTTTATCGTATTTAGAAAAAGGCTGTTCAAAGTTATTTGATGAGATTAAGAATTCATACCTATTGATGTATTCTAATTGGTTATTGAGTAAAATTTTATCGAAATTTTTATTGCTTAATTGTTCTAAAGACTTGTCATCACTTACCAACTGTTCTTTAGTATAGGATTGAAAGTTTGTTTTTAGTTTTTTATTACTAGCTGATAATTTATTATCTGAACTTTTTTCTATAATTATTTCCTTATTTTTGAGCAGGTAATCAATTTCTTTATTTGTAATTACGACTAAGACTATTTCATTGGATGTTGGACTTATAGTAGAGGCAAAATCAAGTTCAATACTTTTTTCATATTTAAATAAAAGCCCAATTATAACAATAGCCAAAGTACAAATAAAGAAAACGACAATACCTATGCTATAAAGTCTAGGAGGAGTTTTGATTAGAATTTGATTAAAATCCTTACTATGAACCTCATCCATTGTCTTTACTTCTTTTAAATAATCCATATTTAAGTTTTTAAGAACCTAATTCAAGTTGATTTTTAATAAGTGTAAAGTATGCGCCTTTCAATTTAATCAATTCATCATGTGTACCTGATTCAATAACCTCCCCATCTTCCAGTACGATGATATTATCTGCATTGCGTACGGTACTCAGTCTGTGAGCAACAACCACTACTGTTCTATCTTTAAAGAACTTTTCTAAGTTTTTTACAATAACGCTTTCATTACTGGCATCCAGCGCATTGGTGGCTTCATCAAAGAATATATATTTTGGTCTTTTATAAATTGCTCTAGCAATAAGTAATCTTTGTCTTTGTCCTTGACTAATACCTGCACCTTCAGCACCGATTTTGGTTTTCACTCCAAGAGGTAACCATCTAATAAAGTTGGATATATTAGCATTCTCGATGGCATGATTTAGTAATTTTTCATTTACTTTATCATCTCCTAAACCAATATTGTTGGCGATAGTATCACTAAAAATAAAGCTTTCTTGCATAACCGAACCACTTTGACTTCGCCAAAAAGAAGAACTGATATTTGCTAAAGAATGCATACCAATTTGTATACTACCGTCATAATTTTCATAAAACTTTAGTAGTAGTTTGATTAAGGTTGATTTTCCGCTACCACTGGCTCCTACAATTGCAGTAGTCTTTCCCTTAGGAATATCAATAGAAACATTGTCTAAAACAAGTTCGTCAGTACCTGGATATTTAAAATTCAAGTTTCTGATATAGATACTGCCATCCTTATCTAACTCTTTTATCTGTTCTTCTTCATCAGAATCTTCATCTTTCATTTGCCTAATTTCATCTAATCTTTCGAGGCTTAGTTTGGTATCATGCCATCTTTGAATTAAAGAAATTAATAGAGAGATCGGACCGTTTAATTGCCCTACAATTGCTTGTATGGCAAGCATCATACCTATAGTAAAATTACCACTTACTACATTGATTGCAGCAATGTACGTAATCATCAGGTTTTTAGTCTCATTAATAAAGAATGAACCAGAGGTTTGGACTTGATTATACTTTAGATATCTAATATTGAGCTTAAAGAGTTTTGATTGGATTTTTTCCCAATTCCATCTTTTTTGTTTCTCACTATTATTTAGCTTAATATCTTGGATACCATTGATAATTTGTAGGGTTTGGGTTTGATTTTGAGCCCCCAATTCAAAGCGTTTAAAATTTAAAATTTTATTGAAACGCAATAGATATAATGTCCATAATATATAAAGTATAGAAGCGATAAAGAAAACGAAAAATATAGTAGCATTATAAAGTATGAGGGTAATACCAAGTACAATAACTGTACAATCTGGAGTTTACCCAAAAAACTACACAGGTAGCTTAGTTTATAAAAAC
>JAKVCU010000127.1 GCA_022448955.1 Saprospiraceae bacterium
AAATGAGTGTTCTTTGAACGAGATATAAGCTAATTAGTGGTGAAATAAGCCCGACTAATGAATTCCAAACAAGTTCTTAAAAGCTCTTATAAAACGAGGGTTGTTTTTTAATAAGAAAGATGGTTAGAAAGATTTTAAAAGTGATAGGCGTATTCGTCATTACATTGGTAATACTTACTATTTTATTCGTCCGATTCGGAGAATTGAGCATTACGGATAGGCCGATTACAATATTCGGTTATGATAAGGTGGAGGATAAATTTATCGTGAATGATTATATGTCTTTCGAGATGGAAAGTAAAGATGGCGTCTATGTATTAGATCAAGGCGACCAATATGAGTTACTCAAAGTTCATAAAGTTAATCAGCAGTACAAATTACAAAAGGAAATGGTCGATCGAGATTCCATCATTCGGATAAATATTGAAGTAGCAAATTCAGATCATGACCAGTTCATCGTTGATTATCATTCGGATAAAATCGACCAATATTTGGATGAATATACAACGGAATCGCCAATTATCGCCCTATCTGATATTGAAGGTAACTTTAATGCATTTTCCTCTTTTTTAGTGGCTAACAAGGTGATCAATAAAAATTTTGATTGGATTTTTGGAAATGGTCATTTGGTATTGCTTGGTGACTTTATGGATAGAGGGACTAATGTTACGCAGTGTCTTTGGTTAATATACAAGCTAGAGCAACAGGCGGCATTACAAAATGGGAAAGTTCATTTTGTAATTGGTAATCATGAAGCTATGAATCTGCAAGGGAATGTTAAGTATGTTGCTCCAAAATATAAGGGATTTATACAAGCATACACGCAAGATAAGAACTTTGCGCAAGGCTATAAAGAAATGCTTAACGACAAATTTGTTCTTGGTAAATGGATGAAAAGTAAAAATGTCGTTCAAAAAATTAATAAAACATTATTTGTACATGGAGGCATTAGTCCGGAGATGATTGATATGAAACTCAGTTTGAAAGAGATCAACGATATTGCACGAAAGCATATAAGTGAAAACCTATATGGCCAGACCCAAGGTGATCAAAAAGCTAATTTAATAATGGGTAGAAAAGGACCTTTATGGTATAGAGGTTTGGCTATGGATTATAAAGACTACTATAAAAAAATTAACATTCAAACGTTCAATGAAATTCTTGCCTTTTATGATGTAGAGCAAATCGTGATTGGTCATACCATTGTAGAAGATATTCAGCTGGACTTCAACAATAATTTGATCAATATTGATATCAAGCATGCTAAAGAGAAACATTCCGGAAAAACAAAGGGCATTTTAATTAGCCAAGATGCGGTTTTTAGTTTGGATGATAATGGAGAAAGAAAAAAACTTAAAACGCTTTAGGAACGATATGGATGTCTAGTAATTCGAATACCCTATATAGATTGAGCATCCCTTAGTCGATGATGTATATAAAAATCTAGCCTTGAGGCGTTTCGTTTATTCACTAAAATTAGAGACCAATGAAAACGCTAATTCAAAATTTTGTTTTTAGAGCTTATGCGCTCTTGGCTTTGGTCATGATGATTTTTTCGAGTGTGTGGCCGATGTTTAAAGAGAAAGGGGATCATGTTGTAGATAGTGTATGGATTGATTTAAAGCACTTATTTTGGTATACGGATATACTGGGGTATTATTTTCTCTTGGTCTTCATAAGTGCAGCTATCGGAATGTTTATTTCCTTTTTCCAATCTAAACAAGAAGAATTGACTGCATTTTCTGTTGTATTTGGTATCCATTTAGTACTTGTTTTAATTGCAATGATGTTATGAGTTTAGCACAGAAAATAGAAGAACATATCAGAGAGATACCCGACTTTCCAAAAGAGGGTATCCTTTTTAAAGATATCACTAGCCTACTTTTACGTCCTGATTTATGCAGCGCCATTACGCAGCAAATTGCACGGCAGTATGCTCATATTGATGCCGTAGCAGGTATAGAGTCACGAGGGTTTTTCTGGGGAATGAGCATTGCTCAACAACTAGGTATTCCTTTCATTCCCATTCGGAAAGCAGGTAAACTACCAGGGCCTACCATTGCACAAAGCTATGCTTTAGAGTATGGAGAAGCTGAAATTGAAGTACAGGTGGATGATTTGGATCCGTCATGGAAGGTACTCATTCATGATGACTTACTGGCAACAGGGGGCACTGCTGAAGCTGCTGCAAAATTGATTGAGCAAAAGTCTCAAATTGCTGGGTTTAGTTTTATTATTGAATTGAGCTTTCTGAATGGCCGCAATCGTTTACTCCCTTTCGGGAAATCTGTAGACAGTTTGCTGATCGAATAGGGAAAATCTTTCAAATTAGTGAGGCATAATGCCCAAAATTATCCTGCTATTTTAAAAAGAGGGGAATACTTGGTACTTTACTTTTCAAAAAAGAGATGTACCGATATAGTTTGTTCCTTTTTTCTATTCTAGTATTTTCGTGCCAATCTGATTCTTCCACCGAAAGTAGATCCACTTCTTCGCAGAGTGGTCCTCCAAATATTGTTTTAATTCTGACAGATGACCAAGCCTGGGGAGATCTGGGAATGCATGGTAATGTATTTCTGCAGACGCCAAACATCGAACAAATTGCCACGGAAGGTGCACAGTTTGATCGTTTTTACGTAAGTCCAGTATGTGCTCCCACCCGAGCTGCTATCCTGACTGGTCGTTATGCACTGCGCACAGGTACCTCTTGGGTGACGCACCGGAAAGAAGTCATGCGCTCTGAAGAAAAGACCATTGCGGAATATTTGCGTCAAGCCAACTATAAAACGGGCCTTTTCGGCAAATGGCATAATGGTTCGCAATATCCTAATAATCCTAAAGGGCAAGGGTTTGATGAATTTTTAGGGTTTACAGCAGGACATACCAATAACTATTTTGATACCCGTGTACAACACAATGATAAGTATGAAATAACGAAGGGGTATTTGCCAGATGTCCTAACGGATAAAGCTATTGATTTTATAGATCAACAAAAAGAACAATCGTTTTTTTGCTTTCTCTCTTTTAATACACCTCACAGCCCTTTTCAGGTGCCAGACCCTTATTTTCATAAATACAAAAAGTTTGGTCTGGAAGATAAAGAAGCCGCCATATATGGTATGATTGAGAATATCGATGACAATATTGGGCGACTTTCCAATGCCTTAGATTCACTTGGTTTAAAAGAGAATACCGTCATCATTTTTCTTTCGGATAATGGCCCAAATGGGGTTCGTCATAATGGAGGTATGAAAGGAATTAAAGCTCAGGTGGATGAAGGGAGTGTTCGAGTGCCTTGTCTGATGAGTTGGCCAGGGAAAATTCCTGCTGGTAGGCTTGTAAAAGAGTTGGGGGCACACATTGATTTGTTGCCTACGATCTTGGATATGACAGGCATCCAAGCTGAAAAAGATATTCTATTAGATGGTAAAAGTTTATGGCCCTTATTGCAAGGGAATGAAGAAGAATGGAATGATCGTCCAATTTTTACCATTCAAAGTAATGGACTGTCTCAATCTTACCCTTCAAGTATTCGAACTAAGCAGTACCGTATGGTTTGGGATTGGGCCAATATCCCTAGTCTCTATGATATGATGGATGATCCCAAGCAGGAAGCAAATATTATTAACCAAAAACCAAGGGTAGCAGATTCGCTTGCGCAAATCTATCAAGCATGGTATCAAGATGTGACCCAAAAAGGCATTTCTATACCACCCATTCCTGTTGGTCATAATGAGTCGCCTACTACCATGTGTTATGCGCCTGAGGCTATTCTTAGAGGAAACGTAGCTTTTAAGGGTCAATTTGGTTGGGCTAACGACTACATTATTGATTGGTCGGGTAAAGGCGGTATGGTCAATTGGAATATCGATGTAATAGAGGAAGGCGAATATCATTTTTCAATGGTTCATGCTGCAACGGAAGGCGCTTTGGATAAAGATATATTCTTACTAACTGCTCAAGGAGGAGTACAGGCTAAGCTGACAAAGGTAGCTTGGTCGCCAAATGTCAAAAGCCCTGATCGAGTAAAAAGGGGAGAGGTATATGAAAGAAGATGGATTGATCAGACTCTTGGAATCATAAAATTAGCCAAAGGGCCTCAGCAAATTCGTTTTCAAACGAAAATGAATGCCCCTAATCTTTTTGAGTTAAAGGCCATCAAAATTGTTAAGTTGTAAGTTTATGACTTTCCAAAATAGATACTCCATACAATAGGTTCACCTTATCATACCAAAAAGCGGCTGCCTTGAGAAAGACAGCCGCTCTGTATGTTTAAGAAGTATACTATATTACTTCACAATCGTAACGTCACCTCTGATGATCTCACCACGAGGGATACTTAAACGAAGAATGTAATAGTAAGTACCTTCTGGCAATTCTTCACCATTTTCGTTTACACCTGTCCAATCGTTATTATATGGAGCTGCTTGATAAACGATATCTCCCCAACGGTTGAAGATGATCAATTCATTGTTTTCGAATGCATCTGGATTATTCAATAATTGATCAAAGATCAAGGCATCGTTGACACCATCATTGTTCATAGTAATACCATTCGCTACATCAAATACATCAACACGACGTGCGATGTCGATTTCGATGGTCGCATCGTCACAAAGGGTTTCACAATCTTCATCACAGATTTTGTAAACTATTGAAGTGGCACCAAACTGACCTGGTTTGATAGAGTAATAAATTGTACCAGTAGCAGCGTCGATGCTATCAATTTGACCCAATAAGGGATCTGTGGTAATATTAAAACTGAAGTTGTTTTGGATTAAGTCATTGCTTATGGCAACAATCGTCTCCATTTCTTCCGTCTCATCAATTTCTACAATATCATTATTTGCAACAGGCGCATCTGGAACAGAAATGACTACAGATGCAGTACTATAGTCTGGACAACCTGGCGAGGTTAAGGTCCATGTAAAGATGTTGTCACCAGTCTGAAGATCCATTACTGTTGTATTTGGATCACTTGGATCGATGATATCACCATTAGTACTTGTCCAAGTACCTGTAGTTCCAACTGGCAAGTTTGCCGTAAGGGTATATTCCATTTCACAGATGGTCGTATCTGCACCTAATTCAGCTAATGGAAGATCAACCACTGCTGTTACAAAGATCGTATCAGAAGAGGTACAGAAGTTACTTTCGTCTAATACGGTAAGAATATAAGAACCTTCATCATTTACTGTTGTCTGAGCATTAGTTGGTGCTGCAATTACACCAGAACCTGAAAGAACAGTCCATAAGTAAGAGAATTCTGGTCCTGTTGATGTTGCTGCGCCACCCACTGAAAGGGCATCACCATCACAACCGATATTGTTATCGTCTGGATCCATATTTGTATCCGCTGCTGCGATTGGTGCTTCTGTATCTGCATTTACAGTTACGGTAGTACTATCTGTACAACCATTAGTTGCATTTACTAATACTAATTGGTATTCACCATCTGCTGGAGCTTCAGTAACTAATGTATTATTAGGTGTTGGCGCAGCACCTCCATTTACTTCTGTCCAAAGGATAGAAATAAAATCAGAAGCCATACCTGATGCACTTGCATCTAGTTCAACAGCATCTCCTGAGCAGTTGAAATCTTCTGTTGCTTCGAATAGAATAGTAGGAAGAGTTGTATCTGGTACTACACTAAATACCACAGAGTCACTACAGCCATTTGGATTGGTAACCATAACCGTGTAATCTCCAGGTTCTGTAGTTTCCGCTGTTGTTTGTCCATCAAACGCGTCTAGCTCCAATTGCCAATCAATTGTGGCATCTGTATCGAAAGTAGAGTTAGAAATATCTAATGTTTCAGATTCATTGATACAAGTAAGATCACTAATACCTTCCTGTATAATCTCAGGTGCAATCGTATCACATGCTACTACAAATTCAGCACTGGCTTCACAATCACCAATAATAGTATTTGTAATAGTCGCAGTAGCTGAGTAATTGCCGCATACATCAATCAATGCAGAAACATCATCAGAACTAATCACTGGTCCGTCCCAAGTGGTAGAACCAATCAAGCCCGCTTCGATATTAGAAATTTCGACGGTGATTTGATCCAATACACAAGAAATTGAATCAATAGGTGCAAATTCTAGAATGGGCTCTTCTTGATTAACTACTACTTCAATCGTGTCAATTGTTGTACATTCTTCTATATTAATATTGGTAGTTACTAATAATTCGTAGAAACCTGTATCAGATACCATCACCATATCTACATTTGTTCCGATAGGTCCACCTTCTAAATCTGTCCAAATAGTAGTGACATTTTCGTTGGAATTAATGGTAGCCGCAATTTCTACTTCTTGTGTGAAACAATCAAAAGAATCTACTGGCATAATCATTACATCTGGTGCTTCTAGCTGACCGTCAACCTGAACTGTTGTAAAGGACTGACAAGATTGAATTTGATCATTTGTAGAAATCGTCAACTGATAGCTACCAGGAGCATTAATAGAAGCTGTTTGACCGTTGCCAATAATATCACCTGAACCTTGTGAAAGCCATTCGTAATTGATCGTACCTTCCGCTGATGAATTGCCACCATTTAAGATGATTTCTTCTGTCTGGCAGAAGAATACGTCTGTGACTGGATCAATAATAGGCGTTGGTGCTACATAATTAGAATCAATATATGCGGTGTCAACAGATACACAAGCAGTAGCAGTATTGGTTACAATCAACTCAAAAATACCAGGAGAAGATGCACCAAAATTTAAGGTAGTTGAAATGCCTGGTGCAATTACTCCACCACTTGGATTCAGCTGATTCCATTGATAATCGAAATCGCTACCCACGGATGTACCAGTGGCTTCGATACCTACACTATCAGCTATACACGTAATATTAAAAGTATCCTGAGTAAAGTTAATAATAGGTAATTGTTGATTGTCAACTGCTGTGACCATGGCTACTCCAGGATCTACTGCACATTGATTTTCTATATTGGTAGCAATAATATAGTAATCACCAGGTGTATCAATGGTTAATAATGTATCTGTTTCACCTGGTAGTGGCGTATCATCTGCGGCATTAAACCATTGGTAAGTATAGTCCACTGTGTCAGGTGCTACAGAAGCTGTAAAGCTAACTTCCGAAACAATACAATCAAGATTTTCTAGATCAGAAGTAAAGACGACAATAGGGTCATTTGTGCGAATATCTGTTACTTCACCAAAGTCTGTTGCTACGCAACCTGTTGTTGTATCTGTTACTACTAATGCATAACTACCTGCTGCATCAAACACCTGATCCAATCCAATAGCACCTGCAATAGGTTGAGACACACCATTAACGATTTCTACCCACTGGTAAGTTACATTATCAGTTGTTGTTTGGCTAGTATTAAATACGTGCTCTAAGCTATCACACGTTATTACTCCATCAGCACCGATAGATACTGGTGGAAATTCGGCATTAATATCTACTAATACAGAGTCGGTAGCAGAACAACCAAGAATAGTATCTGTAACTGTTAAGAAATAAACAGCAGGTGTACTCGTGAACGATTCAATCGTGTCCACATCTGATGGAAGTAGACCATCATTCGTTGACCACTCATAAATAAAACGATCACCTGTAGAAGAAGACGTACCATCAAGTATTACTTGATTAATGGCACAAGTCAACAATAAATTTTCACCTGCCTCTGCTACTGGAACCGTATCATCAACCGTAACTTCTACTGTTTCTGTTGCAGTACAACCGGATTCTTCTAATGTTACTAATATCGTATATGTACCAGGGTTAAGAACCGTTGCTTCTAATTGATCAGCATTAGCATCAACGCCTCCTGTCCATTCTACACTAATCGTACCAGGAATAGCTTCTACAGAAGCTACTAAGATTACACTATCTGCAGAACAAGAAATGGCTGGGGGGGCTACTACTGTAAGAATTGGTGTAAGGAAGTTGGTGTCTACCAATACAGAATCAGAGGCGAAACAGCCGTTATCCAAATTCAGAATTTCTAGGGTATAAAAACCTAAAGAGTCTGCTATGATGCTATCTGCCACCATATCACCATTTGGCGCAGTCCAAGTATAAACAAAGTTATTACCTACTGAAGAACCTGCACCTGTGAGGACGACGGTTGGATTTGTACAATTAATTCTTGCTGTATCTAATGGGAAAGGTATCACGCTTGGTTCTTCGGTATTCTCGCCTACTTCGACCGTTTCGGTGGTTTCACAACCATTTAATTGATTCGTAACGGTAATCGTATATTCACCAGGAGCAATTACCTGAGGTGTTAAGGTTGTACTTGTACCTGATGCAAATTGGCCACCATTACTAGCTTCCCAAGTAAAGTTAAAATTAGAAACGTTAGCTAGTGTAGCCGAGATGGTTAGTGTATCCGTTGCAGGGTCACAAGTAAATTCATTATCACCACCATCAATCATGACTACTGGGAAGTCTTCATTAGACTCAACAACAACTTGATCTGTGCTTACACAATTGGTAATGGTATTTGTTGCCGTGTAAATATATGTGCCGACTTGTGACACTTCTATCGTTTCTGTTGTGGCAATTGCTCCATTAGGAGCTTCCCATTGATAAGAAATATCATCAGATTCTGGATCTTGGTTGCCATCTAATGTTATTGTACCCGCACATCCAACAAAAACTGTATCTGCACCAATATTGGCGATAGGGAATCCACCTGACTCCACAACGAATGTAGTATCCGTAGAGGTACAGCTGTTTGCTGAGTTCGTTGCAGTAACCACTAACTGTCCCATCATACCTTCAACTGTGATAGATGGTTCATCTAAAATAAATGGGATAGGAGTTAAGCTGGCATCTACTTGCCAGGAGTAAGTTACTTGGCTACCACTTACTGTAGAACCTATAGCCGTAAAGGTATTTGCACCATCACAGCTAAATGGTTGTGGATTTCCTGCGTCCACGCTTGGTAATTCAGCTGGAAGAAGCATGACTTCATCTTGATCTTGACAGCCTGAAAGTAGGTTAGTAACTACCAAAACAAAGACTGTACTATCTGCTACATCGGCACATGGCACTGGGAAATTTACATTAGTACCTACAAATGTACCTATATCAAATTCGCCAGTTGGTTGACCTGTATTGGGGTCTATTCTCTCTGTACCGAAGTACCAAGAGTAGTCATATTCTGCACCCTGAGAAGAGTTTGTACCGTTTAGGATATTAAATTGTGGACAACAAAGACGCTCTACATCTGGACCAGCATCTGCTACAGGAGCGCCCGGTGCTATACCTACAGTGAATGTTGCTGTACCTCCTACTGTAGGGTCATTAGCATCAAAGTAGTTTACGGTATAATTACCAGGAGCTAAGTTTTGGATCGTGTCGCCAAACTGTTGAGGAATCAAGTCTACCCAGTCAAATACTACACTGTTTCCATTATTACTACCTCCTTCATATTCCACTTCAATACGTCCATTATTATTACCAGGGCAGTCTACATCGAATATACGTACATCTGTAATAATAATTTTATTCTGAATACAAACTTCGCCCTCATTAGGAATAACACTTCCAGGGCCTGCTAAGGTCGTTACATTTGCACCATTATTTAGACCCACTGGTTCACAATTCTCTGGGTTTCCAATAGCTTGGAAACAAACTTCCATCATTACTGTACTGTCTGGAACAGTAACACCAGTACCTGATAAATCAGTCCAATCTACACAAACTGTACCTACACCTTCATTCACAGTGATGTTAGCTAAATCAAGACCTGGAATACCAAAATTATTCTCAAATTCTATGAAGTCTAATCCAGAAGAGTTGAAGTTGATACAAAAGTCAGTTTCAAGGATATCTGTAAATCCAACTACTTCAACTTCCATACAAATAGTATCACCTACAGGTACTACTTCATCAGGAATGACTAGGATAAATCCATTTGGACTCAAAATGCACCAATCACCTATCTGAGCGGTTACACCAATGTTGTTACCATTAGAGGCCGTACTAATCGCTTCTGATTCTAATGGTACGTCTGTTAAAGTTGCTTGATCACAGGAAAGTGCTGGACCCACCGCATCATAACAAATAGTAGCGATAGGATCGCCATCATTTAGCGTAAGCGCTGTACCCATACCGTCCCAATCTACTGCAATAGAACCAAAGGCTGCTGCACCATCAATCAATAAAGCCGAGGCGATTGCGGGGTTCAATGTAATACTGTTGTAGGAGAAATTCGCCGTGTTCCAATTTAGTGAAAACTGAAATTCTGTAATATCAGTAAAGTTTGTTACGGTAATATCTGAACAGAAGCTATCTCCTTGAGGAGCTTCCCCAGCACCGATGGAAAGAATAACTCCAGCTGGAGGAGTGATATCTACGAGACAGTTAGTAGGATTAACACCAATATTAAGGCCATTACTAATTCTCACAGTGTCTTGAGTTGTTGGGATATTAATGGGGCTATCACCTGCAATACCTACTACGTCAAAACATATTTCAAATACAATATCATTCGGGTTCAAATCTTGGTTAAAGATTGAAATCGCAGATTCCCAGCTTACACCGAGCACACCATTTTGAGTGTTGGAAGCATCATAGTCAATAGCTGGGGTGAATGGTTCGCCAGGTAGCGTACCAGCATATTGCAATATGCCAGCATTCCATTTTACTTGGAAAGCCATATCAGAAACATCCATGAAGTTGTCTCCAGCACGGATAGGCACACAGAAGTTTTCATTTAATTCAAAAGGACCACCACAGTCAACAATTAAATCCAATCCTATTGGTGCACAGTCGTTTGTTGCTACTGTACCAGGATTTAAGAAAGTGGTTAAATCAAATCCAAGAACAATTACATTACTTACTTCCGTAGAAGTAGGATTTTCTTTAAAAGAGACCTCTGCATCTGTTTCACAATCTGCTAAAACGTCAAAACATGCAGTAAACATTACTGTACCATCTGGTACTGTAATACCTTCACCACTTGGTACAGAATAGAACCAAGATAGCGGTAAACAACCTGGGTCAGCATTTTCGTTAAAACTGGCCTGACTCAAGTTTTCAATATCTTCAGAAGGAATTACCTGATTTAGCGAAAGCAAAGTAGGATCCCACCCAACTGTAGTTTGAAATAAAGTAAGATCATCCCAGCCAGTCACTGAGAAATCCACACATACTACTTCACCAGAGTTTGCGGTTTCATTAGATGCGGTAATGGTAAAGGGGCGCACTCCGATAGAGACATTACCAGCTTTAGAACCATTGGTGTTGACCTGAATATTATTACAGAGTGGGTTTGGAGTAAATTTACGAGTTACTCTAACAGGGACTGGATCGCTATCAATAAATACCTGTGTAAAATCACCATAAACACCTACTGCGGTAAAATCAAGAGAAAAAATAACTTCATCATCATTAATGGTAACCCCTTCTGAGTTAGGGTCTGCACAGGCATTGGGATCTTCTCCTTTAGCCCACATTAGTGTAATGAAGCCATTTGCGGCGTTAGAAGTATCGAAGTCTGCACCATCTAAATCGATTAGATTAAAGTTATTTACAGCATTGAAGCTGATTACAGTTGGATCCCATCGAAGGGTATATTCAACAGAAAGCAAATCTGTGAAATCTCTTACCGATACATCTAAAATCACTTGATCGTTGATGCCAGGATTATCATCTGTAATCAGGAACGAAGGTTGTGCGAAAGCACTAAAATGAAAAGCGAAGCCTATGACTAGGCATAGTATTATTCGTTTCATGAGAAAATTTAATTTGAAAAAAGAACAAGCCATTTTCATGGGTCAATTAATTTTTGAGGTGAAATGAATGAGATTCCTACCAGAGGTGTTTAGGAAAACATCTTATGGTAGCAGTGTATCATTTCACTTAAATTAATCCTAGGGACGAACTATCGGTCCAAAGAAATTGAAACGTTGATTTCGTGGGTGCTACCTACGGTAGGGCCAAATGAGCTAAATGAATAGTCATAACCATAACCTATTTTAACGAGGTTATCTAGGCCAGCATCTCTACCAATTAGGAATCCTACTTCACCATGCATGGTAGAAGCAGAAGAGCCACCTGCACCAATCCAAAGGCCACCAGGTAATTGATAGCGTAAGTTGATATCCACGTTCAAAGGGACATTTGGCGCGTATTTCACCCACATAGATGGTTCTAGGAAACTATCATTACCAAAGAATTTGTAGAATCCAAGTAATCCATAGAAGTGACGTACACGTTGAACGAAGTATTCACCATTTTGATCTTGGAAAGAAAGGTCTAAACCAAGAATCTGAGGAACCGAAACACCACCATAGAAGTAATCTTGATCACCTATGGTCGTGTAATAGAATAGGCCCAAACCTACATCTGGGTGCCATTGGTTTTGGTTTTGGTCACCAAGAATGTCGTTATCTTCACGAAGACGAATTTCGGAGGCATCCACACGGAATTGAACGTAACCTACGCTCAAGCCGACTGCGAAGCCAGAGTATTCTGGGTCACCAGAGAGCACACCACCAATACGACCGTAAAGGCCTGTAAAACCTGTAGGTCCAGTTTGGTCATTGATAATATGTCCACCAGCCATAATAGCTACACCACTCATGTCTTTGTTTAAGTAAGATCCACGAATAGTAGAAGTAGTTGGGGCATTGTTTAAACCCACCCATTGTGCGCGATAATTGGCACCAAATGAGAGGTTTTGCCCGAAAGCAAGGAAATCACTTTCCATAGCTGCAGGGTTGATAAGCGTGGCATTCTCGCGATATTGTGTAAATAGCGAGAGCTGTTGTGCTTGAATACTAGCAGCCACGAGAAGGAAAATCGGGAGTAATCGTAATCCAGTCATGGGATGATAAAGTTTTGATATGCACAAAGTTAGCAAATGATATTTCAAATAATTTAATATTTAAAAATGGTTAATTTTCTTTCTTCTTGCTCCCTTCTGTCTGGATAATCATCATTTAATATGATGATAAGCTGAAAAACTTCAGCACCCAAAATTTGTTTGACTATCTGTCAAACAATAATTTTTTTTGTGTGTTGGAAAAGCGAATGGTGGGAAAAATAGTACAATAAGAAGGCTCGTAACTGCTGTACAGTTGATCGCCTTAAGTTTTGGATGAGATTACGAATTTAGGCAAAGCAACACAGGCTACATCACTAGCCAAAGAATGCTTTGGTTTCATCCTGAAGTTGGAGATTGTAAACGATTATGAAGTCGGTCGTTATTGAAGCTGGTGTTTGCTGTCAGGCCTTTTTGTTGTCCATATATTTCTTTTGCCTAATCAGCTTGGTTTACAATCGTAACTTCTAAAACTTTTGTACTAGAGCTTCCTATGGAGAAGCTTCCGTAACATCGCTAACCCGTTTTTAGCCCTCTCAAAGCATGATTAGGAATAAATTCCTATTGCTTTTTTCATATTACTTATATATTCTTTCAAAGCGCACCAAAGTTATAAGTTTGCGCTTAAAATTATGCTCTAATATTGTAACAATTTTTAAATTTTAACGATAAATCGGTGTAAATAATTAAAATAAATTCGAATTTTCTCAAAATACTTCCGATTTTCTATTTATTTATTGTACAATACAGAAAGGGCAGGAACAAAACGACTTGTCCTAGCCCAATCTTTCTAAATTTTTGAAAGTGAATCATTTTTTCACCTTGCTTTCTCATAATTTGTTTGCTGCATGTTCCAATGCATTTTCTTAAATGGTGTTGTAGTTATTTTCCGAACGATACCTAATATTAACTATAATAGGTAGACGGATTTTTTGGTATGCTTCCTCTTTTTAATTTGGTGTAGTTGATCTCGAAGCGTTGGCTTCGAGTATAATTTTGTAGTTATATCTTTAAGAAAGCGAATACCATGCCAAAAATGAAAAATAAGGGTGTAAACTGAAAATTACACTAAAAATTCAAAGAGCATTTTGCTATTATTGATGGCTTGGTAAGCAATATTATTAGCTGCCATCCTTTCTAATAGAGCCTTATAATCCTCTTTTCGCTGCATTTGTATCCCAACTAATGCGGGACCTTTTTCTCGGTTATGCTTTTTAGTGTATTCAAAATGAGTAATATCGTCATTAGGGCCAAGCACCTTGTTCAGGAAATCCTTTAATGCTCCAGCTCTTTGTGGGAAGCGGATGATGAAGTAATGTTTTAAGCCTTCGTAGAGGAGGGAGCGTTCTTTTATTTCTTCGGTTCGAGTGATATCATTATTGCTACCACTTAATACACATACTACATTTTTACCTTTGATCTGATCTTTATAAAAATCAAGCGCTGCAATAGTTAGTGCTCCGGCAGGTTCTACAACAATACCTTCTTCATTATACAGCTGCAAAATAGTAGTACAAACCTTGCCCTCTGGCACTAATATCATATCATCTACGACATGCTGGACCATGCTGAAAGTTTTGCTGCCCACTTTTCGTACAGCAGCTCCATCAACGAAGTTATCTATTTTATCTAAGGTAACTACAGCCCCTTTTTTTAAAGATTCGTACATAGCAGCCGCACCTGATGGCTCAATACCTATGATTTTGGTATTGGGGCTAATTTGCTTAAAGTAACTACCTAGGCCTGATATGAGGCCTCCACCACCAATACCTACAAAGACATAATCTATAGGCTCATTTAAGTCTTCTAAGATTTCTAGGCCAACGGTGCCTTGGCCTTCAATGACCCTTTCATCATTAAATGGATGAACAAATGCCAAGTTGTTGTCTTCAGCATCTTTTTTGGCCTCTGCATAAGCGTCGTCGAATGTATCACCTGTGAGGATAACTTCAACTTTGTCTTTGCCAAATAACTGTACCTTTTTGACTTTTTGTTGAGGCGTGACACTTGGCATATATATTTTGCCATGAACACCTAGTTTTTTGCATGCAAATGCGACTCCCTGTGCATGATTACCAGCACTTGCACATACCACCCCATTGGACAAAATTTCTTTGGGCGTAGTAGCCATTTTATTATAGGCTCCACGAATTTTATAAGAACGAACCACTTGAAGATCTTCTCTTTTGAGATAAATCTGACAGGCATATTGATCAGAAAGATTATAGTTGATCATGAGAGGGGTATGCTCTGCGATACCTCGAAGTCTTACTTTTGCTTTGTAGATATTTTCTACAGTAGCTAGATTTTTATGTTCAATTATTCGACTTGCCATGGGAAAATTAGTTATTGGTTGTTAGTTGTTTGTTTATCGTTGTTCGCTTTTCATTGGTTGTAAAGGTGCAGTCCCAACAACTAAAAACCAACAACTAAAAACGATCAACCAACAACCAAACGTTATTTATTTTGACTCCGGACGCAAGCTTCTTACGGCTTGTCCTGCCTGCCACATTTCGCTTTCGCGTAATTCTTTGAGCTCTGCTTCCAGTTTTACTCTATAATCTGGCTGGCTATTGGAGTCGATAGAGCGTTGTGCTTCTTCTCCTGAGGCTACACTGTCATAAAGATCGTTAAAAACAGGCATGACTGCATCGCGGAATTTTTTCCACCAATCCAATGCGCCACGCTGAGCTGTAGTAGAACAGTTGGCATACATCCAATCCATGCCGTTTTCAGCTACTAATGGCATCAGACTTTGTGTAAGCTCTTCCACTGTTTCGTTAAATGCTTCAGAGGGAGAGTGACCCCGCTCGCGCAGTACTTGGTATTGAGCAGCAAAAAGGCCTTGTATTGCACCCATAAGAGAGCCTCGCTCACCAGTTAAATCTGAATAAACTTCTTTTTTGAAAGTCGTTTCGAATAGGTAACCAGATCCAATGCCAATTCCTAAAGCAATCACTCTTTCTTTTGCACGACCAGTTGCATCTTGGAAAATAGCGAAGCTAGAGTTTAATCCACGGCCTGCTAAGAAAAGACGACGAAGACTTGTACCGCTACCTTTAGGCGCAACTAAAAATACATCAATATCATTTGGAGGAATAATTCCTGTACGTTCTTTGTAAGTAATTCCGAAGCCGTGAGAAAAGTAAAGTGCCTTTCCTGTAGTGAGATATGGCTTCAGTATTGGCCAAACTGCAATCTGAGCTGCATCTGATAATAAGTACTGAATAATCGTACCTTTTTCAGCTGCTTCTTCAATAGAAAATAAAGTTTCGCCTGGTACCCAGCCATCCGCTACGGCCTTATCCCAAGAAGCAGAAGGTTGACGCTGACCAACGATGACGTTAAAACCATTATCCTTAAGGTTTAATGCTTGTCCAGGTCCTTGCACACCATAGCCGATAATGGCAATGGTTTCGTCTTTCATAATTTCACGTGCTTTTTCTAATGAAAACTCTTCTCTCATTACAACATTTTCTTCCGTCCCACCGAAATTGATTGTCGCCATCTTTCTCTTTTTTTACAGTTTAGTAAAGTTTATTTTAAGTTGAAATTTATTCTTACAGAGCTTAACCTAAGGCTAAGACCGAATATTGCTATTAAAAAGTAAGGAATTTTATGTCAGGGTTTCCAATAGGAGCAGTCTGTTTATCTACTCCTACTTAATACCTACAAGTGGATTTGGAAATTTTAAACTAATTATAATCTGGCTATCCCTATCAAAGAAAGGCTTTGATAAGTCGGATTATACAAAGATATAGGCTTCTCCATTTTTTTTGAATAATTCAATTAGAAGCCTAAGACAGTAAAAATTCTTTTTACGATTTGTAACCGTCTCTAATCGATAGAATTACTGTTTTTTACCAATATACATAACATAATGCCAAATACCCAAATAAGCAGGATTGACGCTTTCGAAGACTGTTTGGTAAGTATGATCATTCTTCAGCGCTTCTAATAAGTGGCCATCCATTCTTACATGATGGTTAGACATATGTTTCTTAAAGAAGGAGAAGTTTGAATTATGAAAATCTGCTAATGCAAGCACGCCACCTTTTTTCAAATCTATTTTTGCTTGCTCTAATAATTCTGACCATTGTGGGTTGATCATTGTAAGAGAATAAGAGAAAAGAATAACATCGATTTTGTCCTTATAAGCTGTACTACCTTTCATATAGGGGCCACATACAATATTGACTCTATCACCGAATTGGGCGGTCTGTTTTTGAGCAATATCCACCATATCTTTTGATACATCCAGCCCTGTGATACTAGCATTAGGAAATTGCTTGGCAAGTAATTTTAGGTTATATCCAGTACCACATCCAACCTCAAGAATATTAATGGAGGCCTTTTTATCAAAGGGAATTTGTTTTACAATACCAATACGACCAAATAAGAAAGACCAGCGAGTGAGGTCATAAATTTTAGATTGGAATTTGTAGTAATTCTGAATCGTTTGGTTTTGTTCTTTTTCTGTCTTTGAGCTAATTCCTGGTAACATGTTTGTTGTTATTTATGGTCTTTTTTCTAAGATGAAGGTGGGAATTGCCTGCCCAATGGGGCAGGCAATAATGTTATTTTACAATACCTAGATAGACACTTGCATAGGTACCTACACGATCTTCTTGGTGTGTTTTTCTTGTTTTTTCTTGTTCGAATTCAACTGCATCTAAAACGAAATCAGGAAAGAAATCGATTTCATGTGCTGCCGAACGCATCAAGATGCGTGTACCAGGTCTACTGTTTTCCAAGATTAAGCGCCACTCCTCTTCTAAGGCTGGTACATCATGCTCTGCCAACCAATCTTGGTGATCTAGAAGAACATAATGAGAATAAGCCTTTGGATGATCTTTTAAGAATTGGCTCATTGTGGTCGTATGAGTATGGATACGACTGCCATTTGCACGTAAGTGTTCGAAGTTCTCTTCTTTCAAATAATCTGGGCAACAGGCTTTGGTATATTCTCCGTTGAGGTAAACACGGTAGAAATAGTTGTCTTTTAGCGGAAGCTGCGTAAAAACTTTGCGGAAGCACTCCATCGCAAAGCCCATAGCGCCTTTTTCGTATTTTTCGATAAAAAGTTTTTGTTGTGCACGAGGCACACCAACTAAGCACATCGTCAAGTGACGATTCATCACCCATTGAACGAGCTTAGTCATTACTTTTTCCTCGATCTGGTTGTAAATAGCTGTTTGTTGATCTAAGGTATCCGCTTCGAACATTTGCTTGATATTGCGGAAAGTCTTTTTCTTAGACTTCATGTATTGTTTCGCTAGCCATGCTACCGTACCAGATGTACTGTAGTAATAAAAAGACTTGCGAATACCTTTGCCATTAAAAAAACTCAGGTGCTTATCCCAATATTTTTGTGCATATTCAGGTAGCTGTGGTCTTAGTTTTGAATCGTAAAGCGACTTGATTGACTTAAATTTTCCTTTTCCAAACAGCTCAAATAAATCATCATAGGAAGCTTCCTGAAACGTAGCCAATTTCAATTGTAATAATGAATTTTGGCGAGGATTCATATCTATACAATTCACAGCAGCAGGATCGTCCAAAAGGTACGCCAGAGCGTTACAACCTGCACTTGTGATCATTACCATTTCACTATCCTTATCGAGTTCTAGTAACTCTCGATCACAACGAGGATCTTCCCAGCAAGTATTGTAAACTAAATTTTTAGTGTGTACTTGCCTAAAAACCCAATCTCTAATATTATTTATTTCTTTCACCATAACTGCGTTCTATTAAATAATGCAGAATACGACATGCCATATGTCAAAATTCTCGTGAAATTACCATTCTACATTCATCTTGCCAAACAACTTCTTATTGAATCTTTGATTTTAAGCGTTTGTAAATTTCTATTTGAGCCCTTTGGGGTGGGGTATCTTTCTCTCTTAGAATGTACTTATTGGATTGATTTTCATCTATAATCCGAGCTTTTGTATTGTCTTGGAGTTGAAGATTGATAATGGTTCTGATTTCTTCTTTAATTTCTTTTTGATAAATTGGGAAAGCAACTTCTACCCTACGATAGAGGTTTCTAGTCATCCAGTCGGCCGAAGCACAATAGATAAGTTCTTGTCCGCTATTTGCAAAAATATAAACTCTGGCATGTTCTAAAAAACGATCAACGATACTCATAACTTTGATATTTTCGCTCATTCCTTGTACTCCTGGGATCAAACAACAAATACCTCTGATTATTAGTTGAATTTTCACACCAGCTTGACTTGCTTGGTAGAGTTTATCAATCATTCCTTGATCTTCTAAGCTATTCATCTTGAGAATCATGTAAGCATCTTTGCCTTTTTGAGCGTTGGAGATTTCTTTATCTATTAGGGTTTCAAATTTTGTCCTTAGGTTGAATGGAGCGACTAGAACATGCGTACATTCAGGTTGAATGATTTTTTTCTCTAATAGTTTGAATACAAAATTAACTTCCTTCGCCAGCCTTTGATCTGAAGTAAGAAGGGCATGGTCACAGTATAACTTTGCTGTTTTCTCATTAAAATTGCCAGTACCCAAATAGGCATAATGCACTGTTTTTTCTTCTTCCTTACGGGAAATGAGTAACAGCTTTGTATGAACCTTGATACCGGGATAACTAAAATAGACTTTTGCCTTCGCTTTTTTCAACTCTTCGCCCCAGTAAAGATTAGAAGCTTCATCAAATCTTGCTTTAGCTTCGATAAAAGCGACTACTTTCTTACCCTTTTCTAAAGCATAAAGCAATGCTTGAACAACAGCAGACTTATCAGCTACCCTGTAGAGCGTAATCTTTATAGTTTTTACGTCAGGATCATCTGCCGCTTCCAAAACCATTTTAGGGATATAGTCATACTTTTGATATGGAAAGCTCAATAAGACATCCTTTTCCTGAAGTAGACCAATGATACTATCTGCAGTCTCTAGTTCAGGATGGGGTAGGGGAGGCATTGGCTGATCATGCAGTTCAGTTGAATTTGTAGGGTCAGGAAAACCAAAAAAGTCATTAAAGTTATGATAGCGAGCACCAGGAATGATATCATGTTTACTTAATCCAAATAGTGTTTTTACAAGATTCAAAAACTCCTTAGGCATTGAGCTATCATAAAGAAAACGCGTTGGTAGACCAACATTACGATTATCTAAACTATTTCTAATTTTTTCAATCAAATCCCCCGAATATTCATCGCCAATATATAATTCAGCATCTCTAGAAACTTTGATAGAGTAAGCTGCTTCTATCGATCTATCAAATAGTTGCGCTAAGCACAAACGAATGATATCATCAATAAAGCTTACATAATGATGCTCTTCTTCACTCTTAAATACATGAAATCGAGCGACCTTGTCTGCTGGAATTTCAACAATTCCAATATCTGTAGATTCCCGAAATTGAATGATAAAGTATAATCCCTTATTTTTTAAGAAAGGGGCTTCTTCACCTTCTCTAACTATAATAGGATTAAGGTTAGGATACAGCTTTTCAAAGAAGAACTTTCGAGCTTGTTCTTTTTGGCTGTCATTATATTGCTCATCTGTAATCAGATGAATACCTAGGTTTTCTAAACTAGGAAGAATTTCTTTTCTAAATATTTTCCCAAATTCTTTTTGCTGGGCTTGAACCTCTTTACGAATGACCTTTAATTCCCTTTTAGGTTTGAGGTCTAATTGCTTTCTTGTTTTCTTTTTTAACTCTTTAAAGCTTCTTAATGAAGCTACTCGCACTCGGAAGAATTCATCGAGATTAGAGCTATAAATTGCAAGAAATTTTATCCTTTCATACAAAGGAACACTTGGATCTTTTGCTTCTTGCAAAACACGGTGGTTAAACGATAACCAGCTAACATCCCTCTTAATGTAATCCAATTCCATAAAGTTTTCTTTTATATTAGAATAAAGTCTGCTTCCTTCATACTATTTTTTCAAAACTTGAAAGTACACATTTCTATTAGGATTAAATTTTTTTCACAGGTTAACTGATTATTAAATTTTAAGTGGGATTTAAAAAGATATTCTGAAAGTAAGCTCAAAAGACAAGATTTCTTTGGTGAATGCTGAATGATTAGAAATGAAGTGTTTTAATCTCCAAAAAGGAATGATGTGGATTAGTATAAAATTAGGTGAGGACATAAACACTTAACATTGGATGAACATTCTGTAAACTATCTTTGCCATAAAAATAATTCAGTTTAACACATTCAATTAATAGTTTATGAATTTCTTACGCTTACTTAAGCAGTTAGGCTAGAACCTGTCAGCCTCCGGCTGAAATTGGTA
>JAKVCU010000128.1 GCA_022448955.1 Saprospiraceae bacterium
ATCTGTATATCAGTGTTTTGATTTAGTTTTCCACATTGTGTGGAAAACTAAGAGTGCATTGAGCCTGCTTTTTTATTAATTTAGTGTTAACAAAAAAAGCATTCACCTTAGACACTTTTCAAGCAATTATGATCATCTTTGGAAACGCCGAAAAATACACTATAGTCTCTATAGCTAAACAGCAGGTGTAAAGAGGTTAAACTTCAAAGCTTTACAAGAAAAGAAACAGAAAACAGCAACAGATATCGTAGACTTATTATACGCGGATAACTACCACGGCAGTAGTTGTCCTTGGTATTTTATGCTTAGTAAATTATTGTTTTTAAATCTTAAAAAATTGTATTAAAAGATGAGTGAGGTATTAGAGCCCATTTTAAGAGAGAATCCCAACCGTTTTGTATTGTTCCCTATCAAGCATAATGATATTTGGGCATTTTATAAAAAATCAGAAGCTAGCTTTTGGACAGCTGAAGAAATCGACCTTTCTGCTGATTTGACAGATTGGAATGAGAAACTAAATGACGATGAACGCCATTTCGTTAAGCATGTACTTGCTTTTTTTGCTGCAAGTGATGGTATTGTAAATGAAAATCTGGCTGAGAATTTTGTTAGTGAAGTGCAGTATACAGAAGCCAAATTCTTTTATGGCTTCCAGATCATGATGGAGAATATTCACTCCGAAACTTACTCTCTTCTTATTGATACTTACATTAAAGATACTAAAGAGAAAGATTATCTGTTTAATGCTATCGAGCATCTAGATTGTGTTAAAAAGAAAGCGAACTGGGCGCTTCGCTGGATCGAGAATGGCTCATTTGCTGAAAGGTTAATCGCTTTCGCTGCAGTGGAAGGTATCTTTTTCTCAGGTTCTTTCTGCTCTATTTTCTGGTTGAAAAAACGTGGTTTGATGCCAGGTTTATCTTTCTCTAATGAATTAATCTCTAGAGATGAGGGGATGCACTGCGATTTTGCATGCTTGCTTTACAATGATCACATCCAACACAAGATGGATCCTTCTGTAATTACTAAGATTATTGCAGATGCAGTAGAAATCGAAAAAGAATTTGTTTCGGATGCATTGCCTGTAAATTTGATCGGAATGAATGCTGATTTGATGTGCCAATACATCGAGTTTGTTGCAGATCGCCTTTTAGGTGCCTTGAATACACCAAAAATTTTCAATGTAGAAAATCCATTCCCATGGATGGATATGATCTCTTTACAAGGAAAGACCAACTTCTTCGAAAAGCGGGTAGGTGATTATCAAAAATCAGGCGTTATGGCCGATCGCGACAAGCAGGTATTCTCGCTTGATGAGGATTTCTAATGTTCAGCCAATAGCCTCTAATAGAGAGCCATAAACCAAATTAGATTTTAAACGTCAAACAAAAAATCCATGCAAGTAATTAAGCGTAGCGGGAAAAGTGAAGATGTAAGCTTCGATAAGATCACTGCCCGAGTTAAAAAATTATGCTACAATCTGGATACTAGATATGTCAACTATATTGAGATTTCTAAAAAGGTAATTCAAGGTCTATATGATGGTGTAACCACCACTGAGCTAGATAATCTAGCCGCAGAAACAGCTGCTACAATGGCGGCAGATCATCCAGATTATGCCCAACTAGCTGCCAGAATTGCCATTTCTAATTTGCATAAAAATACAGATAAGTCTTTCGCCAAGACTATGAAAGCGCTGTATAACTATATTGACCCGAAGACAGGTGATAAGGCAGGCTTAATTAGTGATGAAATTTATAAAATCGTTTGGAAAAATAAAGATCAATTAGACTCTGCGATCATTTATGACCGTGACTATAACTTTGACTTCTTTGGATTCAAAACTTTGGAACGTTCTTATTTGCTACGCATGGATGGAGAAGTTGTAGAGCGGCCTCAGCATATGTTAATGCGTGCAGCAGTTGGTATCCATGGTGAAGATATCGAATCAGCGATCGAAACTTACCGTTTGATGTCTGATAAGTGGTTTATTCACGCCACTCCTACATTATTTAATGCAGGTACGCCAAAACCACAGCTTTCTTCTTGTTTCTTATTGAGCATGACAGAAGACAGTATCTCAGGTATTTTTGAAACGCTTACTCGTTGTGCAAAAATCTCTCAATCTGCAGGAGGCATTGGCTTGAGTATTCATAATATTCGTGCGAAAGGAAGTTATATCAAAGGGACAGGAGGTACATCAAATGGGATCATTCCAATGCTTAGAGTATATAACGATACGGCTCGTTATGTAGATCAAGGCGGTGGGAAGCGTAAAGGTGCATTTGCTGTATATTTGGAGCCATGGCATGCTGATATTTTCGAGTTTTTAGATTTGAAGAAGAACCATGGTAAGGAAGAATTGCGTGCAAGAGACTTATTTTATGCTATGTGGATTTCTGACCTTTTCATGGAGCGTGTGAAGCAGAACACAGATTGGTCATTATTCTGCCCGAATGAATGCCCTGATCTATTTGATACATATGGGGGAGAGTTTGAGGCACTTTATCACAAGTATGAAAAAGAAGGGAAAGCACGCAAAGTAGTCAAAGCACAAGACTTATGGTTTGCTATCCTAGAATCTCAAATCGAAACAGGCACTCCATACATATTATATAAAGATGCCGCCAATAGAAAGTCTAATCAAAAAAATCTAGGTACTATTCGTTCTAGTAACCTTTGTACAGAGATCATGGAATACACTTCTCCAGATGAGGTAGCGGTATGTAATTTGGCTTCTCTTTCCTTACCTAAATTTGTAAAAGAAGATGCTACTTATGATTTCGATGAGTTGTTCAATATTTCAAGGGTAGTTACACGTAACTTAAATAAGATTATCGATGTCAACTACTATCCAATCGAAGAAGCAAGAAACTCTAATATGCGCCATCGTCCTATAGGTATCGGTGTGCAAGGTTTGGCAGATGCATTTATTCTAATGCGTTATCCATTCGATAGCGAAGGGGCAAAACAGCTCAACAAGGATATTTTTGAAACCATCTATTTTGCTGCATTGACAGAATCTTGTGCTATAGCAGAAAAGGAAGGTGCCTATTCTACTTTCGAAGGATCACCAGCAAGTAAAGGAGAGTTGCAATTTGATATGTGGGGCGTTACGCCAAGTGATCGTTGGGATTGGGATGGCTTGAGAAAGAAAATTAAGAAGCATGGCCTTAGAAACAGCTTATTGTTAGCGCCAATGCCTACGGCATCTACTTCTCAGATTTTGGGTAACAATGAGTGTTTTGAACCATATACAGCGAATATTTATACCCGTCGTACCCTTTCAGGTGAATATATTGTAGTGAACAAACATCTTTTGAAAGACTTGATTCGCTTAGGTATTTGGAATGATGAAATGAAACATCGTTTGATGGCCGCGAACGGTTCTATCCAATCATTTGATGATATCCCTCAAGAATTGAAGGATATGTACAAAACCGTTTGGGAGATTAGCCAGAAGGTAATCATCGATATGGCAGCCGATCGTGGTGCTTATATCTGTCAGAGCCAAAGTATGAACCTGTTCGTAGAAAATCCAAACTTTGGTAAATTGTCATCTATGCATTTCTATGCATGGCAGAAAGGCTTAAAAACAGGTATGTACTACTTGCGTTCCAAAGCTGCAACTGATCCAATTAAATTTACCGTTAAACAAAATGCTAAAGTAGCTCAAAATGCTGCTGTAGATGCAGGTGGTTCAACCATCGTCGAAGCACCAGAGGGTGAAGGCCAGGCATGTAGCTTGGACGATCCAGATTGTATTATGTGTAGTGGTTAACCAACAAGTGTTAACTCCCCATATTTGACAAAGTTAATTTAATTTACTGATGCTTATGGCGGACCCTCTTGGGTTCGTCATTTTTTTATTTTGGCCCTCTCTTATACCTAGATAAGTTATTTATATGACTTATTTCTATTAAAATAGACCTTTCCCTCTTAATTTCTGTACAAATGTTTGTTTAGCACAGATAATTTTGATAGAATTGCTGTTAATTTGGTCAATTGTTTTCACACCTTATTAAACATTACTGAGAAAACTTCGCATAATATTCACTATTTCTTGAGAAAAGTTGCTCATGGTATAGCCTTTTCTGCAATAATCGTCCTGAAATTAGTCGATAAACAATCCTGAATTCCACTTGATCAAATAGCTAACTTCTCTCAAAATTAGATTAAGACTAACCGATTTAAATATAGCTTTGGTAAAACAAACTATTGTCAAGTGACCACTAAAAATCAAAAGGCAAAATTAATATGCCCACTTTGTTATAGTTTCGCTGAACAATACCTTACTCAATATAATTACATACTTGAAACACTTATATACAAATTTTAAATTAAAATGAAAACGCTGAACATAGCCATCATAGTCCTTCTACTTCCCTTTAGTCTACTTGCTCAATACAACTGGGAAGGAGGTGTTTTGGGAGGAGGAAGTTTTTATTTAGGAGACTTAGTAGAGGATGATCGTATTCCTTTTTTTGAAGAAGCGCAACCTGCTTTTGGCGTCTATTTTAATTACCAACTTAATCAACAATGGGCCTTGCGTATCAATGCGAATTATGTAAAGATTAGTGGAGATGATAGCAACTTTAATTCTGCTGCTTTTAATGAAAAACGCCAATTTAGCTTTGAATCTACTATCCTTGAAGGTGGTATTGGCATGCAATGGGAGCCTTTCGGCAAATGGCGCTACAAAGAAATAGGTAAATTTAAAAAGATAATATCCCCATATGTCTTCATAGGGATTAGTGGCTTACACACAGACCCTACCGCCGATTTTGCCCTAAAAGCAGGTGAAGGCCTTTCTGAAGAAGTACAAACAGACCTCAATGAAGGAGGGACTGCTATTCACATAGGTTTTCCAATTGGAGGAGGACTCAAATTTGACCTAAGCCCTATCACTACCCTTGGATTAGAAGTAAATATTCGTCCTACTTTAACGGATTATCTTGATGGTATTAGCGCGACTGCCGGACCAGAAAATAACGATTGGCTTTTGTCAGGAGGACTTAGTCTTGGTTTTCGTTTTGGTACCCAAGATGCCGATCGAGACGGTATAGTCGATGCAGAGGATGCCTGCCCTCAGTTAGCAGGTACGCTTAGCGCAAATGGCTGCCCAGATAGAGATATGGATGGCGTAGAGGATGCAGAAGATGTTTGTCCTGATATCGCAGGACCTTTCGATCTGAATGGCTGCCCAGATAGAGATGGTGATTTGGTCATTGATTTAGTAGATGCTTGCCCAGATGAGGCAGGTAGCGAAATTACTGAAGGCTGCCCAGATACCGATAACGACGGAATCGCGGATGAAAAAGATAAATGCCCAGAGATGAAAGGGTTTGTCGAAATGCAAGGCTGTCCAGATACCGATAAAGATGGTATTGCGGATGCAGATGATGAATGCCCAGAATTAGGAGGGTCAAAAGAACTCAATGGCTGCCCTAATACAGATAGAGATTTGGATGGAGTGATTGACGCTTGGGACGAATGCCCAGATGAAAAGGGCGATAGCGATAACAAGGGCTGTCCAGTTATAATTGCATCTAAAACAGTTAGTAATACGGACTCTACCGTTGTTGCAAAAAACACAACATCTAAAACAACAGTTGAAACTGACAAAATAGAGGAATCATCAAAAGATTCTAATCTCGTCGTAGATACAGAAGTCCTTCCAGAGGATGTAGAAAAACTACTCGAATTAGCAACAGATGCCGTCAAGTTTGAAACTGGGAAATCAAGACTGAAAAAGGAATCGCTCAATATTCTTGGACAGGTAGCTGTTGCTATGCAAAAACTGGAAAACTACAGGTTAAAAATCAAAGGTTATACAGATAGTGTAGGTGATGATGATAAGAATAAAAAGCTTTCGGAAAAAAGAGCAAAAGCTTGCTTCGAGCACCTGATCTTTAAAGGGGTAAATGGTACTCGCATGTCTTTTGAAGGATTTGGAGAAGCTCATCCAATTGGCGATAACAACACCTCACAAGGTCGTCGCCAAAATAGAAGGGTAGAATTCGAATTGATCAAGCAAGAACAACAATAATAGCTTTTATTTAACCCGTTATACGAAGACAGTTTCCAAACTTCGTATAACGGGTAACTAATCCAGCAAATCCTAGCAGTCTAGTTTTAGTTTTATTCATAGCTAATTATTTTAATGGTAAGAGCTCGTCTACGACCTTTCTTACACCTGTCGTTGCCACTTCTTCAATCACCTTTAAGTTTGGAATCATAGACAACTCATAATTGATAGATGGCTTTGGATCGATATAATAAATCTGTGCATCTTTTGGCGCTACACCCACTAATCCTGCAGCTGGATAAACTTGCATAGAGGTGCCTATAATGATCACTATATGAGCTTCGGACGTATGCTGGGCTGCTAAATTTAGCATCGGTACTTCTTCTCCAAACCATACGATATGAGGACGAATTTGAGCGCCTTTTTCGCATTTATCATCTGTGGTAATATCTTTTTTCCAATCATATACTAATCTCGGATCAGCTGTACTTCTAGCCTTAAATAACTCTCCGTGTAGATGCACAATATCCGTGCTGCCAGCACGCTCATGAAGGTCATCAATATTCTGAGTAACGATGGTTACATCATAGTCTTTTTCCAATTCTACTAAAGCTCTGTGTCCATCATTTGGATGTACTTCATGCAACTGAGCACGTCTTTGATTATAAAAGTCCAAAACCAATGATCTATCTTTTCGCCATCCCTCCGGACTAGCTACTTGCATCACATCATGCCCTTCCCATAATCCATCGGCATCTCTAAAAGTTTTGATGCCACTTTCTGCACTAATGCCTGCGCCTGTCAATACCACTATTTTTTTTCTCATGTCTTTTCGTTTTTGATCAATTGATAAGCTTTGCTAATGCCCTCGATGATATCACTTGCTATTAAAGCTTCTTGACCTACTTCTTTTGCAGATAAGTCACCAGCAAGTCCATGCAAAAATGCGCCCAAAATAGCGGCTTCTTTTGCGGAGTACCCTTGTGCAAGGAGCGAAGTGATTATTCCTGTAAGCACGTCTCCACTGCCAGCGGTAGCCATTCCTGGATTCCCAGTACTATTGAAATAGACTTCTCCATTGGGGC
>JAKVCU010000129.1 GCA_022448955.1 Saprospiraceae bacterium
TATGGCGCTGTTCAAACAATTCCTAGAAGAAGATGGAATCGATACAGAAAAAAGAGAACAAATAGAAATAGCAACTACTATTCTTCCAACAATAGAATTAGACAAAAAGAAACTTAAGCTAGTTCGGGTTCAAGAGGGGCGAGATTTTAAAAAAGAGCGCTCTCCCTTATCATTACTTCCAGCAGATTCCAATAAAGTTCATGTGAGCCTAGATTGGTATCCAAAAATTGCTGTCACAAGAAGTAAGCAAGCCAGACAAGCATTACTTGAAGGAGAATCTGAACAAGGGAAATTAGAAGCTAAGCATACTGCATTCTTCGATTGGGAGCTGATATATTTTGAGTTGCAAAAGTTCAAGAATGAGAGAAGTTGGTATAACCTTTCTTTTTCGAAAGAATACTTGATGGATCTGATTAAAGAACCTACCTGGTACACGCTTTATATTCCCCAATCGGAATTAACGTTAACATCCTTTGAAAAAGTATTTATATGGCAAGATGTAGCTATTACTCTGCTTAAGTCTTATTTTGACAGGGCATATAATTATCTTAAACAGGAGTATATTAGTCAATATCTGGAGACCTTTACTTTGGATAGAACTCATCCGAACTTAAAGGATGCAGAACAATATATTTTTCATATTGAAAGAAGTCGAACCGATATTATTGAGAAGCTCAAAAGTATCAAAGCAGCTTTTGAAACTGATGCATTGCACAGAGAAATGAATTTTGGCAGGCTTTCAAATGTCTTTCCTTTTGAGCGCCATTTATATCAACCTCTCGTTTGGTTCACTAGGAAAGAGTATAGAGATATAGTAAGTGTTAAACCTCTTCAATTGAATTCAGGAGAAAAAGACTTTGTAATGGACTTAAAGAGCTTCTATGAAAATGCTCCAGAATTCTTTGAGGATAAAGAAATATTTCTGCTTCGAAATATGAGTAAAAAAGGTGTTGGTTTTTTTGAAGCTAATAACTTTTTCCCAGATTTTATTCTTTGGATTCTTCAAGATGATATGCAGTATGTCAGTTTTGTTGACCCTAAAGGGCTTCGGCAGGTAAATGGATTTGAAGACCCAAAAGTTGAGTTTTACTCTAATGTAAAAACGAAAGTACAAGACAAGTTGGATGATAATAAAATTATCTTGAATTCATTTATTGTTTCAGCAACTGAATTCCAAAAAGTGCCTTGGCGCGGAAAAAAGGATATTGCTGACTTTAATGAACATCATATATACTTTCAGCATGAACAGAAAGAAGATTACATTTCAGCTATTCTTCATAAAAGTCTTTCGAATGTTTTTTCTGACCATTCTGAAGCTTAATCATTCTAAGTTGTTGTTTTCTTTTTTAAAATAATTTCAGGTAAAACTATTCTATAATCTAATGCTTCTTGGTCATTATGCCACTCTATAAAATGTCTGCCAGTAGCTTCTTAAAACCATCATAATTCTACCATTTCTCCTAATGAAGCCCAAGAAGCCAATATCTGACTACAGCCCCCCCTCTACCAAAAAATATCAATATATTTGAAGACATCAAATGATGATCGGATGAATCGAGTCAGACTAGTCATAATAGTAGGGTATTTTCTTTTTTCAGGCTGCGGGAGTGGGGGCTTTAGTCCAATGATAGAGCTAAGGACGGCCTCCTTTGCCATTCAAATAAGTTCGGAGGGGCGAATAAGGGCATTGACCGATTTGGAGCGTCAGACCAATTATTTGGCAGCGGATACAGCTTCTTATTTGATGTCGCTGCGTATAGATGGTGACATCAAAGTACCCCTGTCGGCTACTGCTTGGGAGGACAGCATTCAGCTGCAATATGAAGGCGGTATCTGGGCAACCTTAGGGGTAGAAGAAAAGCAGGATTACCTGAGCTTGGAGTTGCTAGCTTTGAGCAATAAAGATTCGGTAGATCTTATTATTTGGGGGCCTTATTATACCACCATTGATCAAGTGATTGGCGAAACAGTGGGGGTAGTGCGGGATGCTGATATGGCCATTGGTATTCAGGCTTTAAATATCAAGACTCTTGGGGGCTACCCTTGGAATGAGAGTGATCGTATGCCTGCATTTGATATCTTTCGAGAAGAAGATGCCACCAATATGCATCCAAATTCGGATGGGAGTGTACTGTATCGGGTAGAGGCGGCCAAGCCGACTGAGTCGGGCAGTAGTTTGCAGGCTTATTGCCGCAATCGCAGTCAATCGCGCATCATTGCTGATTTTAATCACGAAAAAATAGTGGCGCCTGCCTATGAAGATGGGGGGGTGCTGGGTACTAAAATTGCTCTTTTTGGGGTGCCGACTGCGGAGGCTTTAGCTGTCCTAGGGGCGATAGAGATGGCCGAAGGTTTGCCGCATCCTATGATTGATGGGGAGTGGGGCAAAACGGCTCCGGCCGCGGCGGCGGCCTATATCATCACTGATTTTACAGAAGATAATGTGGAGCAGGCAATTGCACTGACGAAGCGGGCGGGTTTAAGGTATCTGTACCACTATGGTAAAACCTTCGACAATTGGGGGCATTTTGACTTGTATAAAGGCGAATTTCCGAATGGCATGGCTGGTTTAAAAGCTTGTGTTGATCAGGCGGCAGCCGAGGGAGTGATGCTGGGCACGCATTTTCTTTCCAATTTTATTACGCCCAATGATCCCTACGTAACGCCCATTCCTGATCCGCGATTGGCGAAGGTCGGTACTTCCACTCTTCGGGCAGACATTGGTCCTGCTGATACTCGCATTCCCATTGTATCGCCTGATTTTTTTAATCAGATGAAGAATAACCATTTGAAGACGGTGCAGATTGGCGAGGAGCTGGTTCGCTACGATCGGGTTTCGGCGAAAGCCCCTTGGACGCTCTTGGACTGCCAGCGAGGGGCCTTTGGTACGCAGGTGGCTGCGCATACTGCGGGTACGCGCATAGCGAAGCTATTGGATCATGGCTACAAGGTTTTTCTGACCGAAGCAGATTTGACGATCGAACTATCCAAGCGAATGGCCGACATTTATAATCAGACTGGCTTACGCCAAATTTCATTCGATGGCCTAGAAGGCAATCGATCTACCGGTTTGGGCACCTATGGCGAATCGCTCATGCCTTACACTTGGTACCAAGCTTTGGAGGAGGAGATCAAAGCACATCTGATCATTGATGCGAGTAGAACGACGCATTTCTTTTGGCATATTTATTCGAGGATGAATTGGGGCGAACCTTGGTATGGGGGCTTTCGCGAAAGCCAAACGGAGTATCGTTTTAACAATCAGGCTTATTTCAAGCGCAATTATATGCCGGGCATGTTAGGCTGGTTTAAGATGACGCCCGAAACGAGCCTGGAAGATATGGAATGGCTGTTGGCGCATTCGGCAGGCTATGATGCGGGTTATGCTTTTGTCGCAAATATGGAATCCATTGAAAAGAATGGGCAGTCAGACCAGATTTTGGCCCTCATAGGCGATTGGGAAAAGCTAAGACTTTCAGGGGTGTTTTCTGAGGAGCAGAAAGAGCTATTTAGGCATTCCGGCAAGGAGTTTTCCTTACGGAAAATCAACGAAAAGCAGTGGGACTTATGGCATATCCATACGGAGGTATTTTATCACGAAGATAGAGATAGGCAACCCGGCCAGCCGGGGCAGTCGGTATTTGAGTGGAATCATCTTGGGGAGGAACAAGCGTTCCATTTTATCCTTAGCTGCATGGGGGAAGAGGTCAGCGACTTGGTTTTCGAAATGAATAACTACAAAGAAATTCGCCTTCCTTGGACAATGAAGCAGGGGCAGATACTGAAATATACGGGTGGCGATCAGGCCATTCTTTATGATGCCCACTGGAGGGCATTGGATACTCTAGCAATTGATCCTTCCGATTTCAGGATCAATAGGGGCAAGCATACCATTGCACTAGATGCTGCCTTCGCTACAAAAGAGGAGGGAGCAAAGGTCAAATTAGAGCTCAGGGCGATTGAAAAAGTGGAAAAAATCACCTTGGATGAAAATCGCCTAGAGTACTCCAAAAGCTAGTCGCTTATGGGTTTGTAAGAAAAGAAGGGTATTATTTTCTAATTATTCACTATCTTAAAAGTATTAAGGCTGTCACAGCAGTTCATGAAGCATTTGTTCAGCAATTTGTTTGTTGAGCTGAAATGGTCTATTTCCTGATTCAGAAATGAGGCTTTAGCGATTAACAAAACCCTAAACAGATGCTAAAACGACCATAAGATGTTTGCCAATATTAGTCAAGTCGATTTTATCATTGTAGTGGCCTATTTCATTCTTATCCTTGGAATAGGCTTAATCATAGCTCGTAGGACAACAACGGGGGATGATCTTTTTCTAGGGGGGCGTAGCTTTACTTGGGGGTTGATTGGCTTATCTATTTTTGCTTCCAATATTTCTAGCTCAACGATCATTGGCTTATCGGGGGTGGCTTATAGCTCTGGCGTGGTGCAATCGGTTTATGAATGGATGTCAGGTATTCCACTTCTAATTTGTGCGGCCATTTTTATACCACTTTATTTGCGGGCCAGAATAACCACCATTCCGGAGTTTCTGGAGATTCGTTATGATCATCGTTCCCGTTACTTTTTTTCGGCGATCACCATTTTTATGAGTGTAGTGATTGAGATGGCAGGAGGGCTTTATGCTGGGGCCATCGTATTACAAAGCTTTTTTCCCGATTTAGTACTTTGGCAAACGACCATTTTCCTTGCTTTCTTCGCAGGGGTTTATACGGCTTTTGGAGGTTTGAAGGCGGTAGTTTATACAGATGCTTTGCAAGCCATTATTCTATTGGTGGGTTGTTCTGTATTGACTTATTTACTTTTTGCAGAATTGGACTTTTCTTGGGACAGGGTCGTTGCTGCAGTACCTGAAGGGCATATGTCTATGGTAAGACCTCTAGAGGATGATACTTTGCCTTGGTTGGGTTTATTGCTTGGGGTGCCCATTATGGGTTTTTGGTATTTTACTACGAATCAGTTTATTGTACAACGGGTATTGGGTAGTAAAGATGTAAAGCATGCTCGTTGGGGAATTATGCTGGCTGGTTTTTTGAAGATTACACCCTTATTATTGATGGTTATTCCAGGTGTGATGGCGATTAGTGTGCTACCGGGGATTGACGTGCCAGATAAGGTATTTCCTACAGCAATGAAAGAATATCTACCTGTTGGTTTATTGGGGCTGGTCTTAGCAGGATTAATTTCTGCTATTCTATCGAGTGTTGATTCTATTTTAAATTCTGCTTCGACACTCATCGTAATTGATTTTATCCAACCTAATAAACCAGATCTTTCTGAGCGGCAGCTGCTTCATTATGGCCGCATAATTACTTTGATTTTAGCAGTTTTTGCTGCCTTTTGGGCACCACAGATTGCCAATTTTAAGAGTCTTTGGGATTATTTACAAGAAATGTTTTCTATAGTTGTCCCACCCGTAGCGGTTATCTTTTTGGTTGGTGTTTTCTACAAAAGAGGAAATAAAGATGGGGCCTTCTGGACCTTGCTTTTAGGAACCATATTTGGTATTCTATTATTTGTATGTAGGTTGCTTGATCTGTGGAGCATTCACTATACCATTAATGTGGGGATTGCATTTGCTTTCAGTACTGTAGTCTTTGTTTTTGTAAGTATTCGTGGGCCAGCGCCAAGTGAGGAGGTGATAGAACGTACGACTTATCGTCCAGCGCTTTTAGCCGAAGGTATGGAAGGCTTATCTTGGTACAAAGATTATCGAGTATATGGCGTTTTACTGCTAGCTTTAATTTTCACCATACTGTTTATATTTTGGTAAGTTATGTCCAAAAAAGCTGATCACTTGAGTAATACCCCAGCATACTGGCAGCAGCCAGAGGTTTTTCGTTTGGGGCAAGAAGCTGCTGCCTGTTTTCAAGATACTTTTCCTTCCATAGCGGCGCTTCGGGAAAATAGAAAGGATCATCTCCTTGATTTAAATGGTATTTGGGATTTCCATTGGTCACCAGTGATTTCTGCTGCGCCTAAAGATTTTCACGAGCTAAAAAAATGGGAACAAATTGAAGTCCCTGGCAATTGGCAAATAGAAGGTTTTGGGGTGCCGGTGTATGTCAATAAACAACATCCCTTCACTACTGAATTTCCAAAAGTGCCCGAAGAAGAGAATCCTGTTGGCACTTACAAGCGCCAATTTACTCTTCCAGCAGAATGGGAGGGGATGGAAATCTTTCTCAATTTTGAGGGAGTGAGTGGTGCTGCTTATTTTTGGATGAACGGCTATTTTTTGGGTTATAATCAAGATGCTAAAACAAGGGCCCAATTTAGGGTGACGGAATATCTTCAGCAGGGAGAAAATGAACTCGGCCTTCAAATTGTTCAATTCCATGATGGCAGCTACCTTGAATGTCAGGACTTTTGGCGCTTGAGTGGGATAGAGCGAGACGTTTATCTCAGTGCTAGACCAAAAGTATATATTCGTGACTTTTGGGCCAAAAGTTTATTAGATGACTCCTATCAAAAGGGCCATCTTATTTTAGAGGGCGAAATCTCATATGTAGGTAGGGAGGAACTTTCTGGCTACAGCTTAGCTGTTCAACTTTGGGAGGATAAAGAAGTAGTGCTTTTTCAGCAAAAAATAGAAACAAGGGAAAAAGGCTTTTTCAAATTGGATGGTCTCATAGAAAATATAACGCCTTGGTCTGCTGAGATACCACAGCTGTACCACTTAGTATTGATCTTAGAGGACAAAACGGGAAAGGTACTAGAGCTGAGCAGCTGTAAAATTGGCTTTCGAAGAATAGAGATAAAGAATCAGCAGCTATTATTAAATGGGAAGGCTATTACTTTGAAAGGCGTCAATCATCACGAACACGACGAATACAAGGGGCATGTGATCAATGAAGCTTCTATGCGACTAGATATAGAGCTAATGAAAGCGAATCATATCAATGCTGTAAGAAATAGTCATTATCCGATGCCTAAAAGATGGTATGAACTTTGTGATGAATATGGGCTTTATGTGGTGGACGAAGCCAATATTGAAGCACATTCCTTGGGTGCTCGCTTTCAGGACGAATACCAAGAGGATCGGCACTGTGCCTATTTATCCGAATGGAAAGCTGCTCATATAGATCGTATAAGGGCAATGTTTGAGCGAAGTAAAAATCATGCTTCTGTTATCACTTGGTCCTTGGGTAATGAAGCGGGGAATGGTCAAAATTTGCAGGCAGCCTACGATTGGCTAAAAGCAAGAGGTGCCTATCGACCTGTTCAGTATGAGCAGGCAGGGGAAGATGCGAATACCGATATTGTTTGCCCCATGTATCCTCCTCCTGAGGCATTAGCAGTTTTTGCAAAAAAAGGGGATCCTAGGCCCTATATTATGTGTGAATATGCCCATGCTATGGGAAATAGTGTCGGCAATTTTAAAGAATACTGGGACATCATCCATCAATATCCTAATTTGCAAGGGGGGTTTATTTGGGATTGGCATGACCAAGGAATAGCGGCCTATACAAAAGACGGGCAGAAATATTGGAAGTTTGGAGGTGAGTTTGGTTCGGATGGTACGCCGAGTGATGGCAATTTTTGTATCAATGGCCTGGTTTTTCCCGATCGTACGCCTCACCCTGCTTTGGAAGAGGTTAAAAAGGTATATCAAGCTGTTCATTTTGAGCTTCACGATAAAGAATATGGGGAAATAGCCGTTTGGAATACCTATGATTTTTTAGATATAAAAGACGCTCAACTCAAGTGGAAGTTGTGGAACGAAGAGGGGCTTACCATAAAAGGGAGACTGCATTTTCCAGCCCTGCAAGCAGGGCAGCACCTAATAACTAAGCTTTACACTAAAGAAGAGTTAGCTCGTTTAAATAGTCGGGTTTTTTTAGATGTGGCATTCTACGATTCCGCCTTTTTACTCGGTAGGGAACAGTTTGTAATAAAAGAGCAAGCCAAAATGCTGAGGCAGAAAAATGGGGCGAACGAGGGGGTAGAAATTAGAGATGAAGGGGCCTTTTTTTGCCTTTCAGTTCATCAAAGTCGTTTTTATATCAGTAAAAAAACGGCTTGGTTAGATCAAGTTTTTTTTCATGAAAAACCCATACTACAATCTCCTTTACGACCTAACTTTTGGAGGGCTCCTACTGATAATGACTTTGGCTGGCAAATGCCAGAAAAGTCTAAAGTATGGAGAGCGATTCACCAAAAAATTGAACTTAAAGCAATAAGTTGTACAGAGGATAATTTCATTCAAGCTATCTTATCTGATCCTTTAAATCAAGTACAAATAGCCCTGCAGTATAGTTTGGATGACACTGGAACACTAGGGATACAATCTACCATTCATATCAATAAAAAGATTCTGGCTCCCATTCCCAGAATAGGCTTTTATACCCGCTTAAATGCTGCATTTAGTCATTTTCATTTCTTTGGCCGAGGGCCTTTTGAAAATTATGTAGATCGGAATCAGGCAGCTCATTTTGGTTTTTATAGTTCGACGGTTAAAGAGCATTATGAAGCTTATATTGCTCCACAAGAACAGGGAAACCGCACTGATGTTCAGTGGGTTCAATTTTCTGATCAAGCAGGTATCCGTTTCGAAATTAGAGGAGAGTATCCCTTTTCCTTTTCTGCTTTGCCCTTTAGTCCTGAGGAATTGAGTAGGGAGCAGGCGCATCAAAAAAATAGTGTTGACCTTAAGGTCAAGGATGAAATTCATCTGTGCCTCGATCATCAACAAATGGGCCTAGGTGGGATTAATTCTTGGGGGGCGAAGCCACTAAATCAATATATGATTAATCATAAAGATTTTCACTTCCATTGGTCGTTTCGCATTACACTGTGAGGTTGTTTAGAAAGTATGTTGCCAATTGAGAATAATGGCTTGAGCACCAAGGTGAAGCTCTTTTTGAGTTTCATAGCTAAGTGATTTAGATTACAGCGTACTTATTTATGGAACGAAAAAAACCTGCCCGTTCGGCAGGCGGGGCTAGAGTATTCGGTGCTCACTTTATTGTTCTTAGGTGGTAAGATATATTTTTAAACAAATTCTATATTAAGCGGCTAGTCAAAATGACTTGTATAATAAAATCCAGCCTCTCGGCAGGCACGGTTTCGGGCAAACTACCTAAATATTATAGGTGCCAGTGTAGTATACTCACTTCCAAACCTAAACTTTAAGTCTTTAGAGCAAATTAGTAGCATATTGATCCTTATCGTTAAGGACGATAAATAAATCTAAAAATGCTCTAAATATTTTTAGTATCTTTAAATACAGGCTTTTATGCGCAGCTTAGTGCATCATGAATCGTTTTCTTTCAAAACTAATTTCCATGAAATTGATGAAAGGTTTTATGGTTTTTCTAGGTCTATTTCTAGTATTTATAGGGTTTATGCTGGGTATTGGACCGCTGGAAAACCCTACTGGACAACAATATGAGGTTTATCAAAGTATGCTGGTGAGTGGAACTAGTGTTGCTAGCCATCCGATTCTGAAATGGATGGCCCTCTTCTTTGGAGTTGGAATTCTGATCGTGTTTGGTGTGTTCATGTCTCTCGGTTTTAGGAAAGCAGAGAAGAAGCTGAATGCGAAGTTGAAACAACATTTGTTTGTGGGAATGGGGCTCTACATAGCTAGTTTCATTGTCATGACGATGGTTTATTGGCAGTATCACAATGGAGACAATTTCGGATACTTTTTAGGGGTTCCTTCCCCAACAGCTTGGATGTTATTTGGTCTTGGGTTGACGCCGCTTTATTTTACCATCATCTATATTATCAAATTTAATGATTGGATAATCTCTCCCGAAGAGTTAGACGAATTTCAGGAAATAGTACGTAAACGAAAACAGCGCGAAGAGGAATCCACCAATTACTGATGTGTTTGGTGTTCAACTTATTTAATGATCTCAACTAAAGAATATGGTAACTACAATCAACCATACACGTATCGAATCTGGAGCGGAATACATCCAAAGCCTTAGAGGGCGCAACCTCAATGTTTATCTATTTGGCGAACTCGTTGAAGAGCCTGTGGATCATCCAATGATTCGACCATCTGTCAATGCTGTTGCAGAAACCTATGATCTGGCCAATCGAGAACCTGAACTGGCGTCAGTTATTTCACCATTTACGGGAGATCGTATCAGTAGGTTTCTTCATGTTTGTACAAGTGCAGATGACTTGGTTCAGCAAAATAAAATGCAACGCAAGCTTGGACAATTAACAGGAACTTGTTTTCAGCGTTGTGTTGGACAAGATGCAATGAATGCTTTATTTTCGACAACTTTTGAGATAGATAAAAAGTATGCTACGCCCTATCACGAAAGGCTAAAGCGTTTTATCAGTATGGCCCATAAGAACAACTTCGTGATCGGTGGTGCGATGACGGATGTCAAAGGGGATAGAAGTTTGCCGCCTCATCAGCAAGTGGATCCCGATATGTTTGTCCATATCACTCAACGAACAGATCAAGGTATCTATGTTAGTGGAGCTAAAGCCCACCAAACGGGTTGTATCAACTCCCACTGGCTGGTGATTATGCCAACTATGCGATTGGGAGAAGGTGATAAGGACTATGCGGTCATCGGTGCTATTCCTGTTGATGCAGAAGGGCTTGGCTACATCTATGGACGCCAATCATGCGATACGCGCAGTATGGAAGAAGGTGATCTGGATGCTGGAAATGCCAAATTTGGCGGCCAAGAAGCCATGGTGGTATTTGATAATGTGTTTATTCCGTGGGAATATGTTTTTATGGATGGAGAATTTGAGTTTGCATCCATGTTAGTTGAACGGTTTACCTCCTATCATCGCCGAAGCTATGTTTGTAAAACTGGTTTGGGCGATGTCCTAATTGGTGCAGCAGCTACTATCGCTGAATATAATGGAGTTGAGCGTGCCAGCCATATTAAGAACAAGCTGGTAGAAATGACCCATCTCAATGAAACTATTTTTGCTACAGGTTTAGCCTCTTCTATGCAAGCTTATCAGACGGAGTCTGGAGCGTATATTTGTGATGATATGCTGGCTAATGTTTGTAAACATCATGTCACTAAAATGCCTTACGAGATTGGACGATTGGCACAAGATCTCGCTGGCGGATTGGTGGTTACACTCCCCTCTGAAAAAGACTTTAGAAGTGAAGTTACTGGGCCATTATTAGAAAAATTCTTGCGAGGCCGCGCAGATATTCCTACTGAGAACCGTATGCGGATTCTGCGCTTGATCGAAAACATGACCCTTGGACGAAATGCAGTGGGCTACTTGACAGAGAGCATGCATGGTGCTGGATCTCCTCAAGCGCAACGGATTCAGATCGGCCGAGCTATGGAGATTGAAAGGAAAAAAACAATGGCCAAGAAGTTAGCTGGGATTGATACGGAAGAAGCAGATGCACCGGTTTTTCCAGAAAGCTATCTTGCCAGAATTTTTAAGTAGTTTTTGCTATAAGTGTTCAGTGATATGTGCGGATAGGAGATCGATGATTATGGATAGCGGATAATTGAAAATGGATAACGGAAAGACATAGCAATGGAAGAATTAAGAAATCCTATTATTCTATCATTTGTAGGGCTTTATATGCTTTTGTGTATTGTTGTGGGAATTTGGGCATTAAAGCGAACGAAATCGACGCACGATTTTTTTATGGCTGGCCGTAATTTGGGGGTAATGGTGACTGCTTTTGCTATTTTCTCAAGTACGCTAAGCGGATTTGGGTTTGTTGGTGGTCCAGGGCTTGTCTATCGCCTTGGAATGAGTTCGGTTTGGATGTTCGTTTGTGCGATTATGGGTTTTAATCTATCTACCATTTTGCTTGCCAAACGCATTCGGTTATTGGCGGAGTTGGGAGAATGTATATCCTTGCCCGATGTAGTGGCCTTGCGATATGGTAAGCATTCAACCCGCTTGTTAGTTGCAGTGGCTATTTTAATGGGAGTTCTAGGATATTTGGCGACACAAATTCTCGCTATGGCTGTGGTTTTGCAGGATATGCTGTCCAAAACAGAATTACTCGCTGCGATAAGTTTAGAAATGTGTGTATTGATATCCTGTTCTATATTAGTTTTTTATAGTGTAACTGGAGGTATTGTTGCCTCTGTATACACCGACTTGTTTCAAGGTGGAGTCATGATTGTCGCTGCCTTTTTTGTTTTTTTGACAGTTCTTAATACTTACGATGGAGGCTTCCTAGAGATTAGTCAGATCATCCGAGAGGGAGATCCAGAAGCTATTGGTCCTTGGGGGACTTTGGGAATGATCGGTTGCCTTTCTTGGTTTTTTGTTTTTGGTTTGGGGGCTTCGGGGCAACCCCATGTGATAACCAAAATGATGATGAATAGAAAAGTAAGTGACGCTCGATTTATTCTGCCCGTTTCCATTGTTGGATATTTTTTTTCTGCTCTCCTTTGGATTGGCATTGGCTTAGCTATGCGGGCCTTGGTATTAAGTGGGCACCACCCCGAACTATTATCTGCTGATGCAGCTGCACCAGCTTTTTTGCAGGAATATGCTCATCCCATTCTTGCAGGTATCGTTTTTGCCGCTTTATTCGCAGCCATCATGTCAACTGCAGATGCTTTTTTGAATATCGGTACAGCTGCTATTATGCATGATATTCCCAAAACAATGGGTCGAAAAATCAAGAATGAACTTTTCTGGGCTAGAACCACTACTGTTCTCATTACCATTTTTGCTGCTATTTTCGCCCTTTATTCAGGTGACTTGGTAGCTATTCTAGGTGCATTTGGATGGGGAACTTTCGCAGCAGCTATCGTTCCTGTAGTAACCATTGGATTCAACTGGAAAAGAGGAACCTTTATGGCAGCCAACGTTGCGATAATAGCTAGCTTGAGCATAAACTTTATTGTAAAAATTTTTAAGATACAAATCCCCTATAATTTTGATCTTGGCGCTCTTTCGCTCCTGATTTCAATCACTCTTTTTGTAGGGATTTCATTGATGTCAAAACCACCAATACTCGATCCTGATGTGGAGAGGGTAATGGACATGTAGCGTGTTTTGGGCTTAAGCGGAATAAGAAATAGATAATATCATTTTCTGAAAACTTTTCGAACTGATTGCTAGAAATTACAACAAATCGGTTCTTACCATCAGATTTGGACCTGAATAATATCCCTTATTAGGGAAGCTTTCGTAGACTCTAACTAAAAACCTAAATGTGTAAAATGACGACTCAAATGATTCATTGGAAACGGATTTATTGTTCAGCAAGTGTTATACTGAATAGGACGCTTAAAATCCTGTATAATCTCTTAAAATATGAAACCTTATCTATTATTAATAGCAATAATCACATTAATGAGTAATAAATCTTTTGCTCAATCCGTAGAAGTTTCCATAACAAAAGGAACAATTGCTGGTGAAACCGACAGAGGGGTTCAGGTTTTTCGTGGCATTCCTTTTGCCGCCCCGCCAGTCGGTGATTTGAGATGGAAAGCTCCTCAAGCAGTAGATCATTGGGAAGGAGTCTTAGCATGTACCGAATTTAGCCCTATTTGCCCGCAGGCTAGTTATGCTAAATCATCGATCTACTATTCTCCACTCTCTGAGATGTCAGAGGATTGTTTGTACCTGAACGTCTGGTCACAAGATATTCTGACAAAAGAAAAGAAGCCTGTTATGGTTTGGATTCATGGTGGTGCTCTCACCCGCGGTAGTGGCGCTCGTAAGCATTATGACGGTGTTAATTTAGCTAAAAAAGGTGTAGTTGTAGTTACCATTAATTACCGCTTGGGCGCATTTGGCTTCCTTGCACTCGATGAACTAAGCGCGGAATCTCCTGATGATGTTTCGGGTAATTACGGCATTTTGGATCAAATAGCAGCGCTGAAGTGGGTCCAAGAGAATATTCATCATTTTGGTGGTGATTCTAATAAGGTTACCATCTTTGGAGAATCAGCGGGTTCATGGAGTGTTTGTGCACTTGTAGCAACACCTATGGCGAAAGGACTTTTCCACCGAGCTATTGGTCAAAGTGGCTCCGCATTTACTAATCCATTGTATTTAAAGGAGGGGGGCGAGAATTCAGGGGAAAAAATTGGTGCTCGCTTCATGAAAGCTTGTGGCGCTGAGGACCTGAAGTCTTTTCGTCAAGTACCAGCAGACTCTATTGTATCCGTTTTTTTTAATACTTCTGCAGGAAGGCAATTCAAAACCTCTGTATTAGTTGACGGATATTACTTTCCGAAAAGTATCCAAGAGATATTTAGTGCTGGAGAACAAAATAATATTCCTACAATGATTGGTTCCAATCGGGATGAAATGACAGCTTTTACTTGGCCTTCGACCCTTCCAAAGACGATTGAAGAATTTCGGAAAAATATCAATAATCTCTACGGAGACATGGCGTCCATATATTTCGAAGCTTACCCAGTGCTTGAACCCAAAGATATCTTGCGTTCGCACCTAGACCACGGAACAGATCGCATATTCGGCCTAGGTATGAGGCAATGGGCCCAGTTTACCAATGAAATCAATCAGTCCGCTTACCTCTATCAGTTTACTAGAATACCTCAGATTAAACAAAAAGATTATATGGGCGCATATCATGCAGCTGAGATTGCCTATGTTTTCAATAATTTGGATAAGATATCCTCTCCTGATATTTACAAGGATGCTGATTATATTATGGCTGATCAGCTTTCTAATTATTGGGTGAATTTTGCTAAACATGGACACCCGAATAGCCCTGAACTTCCAGTTTGGTTACCCTATGATCCCGATAACGAATACTACCAAGAGCTAGATCTTAACATCTTGTCCAAACAACATTTGCTTAAAAAAAGACATGATACCTTAGAGCTGCTTTTGCAGCATCGAAAAGAAAGTATTAATGAGAAATAGACGATATGAAGGCCCATACCATTACATTGGAGGTTACATTCGGAATAAAAGGGAAATAGAGGAAGACCAAATTAGAGCTCAGATCGATGAAATGTGGAGCTAGGATATATGTGAGTTAATGTTGAATCAGTAGCATATAATATTCAATTCAAAACCTAAAAATCATGCTCCAGAAATATTTTGCTTTAGTTGCAGTTTTATGGACTACTTTGTCTTTATCTGCTATGACAGGCGGCCAACCAGAAGAACTGGGTAATGTACAATGGAATCGGAAAATGGAAAATGCAGTGGCTCTTTCCAAACAATCAGGTAAACCGATTTTAATCCTGTTTCAAGAAGTGCCGGGTTGTATGACTTGCCGAAATTATGGCAATTTTGTATTGAGGCATCCGCTCATTGTAGAAGCGATAGAATCGCAGTTTGTCCCGCTTGCCATTTATAATAATAAAGGTGGTGCGGATGCTAAAGCACTACAATATTTCAAAGAACCAGCATGGAATAATCCTGTTGTACGCATTATTAATGAATCTAAACAAGATATCATACCAAGAATTAATGGAAATTATTCTGCCCTCGGTTTGGTGCAAGGCATGATTCATGCATTGGATTTACGCGGAAGCGTGCCGCCAGCCTACCTTGAGATTCTACAACAAGAACTTCGTGCTCAAGTAACCGGGACCGAAAAAGCGAACTTTTCTATGTATTGCTTTTGGACAGGTGAAAAAGAATTGGGGCAGATCGAAGGTGTACTGAGTACCCGTCCAGGGTTTATGGATGGTCGCGAAGTGGTAGAAGTTGAATATGACCCACTTTTAGTGAGCTTAACGGATTTGACGGAAAAGGCAAAGGAGGCCCGCTGTGCTGGTAATGTCTATGTGGATGATCCTAATTTGCAAAAAGATGCAGCCATGGTAGTGGGACGTGGAGCTGTAAAGAATACTAGCCGTTTCCGCCCCGACGGAGAACCCAAATATTACCTCTCCAAAACAGCTTATAAATATCTTCCCATGACACCACTGCAAAGAACAAAAGCAAATGCACTCATTGGAAAAGGGGTCCAGCCAGATGCGCTACTTTCTCCTCGTCAACTTAAGTTATTCACTGCAATCCAAAATAATCCAAAGAAAAAATGGAAGGATACAATCGGTGAAGATTTTGAAAAGGCATGGAACGCTTGTATGGCAATTTTGTGAGCATATACATAGAGGTTTCATAGGCTCTCTTTTACAAAAGGCTCTTCAAATCATCCAAGGTATTTGCCTCTTCCTTTGGCTTATCTTTTCGCCAGCGGCTAATGCGTGGAAAGCGGAGAGCGACGCCTGATTTATGCCTTTTTGATAGATTAATACCTTCAAATGCGATTTCAAAAACATGGTGTGGGGTAACACTTCTAACTGGGCCAAAACGCTCTACCGTATTCTTTTTCACCCATGCAGTAATGGCGCCAAATTCTTTGTCGGTAAGTCCAGAATAAGCTTTTGTAAAAGGTACGAGCAGCTCACCATCCCATACGGCAAAGGTGAAATCTGTATATAAATTGGCTCTACGACCATGGCCTCTTTGTGCATAAATCATCACGGCATCAATCGTCAAGGGATCGATTTTCCACTTCCACCAATCGCCTTTTTTTCGGCCTGCTTTGTAGTCAGAATCTTTGCGTTTGAGCATGATGCCTTCAGAATGCAACTCTCGGGATTTAGCTCTTTCTTGTGCCAATGCTTCCCAATTGGAGAAAGATACAATGGGTGATAACATCAATACTTCATGATGGCAATCTGCTACGGCGTACTCTAGCAACTTTCGTCTTTCTGCCATTGGTTTTTGCCGAATATCTTCCCCTGCCCACTCTAATAAGTCATATGCCATTAAGACGACGGGTGCTTTGCTCATGACAGCTTTGGTGACATTTTTTCTGCCAATGCGGGTTTGTAAGAGGTTGAAAGTGAGTGGTTGGCCATCTTTGAAAGGCAGAATTTCTCCGTCGATTACCGTACCATTGGGCAGCCTTTCGGCCAATACTTTGTACTCAGGGAATTTATCGGTAACTAGTTCTTCACCTCTAGACCAAACAAATAGCTCTCCATTTCTGACAATCAACTGCCCGCGAATACCATCCCATTTGCGTTCCGCTTGCCATGCTTCAGGCATTCCCAAATCTTGCGCTTCACCTTCCAGGGCATAGGCTAAGTAAAAAGGATAAGGTTTGGATAAATCATCAGAAGGATCGGCGGTAATGATGAGGTCTTGAAAGGTAGTGGTGTCAGGTGTCCAATCACCCATCAATCGATGTGCCAATATATTTTCTTCCATACCTGTATATTTGGCTAAAGCCCGAACCATCAGCTTTTGCGAAACACCTATCCGAAATCCACCAGTGATCAGCTTATTAAAAATAAAGCGCTCTGCATCATCCAATTGGCGCCAAGCCCATAAGACTTTCTCCTGCTTTTCTTCTTCTTCTAAAGCACCCAACGATTTTATGAAATCAATCCAATAGCTCAAGCTCTGATCCTGATCTGATTCTTTAGGAGGTAAGCTCAGGGCAATCGTCTCTGCCAAATCACCTACCACATGATAACTCTCTTCAAATAACCATAAGGGGATATTGCCATATTCAGCAGCCCAGTGTCGGAGTAGGGTAGTGGTTACGGTGCGCTTAGGACGGCGGTGTGAAAGAATGGCAACCGTCCAAAGCCGGTCTTTATCATCAGCATCCTGAAAGTAATGCGCGAGCGCATTAACTTTTGTATTGATCTTAGTCGTTTGATCGAGTTGGGTAAATAATTGTGCAAATCTTTTCATTCTTCTGCCTTTTCTTCTTTAGAATCTGTGATTTCACTCAATTCCCCTTCGTATTCTGTTTCGACTACCTCTGCCTCATAACCTTCTTCGATCAACCATCTTTTGAAAATGTCGGTATAACCGTGGGTGACAAAAATGCGCTCTGCTTCCGTCGCTTTTATAGCTTGATTCAAGCCTGGCCAGTCTACGTGATCGGAAAGTACAAAACCGCGGTCTGCTGCTCTTCTGCGCCTAGCACCACGAAGCATCATCCATCCTGATGCAACCCCTAAGGAAACGGGTTTGAATTTTTTTATCCAAGGCGAACCCATTGCCGAAGGCGGACAAATGACGATATGACCAATAAAGTCTTTTTTATGGATAGCAGCGGTTACTCTTGTCGTTTCTTGGAGCCTTACACCTTGTTGACGAATCACTTCATTTACATTTTCAACAGCACCGTGGGTGTAGATTTTTCCAATAGAAGTATCCAAGTTTTGAATGATGCGCTGCGCTTTTCCTAAAGAATAGCCAGAAAGTACACTGACTTTCCCTTCTGATTTATTCTGTTGCCACCACTGATTGATGGCTTGAAATACTTCCTGCTGTGGTTTCCATTTATAAATAGGTAGGCCAAAGGTGCATTCGGTGATAAAAGAATGGCATTTGACTGCTTCGTATGCTTCCGCAAAACCATCCTCCTCAATTTTATAATCCCCGGATACGACCCAAACTTCTCCTTTATGCTCTACGCGTATTTGTGCAGAACCAAGAATATGTCCTGCTGGATGGAAAGAGAATTGTACTCCATTGATGTATTTTTTTTCGCCATATGCCACCGTTTCGATACGGATATCACCCAAACGATATTTAATGACGGGCATAGCCGAAGTGGTACTCAAATAATATTGATGTCCCCATCGACTATGATCCGCATGACCATGTGTGATCAAGGCTCGTTTTACGCGCCGCCACGGGTCAATATAGATGTCTGCTGCTGGGCAGTAAATACCTTCTTTTCGAAACTCTAATAATGCCATATTTTAATATACAGAAGAATGATCGAAGTGTTTATTGCTTTTTGTTTTTTTTACTTCTTTTGCTGCTGAAATAGTTTGTACTTCATTCAAGTTTTCTCTGATATGAAGGTAGCGGTACTTTGTGTAAAGCTTCATATGTTAATTGGGTGGTAGCAGCAAGGTGATCTATTTAAGTATATCGTTTTACCAATTCCTACAGAGGAATTGATAAATATAAACTATGGTATTGAGGAATAGAATAGCTTCAAATACTATATATAGCAATTCGGTAAATTAGTACCATAAAATTTTAGCCAAAGGTGGATAGATGTATATCAGCTCAAAAATTAGGCACAACTTTTCTATTGTCAGTTTCTTACGATTTTCAAACTTAATATCTTATGGTTCATATAAATTTGCTTAATTACTCCATTAGAATTATTTGGGTGCTATACTGAAAATAGCAATTCTTTCGTGTTTTGAGCTAATTTATATGGAGCGTATTAACCTCGTATTTTAACTATATTTTTGGGCCAGGGATCTTTGAATATATGACCTTCTTTCCAAAGCTTAATTTCTTCATCTGTAAGAAAACAGGATTCGAGCGCATAAGTGAATCTGTCGACATGTGCCTGATCACCAATGACAGTTAAATCGCATTGGCGATCTCCAAAACGACCTTTTTCATTGGCAAGCAGTTTTTTGAGCTCTCGTATTTCAAACTCTGAAATACCGTGATCTTCATCCTCAACAATTCCTGCTCTCCAATAGCCAATTAATTCTAGACTGATATTGCCAGCAGCTTGGTTCCATAGTAATGAAAGTTTATCTCGACTCGCAAGCCAGAAAAAGCCTTTACTACGATAAATTCTTTTATCGAGATATTGATGGCATACATCCCAAAATCGTTGTGGATGGAAAGGCCTATCGTCTTTTAATACTCTAGTTGCAAGATCATAAGGTCGGTCTTTATCCTCTTCTGCTTCTAATACAGGCCTTAACTCTTCTACTAATTTAGAGACCTTGTAATAATTATATTCTTCTAACTCGAAAATAGATTCAATGGCAAGTCTTCCAAAGGTGACAGAATGAACAGAAATAGACGGGTTTAAATCTTGAATGTGAGAGGCTATATAAGGAAGCTTACTTTCTTCAACCCGATCTGTTTTCGTTAAGAATAGATGACTGCAAAACATAATTTGTTCAACTAATAAGTTTAGAGTATCCCGCTTACCTTTTACTAAATTCTGCTGCAGTTGAGGGATAAGATTAGCTCCATAGTTGTAGTCATGAGTCAACATCAAACTATCAACAAGAGTGAATAATGCTGTGAATTTTACTTTAGTTTGATTCTTAAAGTATTCTATTAGAGGTAGGGGATGACAGCTACCAGAAGTTTCTATGATAATGAGCTCG
>JAKVCU010000013.1 GCA_022448955.1 Saprospiraceae bacterium
TTGCACATCTACGATAATAAATTCGGTTTCCTCTTCTAAATTATCATCAATAACTATAATGGGAATAGAAACGGTGGAATCTCCGGCAGGGATGAATAAATCAGAAGGAATAAATTCGTAATCTATGCCATTTTCTGCTGTACCAAATATGGTATAATCAATGAATAAGTCATTTTCTACTGGTGCACTTACAGAAAAAGATAATACTCCTTGCGAACAGCCCTCGGCAATGGTTCCGTCTAAACTCACTGTTGCTACATCTACATCTAAAGTTCCTGTTCCAAAACTTTTTGCTTCAAGGAATACCCCTGAATCAAAAATGCCATCCGAGACATCTGCGATAGCTAGACGGATCGTGTAGGTACTACATGGCATGACTACCGCCTCTGCTGTCAGCACGGTCGTCAAACCATCATAAATAGGCAAGCTATTTGATATGTTATTATTCACATAAAATTCCGAATAATCTAAGGATCCATTTGGTGGTGTACAATTTCCAATTGTGCCATTTGCACCAACCACACCTGGGTTTACATTATTAATCGTTACGGGTAAATTAGTCCCAGGAATAATAGCTATATTTTTGGCATTATTTGCAAATGGTCCATTGATACCAGGGCCACTAATGAAGAATCCGAATACATCATTAAAGTTGCTACAAGCATATTCTGGATATTCTTCAGAAGCAAAAGAATAATTAAATCTCAAGGTATCCGAGATAGGGATAAATTCAATAACATACTCCGAAACATCATTTATAGCATTGGGAGCTGCTATAGAAGTCAGTTCATCACTTGTAGCTGTGCTACCATTGTTGTTACTAGCTTGGAGAGCTCCAACCTGATTAACCCCTTGTGGGCCAACAGCCTGGCCGGTGGTCATCACGATTCCACGACTTATCCCCACATCTTCTTCTCCATCCTTAAAATAACCTACTGCAGCATTCGCTCCATTAAAAGTAACACTGAGTACTTCTACCCCATCGCCTAAGAACACATTTGAAATTAGGTTTTCGGGGGTCCAAGGATTACCACTTTGAACTTCCATGTCTTGAGCTTGCAAAAAGCCAAATGCCAGGAATAGTAAAAAGCTAATGATTGTAGTTTTTCTCAAAATTATTTGTATTTGTTGGTACATAGAATTTTGTTCAGAAGATACATAAAAGAAAAAATTAATTTTATTCAACAAGATAATCATTCCAATTATCTGTTATTTGATTAAGATACGTGTCCTTTGTCATCCGCTGTCTAAATTTAAAATAATGCTCTGTCCTGTGCCTCTTCATTTTGATTCTTTGTATCAAGCCATTGACAAGCTTTAGTGTAGTGCTTCGAAATGTCTAATATTTGACGCACTGTTATGTTATTCCATAATAATCCTTCTTTTATCTAAAAAAAGCTGTTAAATGCAGTACTGTTTGTAATTTAGAACTTTATAGAAAAGACGGATCTTTTGACCGAGATGGTTAAGTGGTGCCGCAAAGTTTTTCTGATCAAAATAAGAATATTTAATGGGACAGTTTTTTAAATTTCTTTTTGCTTCGTGCTTAGGTGTTATTGTGGCCATTATAGCCCTAGTTTTTATTGGTGGAGCGATTTTTACTCAATTTGCAAGTATGGCTGATCAGCCCAAGAGTATTAAAGCGAATAGTGTATTGAAAATCAGCTTGAGCGATCCTCTCCCTGAACGAACTAATAATTTGGAAGTATCTCCTTACGATTTCAAAAATACCAAGGTTTTGGGTATTCATGATATTGTTTATGCCATTGAAAAAGCCAAAGATGATGATAAGATTAAGGGTATTTATCTAAATACAGATTTTCTTAACACAGGTCATGCTAGTGCAAATATCATTCGTGACGCTGTTTTAGATTTTAAAGAAAGTGGCAAATTTGTTATATCATATTCCAAATATTATGATCAAAAAGCGTACTATCTGGCGACAGCTGCTGATAAGATCTATCTGAGCCCAATTGGTTTGGTTGATTTCAGAGGCCTTGCTGCGCAGATTCCTTTCTATAAAAATATGTTAGATAAGGTGGGCATTAACATGCAAATATTTTACGCTGGCAAATTCAAAAGTGCAACAGAGCCATTCCGTAGGACAGAAATGTCTCCAGAAAATAAAATGCAAGTCCGTGAATATCTCTCTGCTATTTATGACCTAATGCTGGATAATATCTCAGAAGGTAGAGATATTCCTATACCAGTGTTGAAGCAAATTGCTAATGACTACTTAGGAGCTTCTGCAAGCAGTGCATTAGAGGCTAAGCTAGTAGATGGTGTAGGCTATGAAGATCAAGCCTTAGCAGATATTAGAGAGGCACTTGGATTGGATAAAAACGATAAAATACCCATGGTAGGCCTAAAAACTTATTATGCAAATTATCCTAAAACAGCGGATTATAAAGTCAAGAATAAAATTGCGGTCATCTACGCTGAAGGTACTATTGTAGATGGAAAAGGTGGCCTAGGAAGCATCGGAGATGAAAAGTATATGGATATTATCCGACAAGTAAGAAAAGATGATCGCATAAAAGCCATTGTATTAAGAATCAACTCTGGTGGTGGGAGTGCGATGTCTTCTGAAAATATTTGGAGAGAACTTTCTTTAGCAAAAGAAGCAGGTAAAAAGATCGTTGTTTCTATGGGGGATTATGCAGCATCTGGCGGTTATTATATTGCCTGCATGGCAGATTCTATATTTGCTCAACCTAATACCCTCACTGGTTCTATAGGTGTATTCAGTATGATTCCTAGCCTACAAAAGATGATGAATAACAGATTAGGCATCAACTATGATACTGTCAAAACAGCTGATATGTCTACAGGTGTTTCACTTGTTTTTGATATGAATGAAGCAGAAAGAAAAATGATGCAAGCGCGAACAGAAGAGATGTATGATATTTTCCTCACAAGGGTAAGTGATGGAAGAAATATAAGCAAAGAGGAGGCACATAAGGTTGCTCAAGGAAGAGTTTGGACGGGTGAAAAGGCAGCAACAATAGGCCTAGTAGATAAGGTAGGAGATTTAGAAGAAGCCATAGAAAGTGCTTCGATCCTAGCAGATTTAGAAGATAATTATCGAATTACAGAGTATCCAAAAGTAAAAGATCCGTTTGAACAACTCTTGGAAGACCTCTTACAAACAGAAGAAGTTCACACCAATGCATTGCTCAGAACACAGCTAGGTGAATGGTATCCTCACTACAAGCAATTGAAGGAAATTAAAGATTCGAAGGGCATACAGGCCAGACTTCCTTTTATTATTCAGTAATCTGATCTTTTCTTATAAAATAGGCAGCTAGCATTTGTTAGCTGCCTATTTTTGTTTTAGACAATTTTATTCCTAATTTTTGGAACAAAAATTTTAGACAAATATGAAAAAGTATCTTTTACTAAGTTTATGTTCCTTTATTTACCTATCCATCTTTGCGCAAAGCAATGAAGAACTTCAAGCAGAAATTGAGGCCTTAAAAAATCAAGTCTCTAATCTCCGTCATAGCTTTAACAGCCTCCATAAAGCCATCGACGATGTCATGATGTTTAATAAGCTAGAGGATATAGCCTATATTGATAAAGTCGAACTGACTGGACCTCCACTAGGAAAGGAAAAATTAGCAATCCAAAAAGGTGCTGCTCAATCCTTTTACGCTACTAATCCTTTGCGAATAAAAACTTATGTATTTATCCCCAAATCTATTAACCCCAATAAAAAATATCCTCTTTTGGTGCTTCCTCATGGTGGCGTTCATAGCAATTTTAATACTTCCTATGCTCACATCCTAAGAGAATTGATGGCGCAGCAATACATTGTAGTAGCACCAGAATACAGGGGGAGTACTGGCTATGGAAAAAGATTTTATGAATCCATTGATTATGGAGGAAAAGAAATTGAGGACGTAAAAGCCTGTAGAGACTTCATCTTAGAAAATTATAGTATCGTCGATAAAGAAAGAGTAGGCATTTTAGGCTGGAGTCATGGTGGATTAATCACCTTAATGAATCTATTTGAGTATCCAACTGCTTACAAAGTAGGGTATGCAGGTGTCCCAGTAAGTGATTTAATTGCTAGAATGGGATATAAAACCCAAGCTTATCGTGACTTGTATTCCGTAGATTATCACATCGGAAAAACAGCACATGAAGATGTGGAAGAATATCGTAAAAGATCACCAGCATGGCAAGCACACAAATTACAAACCCCTTTACTCGTTCATACCAATACAAATGACAGTGATGTGAATGTTTTTGAAGTAGAACATTTGATCAAGTCTCTAAAAGCAGAAGAAAAAAAATTTGAGTATGAAATTTACGAGGATGCAGCAGGAGGTCATCGTTTTGATCGGATGGATACGATGATGTCAAAGAAAGTACGCTTTAAAATATACCAATTCTTAGATCAGTACTTAAAGGCACCTAAAGCATTCAAAAATCTAGAGGAATTACAAAAGGCTAGCTATGGCTTTTAAACATAATAAAGTTAAACAAAAAAGAGGTCGCATGATTTTCTTATGCGACCCACCAAATTGAACTAGTATGAAAAAACTCTATCCTACAAGGATAATATACCTTTAACGACCTTAAACAAAAAAGGTTTGGGTTTTTATTGTATTAATGCTTTGAATGGTAGTATTATTACCTTTTCAAGGAAAATTTAAATGATAATTAACATTGAATAAAAAAGGTTAGCATTATTTAACAAAGAACAACCCATTTATATAATCCTTTATAAATAAGTAGCTTGCCCGAAACCGTGCCTGCCGGCAGGCTGGAATTGGTGCAATAAAATGACCAGACTAAACATAGTATATTACTAACGATAGGAATCGTTATGCACAGATTTTGTAAAAACCATAGCCTATTAGCCTTTAGCTAAAATTTTTTGGTGCCAATTTTGGACTTACTACTAGCTTATAAAAGTCCAAAAATTAGCCCATTAGGCATTGATTTTTCGAGTCCCTTTCATTCGTTTTCATGACATTTGGCACCAAGCTAACTATTGACCATTTCCATAATTAAAAAGCCATTGACTAAATATGGACATAATAAAAGTTTTACTACAGCCACTCCACCTACTTGGTATGACTACACGGCCGGAAGTAAAGCGCTATCTTTTTAGTATATAAAATTAGATAGTTGAGATGTAAATAACTGCTTTACAACTATAAAAGGTAAAGCTTACCAAAGGAATGCCTATTTTTGATCAAAATAGGCCTAAATATCGCCTATTAACAGGGTATGAAACACGAAATCTGGAATAAGAACTTCACGATTGGAGGACATTTATTGTTTTGGTTAATCATCTGTATTATCCATTATGTATTGGCAGCTATTGGCGATTGGATACAATACTACTGGATATTCATGTCCTACCTCATGCCTTTTGATATTATAGCTGTTTATTTTACCGCCTATTATTTATTACCCAATTTTTTGTTGGAAAAAAAGTTTTGGAAATTTATCCTTTATCTCCTTTTCTCAATGGTCATTATTATTTTCGGCCAACGAATAGTCGTTTATTATTTTATCTATCCTCAATTAGAAGACGCTGAAGAATTCCTGAGACAACCCTTTCTTTACCTTCCCTACTTTTGGCGTGCTTGGGTAAATACCTACACCTTTGTATTTTTATTTTCAGGAATACGACTGTACAGCAGTTGGGTGAAAGAACAGAAACATCAGCAAGAGCTGGAAAAACAAGGCCTTCACAGTGAAATGGCACTGCTGCGCTCACAAATCAACCCGCATTTTTTATTTAATACCTTGAATAATATTGATTTGTTGGTATTTAAAGACCAACAGAAAGCCTCTGATTCCATTGTCCGCTTATCAGAGATTATGCGTTATATGCTATATGAATCAAATGCCGAACAGGTCTTATTAAGAAAGGAGATACAATATATTGAGAGCATGGTCGATTTGATGCGACTCCGTCTAGTAGACCCTGATTTTATTCAATTTCAAGTTCAGGGAACATCTAAAGAATGTATGATTCCACCGATGCTTTTGGTCCCCTTCGTAGAAAACGCATTCAAACATGGCCAAAAAACTGGACAAGCACCTGGAATTGTGATTAAATTACAGATCAGAAATGATGAATACCATCTGATGGTTAGAAACCGCGTACAGGAAGGTTTTAATACATCTAAGGATAGTACAGGTGGAATTGGCTTGAGCAATGTCAAAAGAAGACTAGAGTTATTATACGCTCATAATCATAGACTTGATATTCAAAAAGAAGCGCATAGATTCGAGATTCACTTACAAATTCCTAGTAAAATCAAACCCAAATCGTTGGTTACTCTAAACCATTAATCCTTTCATTCATAAAGGATATTTTTTAGAAGATACAAGGGAATAATTTTATTCTATTAAATAGTTGAGCTAGAAAATTAGTATAATAAAATTCAGCCATAAGCGGACAGGTTTTAACGCCCCTTTAAACATCATGTGTAACTTTACTATCCTCAGTTACTTATAATTTTTGAAGGGACCATTTTATTTTACAAGCAATTTTGACTAGCCGCTTAAATATGCAAAACCCATTTAATTATGATGATCAAATGTATAGCGGTAGATGATGAGCCATTAGCTTTGGAAAAAATGGAGACCTACATTTCCAAGGTAGAATACCTAGAGCATATTGGTAGTTTTGGAAATGGCTTTGATGCATTAAATTTCTTGAGGAAAGAAAAGGTTGATCTTATCTTCTTAGATATCCAGATGGATGAACTATCTGGTATTCAATTATTGGAAGTCTTACAAAATAACAAACCTAAAGTGGTATTAACCACTGCCTATGATCAATATGCTTTGAAAGGCTACGAGCTAGATGTTATTGATTATTTATTAAAACCCATCAGCTTTCAACGCTTCTTGGCAGCTTCGGAAAAAGTATATGACCAAATTTCCAAAGAACAACTTCGACAATATACAAAAGAAACAGCTGCCCCGGCAGAAGATTATATCTTGGTCCGAGCAGAATATCGACTTCAAAAAATTAAAATTAATGACATTATCTACATCGAAGGAATGAAAGATTACTCTAGAATCTATACCCAAGATCAAAAGATCATGACCCTGCAAAATCTAAAAAAAATTGAAGAAGCACTTCCTACCCCTCCTTTCATGCGGATCCACAAATCCTACATCATTTCTCTACCCAAAATAGATAGTATCGGAAAAAATGATATCACCATAGGCGAACAAACTATCCCTATCGGTGGTTTATACAAAAAATCTTTCCTTGCATTTATTGAACAACAACAATTGCTGGGATAGAAAAATAGTTTTTTAATACTTTTTTACAGAGATTTAGTACTTTTGTGGTCTTCCCTTACAGTAAGGCCATGTATGAGATTGTAGCTCAGTTGGTTTAGAGCATTACCTTGACAGGGTAGGGGTCGGGGGTTCGAGTCCCTCCAATCTCACTCTCAAAACGACCATAGCCTGAACAGCCTGCTGTTCAGGCTATTTTTATATATTGATTTATAAGATCACTTACTTGCCACCGATTGGGAATAAGTAACCTGCTGTAATCAATAACCCTATGTTACTAACAGTACTGCCATCATTATCAGCAATATTTGCTAAGCCTAAAGCATAACGTAAATCTAAAAATGCTTCACCTGGGCCAGCAGGAACTGCAGCACCTGCACCAAATTGAAGACCAAAATCAAAAGTTTTAAAACCGTCTTCATCAAAATCGATGTCTTCTTCTTCGTTGTCGGATTTAATTTTTCCGCTTAAAGCAAAACCAATTGCAGGACCTGCTTGGATAAATCTTTGGAAGCTTTCAGAACCAAAAGCATACTTTGCTAAAATTGGAATTTCAAAGAGTTGGTTCTATGGACTGCTAGTGGCGTAGCTAGGCCAAGGCTATACATTTGGGCGACACAATTGATCAAAACAGAGCTATTTTATAGCAAAAACATACTTTTGCTCTTAACAAAGGTCTTCTAAAAGAAAATTGTTACCCAAATTTAATTCGGAATAACAATTTCCTTAGAGTTTTCAGGGAGACCCTAAATACTGTTCTCATTACCAATTTAATTTGAAATGGGTGAAAAAATAAATAAATATGAATCATCAATAAGGTTTATTGCCAATAAATACTATACTTCTTATAATGCAAAATTTTGTGAACGACCTTTATTAAAAGTGTCTATCCAAGTAGATAAGAATAAACAAGTGTTAAACTTGTTAAAGATGTAGTATAGCTTCAGTCTTAATCATTTGATTAAATTTATAAGCTCATTTAAAAAAACAATTGTAGTAATATAATGTTCGTCACTTTTTCGGCAGACAAACTTTTAGCCAGTCTGTTACCACAAGAACATTTATTTATTCAACCCTCTCTAGAAAATATTAGTTCATTTTTCAATTGCCTGTAGTTTTTCCACATTGTTTTAATATTTTCCGTATCTTTGCGGCGTTAAATTTAGAGTTTATTTATTGTTTGTTATTACTCATCTTTTTTCGAAAGATTTTGTTTTACCTTCTTTTAATCTTCTCTAGACTTTTTAAATTTTTAATTTTTTTAAATGAACATTTTTGTTGCTAAATTGAATTTTGACACGAATGAAGCTGATCTCCAGTACACATTCGAAGAATTTGGAGCTGTTGATTCTGTTAAAATCATCATGGATAAATTCACTGGCCGTTCTAAAGGTTTCGGTTTTGTTGAAATGCCAAACGATGACGAAGCACGCAATGCTATCAGTGAGCTAAACGATAGCGAACTAGATGGAAGAACGATTGTTGTTAAAGAAGCTGAACCACGTGAGCCACGTAGAAATAACTTCAACCGCGGTGGTGGTGGAGGAGGATACAACCGTGGTGGTGGCGGTGGATACGATCGCCGTTACTAGAAACTAACAGTACATTAAGTACTGAAAATATTATAGTGGAGCCCCCCTCAATCATAATTGAAGGGGGTTCCTTATTTATATACCCTAGTAAGAAAATATCCAACCAACTTCAAAGAAAATTGTCCTCCACAAACACTATGATGATTTTGAAAGCAGATTTTTGGCTACGCTTTCGCTAAATGACGCATTTCCTTGATAGCAGAAAAGAGGTTTGTGCAACTTCTCTTTTAAAGATTATCCAAATTTACTACCTTTCAAGTGCAGTTAAACTTAAAATTAAGTCTGTCATTTACTAAAAGTATAACAAATGAAAAATTCAGTATTTCTCCTCCTTCTGTTAATGGGATTAGTGAGCTTTTCCTGTAAGTCAAAAAAAGAAATGTCTTCTGAACCAACAGTCAGCAAAAAACAACTCGAACGCTGCGAAAATCAGATCGCTAAAATGAAAGCCCAATTATCTGATAAAGACGCCATTATCAGTCAATTGGAGGGCGAAAACCAAACTTTGAGCAACGACATCTCTTCCGCTCAAAAACAACTACGAACTGTTACAGCAAAAATGCAAGCCTCTTCAGATGACTATGGCATATGGTTCAGAGTTCAAATCGGTGCCTATAAAAATCGCCAAATTGATAAAAATTTAGAAACAACTGATGAATTAAGCCTCGAAAAACCGGATGATATACAAAAGGTTTCACTGGGCCGTTTCAGACAGTATGAGGATGCCAAAAGATTAAAAAACCAACTGAAAGGAATGGGACTAAAAGATGCTTGGATCGTTTCTTATAAAGATGGTAAAAGAATAAGCATTGAAGAGGCTTTAAAAGGATAAACACTGCTAGTCCACTTCCCCTAGGCGCAGCTAGATGTGCCTAGATAGTGGATTAGACCATTCATACCATCGCTTTATCATTCGGCTTGAATATTTATAGTATCCATCCTCTTGAGGAGAATGTATCAGCCTTAATAGAAAAATTATGCAAAAGTATCTGCTCTTACTCCTTCCCATCTGCTTCCTATCTGCTTGCGATTTCTCGAAGCAGCCTGCCCATACGCCCCCTCAGCTCAAAGCTGACTCCACTTCCATTTCTAAATCGCAATATTACGACCACCTTTATGGCTTTTGGCTAGGTGCCTGTATTGCCAACTGGACCGGCTTAGTTACCGAAATGGATAAAATTGGAAATATTGGCGAAATTCAAACTGGAGATTTTTACACCCGCGAAAATTGGGGCCAAGCTGACCAGCCGAGCATCTGGGGAAATGGTATTCCTAGCGACCTCTCCCCTACTATTGACTTTGTTCTTCGCTCTAAAGCAGAAGTCTGGGGTGCCGATGACGATACCGATTTGGAGTATATGTATCAGCATTTGCTTTACGCAAATCAAACCACAATACTCAGCGCACAACAAATAAAAGATGGATGGCTAAAACATATCAAAAAAGAAGAAGAAAACTTCCTTTGGGTATCCAACCAAAAAGCCTTTGATTTAATGCAAGAAGGCTACCTCCCACCCACAACTAGCGATACTGCATATAATGAACACTATGAGATGATTGATGCCCAACTTACTACCGAAATATTCGGCCTATTTGCGCCAAGCAGACCAGATATCGCACTCCAAATGGCCTATCTTCCTATTCGCACCACAGCTAGAGAAAATGCCGCTTGGATATCCGAATTTTATGTTATTATGCATGCCTTAGCCACTCCAATCGATACATCTAAAAATATCAACCAACAGCTCCAATCAATGGCTGCTCAAGCTAGATTACACCTCCCTGATAGTACTTATGCGGCCAAAATGTACGATTATGTCTACAGCAAATACCAAGAAGGACTCCCCTGGGAACAAACGCGTGATTCCATCTATCAACGGTACCAAGTAGAGCAAAAAGATGACTATGATATCACTTCCCAAAACTTATATTGCAATGGCTGCTTTGCCGCAGGCATCAACTTCGCAGCTAGCCTAATAAGCCTTTTTTATGGAGAAGGTGATTTCAAAGAAACCATCAAAATTGCCTGCTTAGCAGGATGGGATGCCGATAATCCCGCTGCCACCTGGGGCGGCTTACTTGGATTTATGAATGGTAAAAAAGGTCTAGAAAATATATTTGGCGACTCATTATCCAATCAATTTAATATCCATCGCACCCGGCAAAACTTTCCAAAGGGTACCGATACTTTCGAAGATATGGCTAATACTGGATTGACCATCATTGATCGAGTGGTAATTGAACAAATGAATGGTAGAGTGGCCGAAGATCAGAATAAGTGGATTATTCCTCATTTTAAAAATTAGGAAACCATTCCCCCAATTTCGTAACAGCATTTATACTCATTTAAGTATTTAAAATTTGAGCTTATGAAATATGTATTGATCCCGTTTATCCTCCTTTTTTCATTCCAAACTATTGCTCAAGTTATCACCAACAATACAAGCATTCAAATTAATAAAAGCTGGTCACAAGCCCCCAATGGCTATACCTATCCTATGAGTGTCAGAGTCCCAACAAACCCCATACCTCCAGATGGATTCCCCATCTGTATCCTCCTACATGGAAATGGAGGAAATGGCTTTGGAATGGTCAATCAATTCTCCAACTTATTGGAATGCCACGTCTTGGTAGCGCCAACAGGCTATGAAAATAGTTGGAATATATGTGGCGAAGAAAGTGATGCCCCCGATGTAGAAATGGTCGATGAACTCGTAGAAATATTAAAAGGATTTACGAATATCAATCCAAATAAAATCAGGATCATTGGATCATCTAATGGCGCAGGCCTCGCCAATAACCTCTTTATCCAAAATGATGATCCTAGCATAGATATCGTCTGTGCTATTGTTTCACACCTCAATGAGCCCCAATACCATATCGATGAATTTTATTATCCAAGTGATGAAACCAATCCAACCGAAGATTTTTGTGCGTACGATATCCCCAAAATACCCTTAGCCTCACGCAAATATCTGAGCATTTCCAATGATAATGATCCCATCATTCCTTACCAAGGTGGACCCTCTGTAGTAGGCATTGACTTTTTACCCGCTGAAGAGGCCGCTTATTTTATCGCCTTGAATCAAGGCTACAACGGAAATCAACAATTTTCTGGTACCACCATCGGTAATCCCGCCATCACCGTTTTTTCTTATTTGTCAGATAAAGTCGTACACATCAAAGGAAATGCCAACCATGGAACCAATCCTACGCAACGGGACTATATTAAATCTTTTTTATCGGATTGTGAACTAGTGAATAATGTATCTACCCCAAAATCAGAAGGCCTAAAGATTTATCCAAACCCAACCAATGATGTCATCTTTGTGGATGGACTTTCCAATCATCAAACCAGCTATTCTTTGGTCGACCTCAAAGGTCAATTCATTCTTAATGGATTCGTTTCTTCTGAAACAAATAAAATTGAACTATCTGAGCTTAGCCCCGGTACCTACTTTTTATGTATGGGTAATTCAAAATTTAAAATTCTCAAATTAGAATAACGAATAACTAAACTGGCACTCATGAAAAATATAAAGGCAAATTTGTTCTAAACATCAAATACTACCTCTTATGTAGTGCTGAATAATTGACCAAAATTCTTCCAAAATTTCATTATATTTAAGTAGCCAAATACAAATTAACATGAAAAAGAGATGGACTCTACTCCTTACCATTTTAGCACTAAGCAGCTTCATCACAGCTCAAACCGAAAGCTGTTTGCAAAACCAATCTCATCCCAATTATCACAGCATCACGCAAATTTCCCAAACAGATACGATAGTAAGGGAATATATCCTTCATATCCCCGAGAACTATGATAATACCGTTGCCAGTCCTCTGGTTATTAATTTTCATGGTTTTGGTGACTGTGCATTTGATTATGCGGAAAACATCGGAAATTTTTATGCATTTAATGCACTAGCTGATTCAGAAAACTTTATAGTGGCTTATCCGCAAGGCGCTTGGCGCCCTGAAAAGGAATCTACCTATTGGCAACCAGGAGATAATGGATTGCAAGATATCTACGAGAATGATGTTTATTTTGCAGAGGCCTTAATTTTGGATATCAGTAGCCATTATAATATCGATCTATCACAAGTTTTTGCAGCGGGTTATTCCAATGGTGGGATGATGTCCTATAGTATCGCCTGTTCAAGAGGCGACTTGCTAGCAGCGGCAGGCATTGTGTCCGGTACGATGTTGTCAGAGACCTGTCTTCAAAGTGAATATACCCCTATCATCATATTTCATGGGGTGTATGATGAAGTTCTTCCTTACGAAGGTAATATGTATTACCAAAGTGTAGCAGAAGTAGCCGATTTCTGGTTAAACCATAATAACATTCCTACCTCTAGTCTTGTAAGTACATCATTAAACGGTACCAATGTGCTAAGGGAAGAGTATAGTGGCGGTACAGAAAACACCTGTTTAACCGTCTATAGTATTTATGAAGAATGGGACAAAGAAGCAGGCCACGATTGGTTTAGTGACCAAATTGAAGGCCTCCATCCCAATCAAATCCTTTGGAACTTTTTCTCTGATAATTGTAGCCTTATCAACCATACCGAAGCATTAGACAAACCAGAGCAGAGCTATACCATCCAACCCAATCCTTTTCACCATCAAATGACTATTGAATCGGAGGTTTTGACCAATCAATACTATCAAATTTATAACCTTCAGGGCCAAGAAGTATTATCTGGTAAGATCAATGCGCAGTCCCTTCAAATTGATTTGTCATCCTTATCTTCTCAGCTTTATTTCTTACATATCGAAGGCCAAATATATAAACTCGTGAAAATGGAATAAATTACACACTTTGCACCTCATTCACCTCCTTTAATACCAGTAATTCATTCAAAGACCCTTTCAACATGTACACTAAAAGATAGACTTGATAGCATAAGAAAAACCACATCACCCAGCTGTATATTAAACCTATGAATAATAAAATCAACCAAATCATTAAAAACTTCTTCAGCATCTTTTTATTAGCGGACAATTCTAATTTCTTTACTTCTTGTTCAGATAAATCAATGGATTGTTCCGCCAAGTGATGGAGCATCGCCGTTTTTATCCGTAATTCATAACGACCGACCTCCAGCTCAAATACTTTAGTTTCATTCGAATGGATTACTCCTACTTTTTTTCCATTCAAATATATTCCTAACCCCATCCCTTTTTGAATACGACCATATTCTCGAGTCTGATGTATGATTAATTTTGGCATTTTCTGCTCGTATTTATTTAAATGAGGAATAGCACAAATTCATCTAGTAGCAATAGCATTAGCCCTTTCCGTCCATTGTTTCTTAGAAGAAATAGAGGATAGAAGTCTAGGTCCCCAAAAAGCTTTGTTTAAAATCTTAGCGCATCTGCTGGAAAATTGGTTCTTCCAAACGATTTTATCAATCATTAGTTTGAGCAAGGCTAAAGGTAGGGATTTTAGCCGTTTTTTCCTCTGGACTTTGAATAAGCTATTGTCAATGGTCATTCTAGCAATGAAATGGATTTCTTGGAGATCAAGGCTACTATCCCAAAGTGGAAAAACTAATTCCCACCATAAACGACCAACAAAACGATACCTAATAACAAAAATCCCATCATAAGCAGCTGGCTTACAATGGGATTTACTTTCATATTGTCGGGGTAACTGGATTCGAACCAGCGACCTCACGCCCCCCAGACGTGCACTCTAACCGGGCTGAGCTATACCCCGTGATTGGTGATCGATTCATTGTATACTATCAACCATTAATTATTAACTATCAATAATAAATAATTAACTATCAGCCATCAACGAACCACCATTCCAATTCTTTTGCAAACTTATATTTTTCTGGTCTTTTTTCCAAGTTAATGCTTTTACTTTCGCATCGCCTCCACCGGATCCATTCTAGAAGCCAATACCGCTGGAATCAATCCGGCGAACATTCCTACTATCACCGATAAGCCCAATCCCCAAGCAATATTTGAAAAGGATAGGTACAATTCAAAGTCGATAACATTGGAAAGTATCGTGACGATCAGATAGACAAACATCAGCCCCATCAAGCCACCAATAATACACAGAATCACTGATTCAATCAAAAACTCAGATAACACCACCCAGTTTTGAGCACCCAAGGCTTTTTTGATACCGATAATATTGGTTCTTTCTTTTACAGATACAAACATAATATTAGCCACACTCACCATACCTACAATAATGGCAAAACCTCCAATGACGATCCCCAATAAGTTCAAAACACCAAAAATGTTATCAAACACACTCGATATCATCGATAACTCATTCAAAGAAAAGTTATCTCCTTGTTTAGGTTTTAGCTTACGATGAGCACGTAGGATGCCCTTGGCCTCGTCTTTAAGCTGCTGCATAGCAACACCATCAGCAGCCTTAATCGTAACAGTGGCATCAAAAACATTTTTTGCCTTCAAATTGGCTAAGCCTCTCGCATTATTATAAGAAACAATCAAACAATCATCAAAATCAAGTGGATTCAACAAGTCATTCCCCGCCTCCTTAATTACACCAATTACCTCGTACTTGCGCCCCGACATTTTTATGGTGCGACCAATAGGCTCATTCGAGCCAAAAAGTTCTTGTGCCACCTTAAAGCCTAATACAATTTTATTGCTACCATAATGGGCTTCCGAAGGCGAAAAATAACGCCCCTTCTCAAATTCTATCTGAAACATTTCTGCAAAAGAAATAGACGAACCAATCAATATGGTGCGTTCCACACTATTCGATTTCCATTTGGCTGTCTTAAACCCTACTACAACATGATAGGCTGTCAAAGCCGCATTTTTCACTTTCTTTCTGATCACTTCATAATCCCTAAAATCAGGATTGGGCCTCCTGAAATATTTCCACCAATCACCACTGGTATCTGCCCATGGCCACTTTTTCACATACACTACATCATTTCCTAGTTTTTCCAAACTACCTCGCACATTCGATTCCAATGAATCCACAGAGGAAAGTACACCAATAATACAGAAAATACCTATAGAAATACCTAATAAAGAAAGGAAGCTTCTCAATTTGTTGGCGCGTAGCTGGCCAAAAGCTTGACGGACGCTCTCGCTAATAATTTTTAGCAGGGTGATCATGGCACAAATAAGTTAGTTCAAAGCAATATTATAGAACAAAATCGAAAGTACAGCTTCTCTATAGTATAGCATAAACATATAGATAAACTTTCTGTTTTTATCTGCCAAAGATTTTTTTTGATAGTTGGGGCTTCCCCCAAGGCATACCAAGAGCGTGTTTAGACATTTGTTCTTTCATCCAATTTTGTCAATAGTAAGTTTAGATGAGGCTAATTAATAAATTCCAAAAACGCTCTTCATGCTTCCACTGGGGGCGTTGTGTTCCGTAGTTCGCTCTTCGCTCATCCCGCTAAAAAAATACAGCAAAGCTGCATCCTTTTTAGCGGGACAAAGCTACTACACAGCACTAAGCCGCAAAACAAAGATTGCTCACCGCCACTTCTCCCCCCCTATTTCCAGCAATATTTATCAAGAAAGTAGCCAACAAGAATCAAGCGCCATCTTATGAGCAACTCCAAACCTCATTGGTCAATAAAATCAGCTCTCAAAGAATAAAAGATGAACATTAAACTCAATAGTTATTTTTTTGAGGTTCCTTAGGCCAAACTCCTTCGAATTGTTATCTTTGCCCTTCATTTTCGGAAAAACTTATAGAATGAGGACCAAACTGTCACATTTTAAATTTGATCTACCAGAAAGCCTGATTGCTCAATACCCAAGTGAGAACCGTGATGAATCACGTCTAATGGTGGTACATAAAGATACGGGTAAAATTGAACATAGAGTATTTAAGGATATCATCGAATACTTTGATGAGGAGGATGTAATGATTTTCAATAATACCAAAGTTTTTCCAGCTCGCCTTTACGGACGGAAAGAAAAGACTGGTGCGAAAATCGAGGTATTCCTATTAAGAGAACTGAACAATGAAGCACGTCTTTGGGATGTACTCGTTGATCCTGCTCGTAAAATTAGAGTAGGTAATAAATTGTATTTCAGCGATGAAAATGACAATGACATCTTAGTCGCAGAAGTAGTCGACAATACGACCTCTCGAGGTCGTACCATTCGCTTCTTGTATGATGGTACAGATGAGGAGTTTCAAAAGGAACTCAACTACCTCGGAAATACTCCACTACCTAAGTATATCAACCGCCCAGTTGAAGATCTAGATCGCGATCGTTATCAAACGATTTATGCCAAAGAACTTGGTGCGGTAGCAGCACCAACAGCAGGGCTGCACTTCAGCCGTGAGTTGCTGAAGCGTTTCGAAATTAAAGGCCTAGAATTTGCAGAATTGACCCTGCACATTGGTTTAGGTACCTTCCGTAATATTGAAGTAGAGGATTTATCTAAGCACAAAATGGACGCTGAATACTTCCGTATTCCACAAAATGCAGTAGATATTGTCAATAAAGCAAAAGAAAACCGCCGCAAAATCTGTAGCGTTGGTACAACCTCTATGCGATCTATCGAATCGGCTGTTTCCGCTGAACGAAAGCTGAAACGCGCAGAAGGATGGACTAACCTGTTCGTTTATCCACCCTACGAATTTAGTATTGCTAATAGCATGGTGACTAACTTCCACCTTCCAAAATCAAGCCTCGTCATCATGATTTGTGCATTTGGTGGTTATGATTTAATCATGGAAGCTTATCGGGAAGCAGTTAAAGAAAAATATCGTTTCTTTACCTATGGGGATGCCATGTTAATAATTTAGATTTTAACGATAATTTATATTTTCGTATATAATAATTTCTTGATGAAAGCGTATCTTTAAACGGGTATATTTATACCCCAAAAAGGTACGCTTTTATTTTTTAACAATTCATCATCTATGCCCCGTCAACTGTTGTTTGGCTTCATTTTTTTCAGCTTATCCCCTTTGCATTCCGCTTTGGCTGCTGAAGTTCAGGTTCCTTTCTATTCTGAATCTATTGCTATACAATATGACGAAGATATCCGATTGGAAAAGTTCGTGAACGTCAATGAAAAGTTGATGATTCAATACTATAGAGAGTTGTTAAAGACTAATTTCCAACTACTGCTCAGCGAATTAGAAACTAAAAAACAATTGCTTGGCCTGAATGATTGGTTGTATTACGAACTTATGCGTAAAACTATCGACGTGATCATGGTGGATGCGCCAACACTGAAAAAGGATCTCAGTTGTTGGTTTCTCCTTTCTGAATCAGGCTATGATACTCGCCTAACTTTTCTAAATAATCGAACCTACCTTTATGTCTACACACAGGATGAACTTTTTGAAGTACCTATGATCAAAGAGAATGGACGCATTTATGTGAATGTGACAAGTATTCATCAAGGGTCAAAATCTCAAAAAGCACTCTACTTGCTAGAATTTATCCCTAGGCCAGAAGGTAAAGTCTTTGGATTTTACTTGAATGAATTACCCAGATTAAAACCTCAACTATCAACAAAGGCCTATCAATTTAACTATGATGATCGGGCATATTCTATTAAACTTAATATCGATCGAACTGTCAAAGAGTTGATGGCTGATTATCCCTTTTTTGCAGAAAAAGAGTATTTAGAAGTTCCATTCTCTGCTACACTTAATAATTCGATCATTCCCCAATTTCAACAATTAATCGCTGATAAAACAAAGGTAGAAGCACTTGAACTTTTAGTTTCTTTTACTCGTTCTTCCTTTCAATATAAAGATGATAAAGATTTCTTTGGCCGCAGCAAGCCTATGATTGCAGATGAAGTTTTTCATTATGAATTTTCTGACTGTGAAGATCGTTCTGCCCTGTTCTATAGCCTTGTAAAGTTGTTGCTTGATCTACCAATGGTAGTCGTAGCCTTTCCTGATCATTTGACTATAGCAGTTGCTGTTTCTGGTCATCAAGGCGATCATTTTATATTCAATGATAAAAAATATTTTTTCTGTGATCCCACTGGGCCTGTAAACTCTACCACTATTGGTAAAATCCCATCCGGTTATGAAAATATACCCTTTGAAATTATTGGTTCTTACCGATAAAATTAAAATATACTAAACCTTTACGAACTTCTATCCGTTATTGCAAAATAGAATAGATTTTGTAGGGCAAAAGCCAAGACATTCTTGCTTGTACAATTCCAAGATAATAAGTAACTATCTACGGGAAATTTATTTATATTCTCGGATGGATGATTTAATTGATCGCATTTTTAACAAAAAATGAAGATCGAACTTGCTTTATTCAAGAGGATTGTTAGTTTTGCAAAAAATTAATGCTATTTATTTTTGATTAAAAATGAATAACACAGCAGCAAATGTAGCCGCTGAAATAATTTTTTTGAAATTAAATTACAGTGTATTTAATTTCGCTAAGTGATAAATAATACTTTATTCATTATACGGATAAAGCGTTAATCCATCTTTTAAAATGGTAGATTTTTGCGCATACTAGTGCCATCAAAAGCCTAATACGCTCACCATGGATGCAAGCATTAGGTGAAGCAGTGCAAAATGACGTCTTCAAAAGGATAAATCACTAAAATAACCGTGTAATCAATTATTGATTACCACATTTCATTATTAAAACTTTAAGGCTAGTATGTATTGGACACTAGAACTTGCTTATCATTTGGAAGATGCTCCATGGCCAGCTACGCGAGATGAATTAATTGATTATGCTATCCGTTCAGGAGCACCTTTAGAGGTTATCGAAAATCTCCAAGCCATGGAAGATGAAGGGGAAGTATATGAAGGGATTGAAGACATTTGGCCAGATTATCCTCGTAAAGATGACTTCTTATTCAACGAAGACGAGTACTAAAATAAGCAGTTTTTTCCTGTTTTTTTACTCTCCTAAAAGGAGGGCACTAAATTAATCTAACACACGCACAATCAATAGACATAAAACCTATAGCCGGTTTTATGTAGGATTCGAGCGAAGTGCATAAAAAGGCATTGGCATTAGCCAATGCCTTTTCTTATTTGCCCTCTTCTGCAAAATTTCTTCAATAGCTTACATCAAGTTCATTTAATACTGTCACATTTTAGCTTTTTTTGTTAAATTTGTTAGGAGTAGTTTCAGATAATTGCCATCCATCTGTCATTCCATTTTAGAGAGAATACCTTCATAAATACCTTTCATCTCATGAAGAACTTATTGGAAATTGCCCAGATTGTTAACAAGAAACGAGTCAAAAAAATTGAAATTTTTGATGAACAATCTTTAAAAAATAATAAAAGTAAGTTTAATGAATTTTATAATGCCTTGATGGCTAAAAAATTCAAAAATGACCGTGATGCAGCATCTTCTCTTTATAAATGTAGCCCTACAGATGCCAAATATCGACAGCTCAAGTCTAGATTCAAGAAACGGTTATTAAATACCATATTTTTCTTAGATGTCAATAAGCCAGCCACAGCCAATTATGACCGGGCCTACTTTTCCTGTAATAAAGATTGGACCCTAGTCAAAATACTTTTAACTTATAAAGCTAATCTTACAGCTACTACCCTAGCAAAACAAACACTAACTACTGCCCTCAAATTCAAGTTTGCCGATGTTATTGTTAATTGTGCCAGAATATTGAGAGAGCAGGCCTCCAAAAATAAAAATTTTAAGGATTATGAGGTTTATGATAGTTACATCAAACAATTTTCCAATATACTAGAAGCTGAAATTCGTTCAGAAGAACTTTATCAGAGAGTATTCATGGAGTATTATACCCCAATTGAAACAGAAGAAAAGTTGTTAGAAAGAATGGAAGCCTATTGTGATGCCTTGGTAAGCCTCTCAGAAATGTATGAGTCTCCTGTAGTCTACTATAACATGTATTTAGTTTGGGTACTCCGATTTGAAATGTCGCAAGATTTTAATTCCATGCTAGAAGTTTGCCAACAGGCTGAACAGTATGTAGAGGACAATCCCAGCTATCTACAAGAGGAAAAACTAATCACTTTTTATACCAAAAAGATGTCAGCCTATCTGCATTTGGGTGATTACCGCAATGGAAAGACCAGTGCTGAAATTTGTTTAAGAACCCTTCCCAACAAAACAAAAGACTGGTTCTTTTTTATGGAGTATTACTTACTACTCGCTATTCATACCGAAAACTATATCCAAGCCATAGCTATTTATCAACAAGCATCTGAAAATCAACGCTATAAAAAGCTTGATGAGACCACTCGTGAAAAATGGAAACTATTTGATCATTATTTAGAGTTTATCGTAGAAAGTGAAGGGAAGAAAAATCCTATTTTGCAAAAGCAAAGAGGAAAAAACATTCGCTCCAACAAAATTGTGAATGCCAATATCTCCTACCCAAAAAATCTAAAGATATTTGGTATTCTAAGGCTTATTCTTCAAGTACTTTTACTTTTAGAAAGAAATAACTCTATTGGAATCAATGAAAGAATTGACCAATTAAAAGCATTAATTAGCCGTCCAGCAAAAAATGAGGAGTTTTATCGCTTGCGTAGCTTTGTTAAACTACTACAACAACTCAAACGTTCAGATTATCAGATGGACGAGCTGCGAAATACGGAAAAATATCTCGGCGTACTCATCGAAACCCCCTTCTTCTACAGAGGTGTTACGAATGACTTAGAAATCATTCCTTTCGAAAAAATTTGGAAAATGATCTTGGGTTATCTGGAATAGGAAAAGAGTGAAGTTTATCTATCTTTGCGAGCATAATAAATAAAAGGAAGCCCATATGTGATCCACCTGATGGCTTCTAAAAGTTTTGTCAAAGCTCTTTAGAGATGAAAAAAATTGTTGTCGCCATTGATGGTCATTCTTCCTGTGGAAAAAGCACACTCGCCAAAGCATTAGCCAAAGAACTCACTTATATCTACGTTGATTCAGGCGCTATGTATCGTGCATGTACTTTGTATTTCCTAAATCATCAGATAGATATAAACGACATAAATGCTGTTCAGTCAGCTCTCCAACACATCCACATCAGCTTTCAAGTAAATACACAAGGCAATCAAACCTACCTCAACGAACAAAATGTGGAAGAAGAGATTAGAGGAATGCGGGTGTCCACGCATGTAAGTGCCGTTGCTACTATCCCTGAGGTTAGAAGAGCCATGGTAAAAATCCAACAGGCACTCGGAAAACAAAAAGGCATAGTCATGGATGGCCGTGATATTGGTACTGTCGTTTTTCCGAATGCAGCATTAAAAATCTTCCTCACTGCATCCATTGAAGAAAGAACAAAAAGAAGGTATAAAGAACTGAAGGTCAAGAATCCATCGATTACGTTTGAAGCAGTCCAAAAAAACCTGCAAGAAAGAGATCATATCGACTCAACGCGAGCGGACAGCCCACTCAAGCAGGCAGAAGATGCTGTACTGATCGATAATACTGATCTGAGCAGAGCCCAACAATTACAGATGGTCGTCAATTTAGTTCAAGAACGGATAAATATATGAATCAAGAGCCCAAATATCCTATGAGGCGGTTATTCCAATATCTGCATCAATATAGATCTACGATTTGGTGGGCAACTATTGTTACCGTTGTTCATAAGTTATTCGATCTGATGCCCCCCTTCTTAACAGCCTGGATGATTGATACCGTCAGTAAACATCCACCCGCTTGGATAACTCAATATACTGGGCTGGCAGATCTTTGGGCAGTTGTTATTTTTATTAGTGGGCTGACTGTTTTTATCTTTTTGATGGAAAGTCTTACGGAATGGATCTATAAACGTAGTTTCATGCGATTAGCACAAAAAGTCCAGCACAATCTTCGCATGGATGCCTACCAACAACTACAAAGCCGAGAAATTGCTTATTTCGAAGAACAGAGAACTGGCAATCTCATGTCTTTACTCAATAATGATGTCAATCAATTGGAGCGCTTTTTAAATAATATCTTTAATGAGATTATTCAGTTGATCATATTGGTCTTGTTCGCGGGTTGGTCTTTATGCGCTGTTTCACTTGAATTAGGGTTGATTAGTATGATGCCTATTCCGTTTATTATTTTAAGTAGTTTGTATTATCAGCGCAAAATTGCGCCCTACTATCAATCAGTTCGTCAAAGCGTTGGGCAGTTAAGTAGCCGCTTGGAAAATAATATTTCTGGAATGATGGTAATTAAAAGTTTTACTGCCGAAAAATTCGAAACGGAAAGAGTTCGCCGTGCTTCAGATCAATATAAATCAGATAATTTCAAAGCAATTCAATGGAGTGCTGTTTATGTACCCATCATTCGAGTTTTTATCACTATTGGTTTTGCAGCTTCTCTAATGATTGGTGCTTATTGGGTACTGTATGAACCAAGTCGCTTTTCACTGGGTAATTTGGCCTTTTTTGCCATGATGATTCAACGATTATTATGGCCTGTAACTCGATTAGGCTTTATTTTTGATGAATATGAGCGTGCACGGGCCAGCGCAAGGCGTATTTTTGGCCTACTCGACACCCCTAATCAACTTAAAGAAATAAAAAATCCTATCTTAATCAATAAGACTATTCGCCATATACATTTAAAGGATATTAATTTTCAATACAGTGCAGGACAAGCAGTTTTAAAAGATGTACAATTAGATATCCAGCAAGGACAGAAAATAGGTATTGCTGGCCCTACTGGCGGTGGGAAAACCACTTTAATTAAGCTACTACTCCGACTCTATGATGTCACCAAAGGTGGTATCTTTATCAATGATGTGGACATCCGCGATATGGGGATTGAAAACTTAAGAAGGAAGATTGCGCTAGTCAGTCAAGATGTTTATTTATTCCATGGAAATATTAGGGAAAATATTGCCTATGGCATCAAGGATGCCACAGAAAAAGCCATCACAGAAGCTGCTAAACAAGCACAATTACACGAGTTTGTTGCACATTTGCCGAAAGGCTATGATACCATAATAGGTGAGAAAGGTATTAAGCTGTCAGGTGGTCAAAGGCAACGATTGAGCATTGCTAGAGCTATTTTAAAAGATGCCCCTATCTTAATTTTAGATGAAGCAACTAGTGCAGTAGATACGCAAACAGAAAGAGCCATTCAGGAGAGCCTTGACTTGCTTACCATTAATAAAACAGCCATTATTATTGCACATCGACTATCAACTATACGCAAGGCAGATCATATTATTATTCTGAAAGACGGGAGCATTAGTGAGCAGGGGACACACGAGGATTTGATGAAAAAAAATGGTGATTATGCGGAGCTTTGGGCGATTCAAACGGGAGAATTACCCTCAAAAAAAAGCGAGACCTAATGGCCTCGCTTATGTAGATTGTCTAATTTCGTATATTACATGTTCTTCAATGAATTTCTGTCTGTCAAGACATCCTTCAGTTCTTTCAAAAACTCATATTGGTGCGGAAGTACTTTTTTNAAAGCTTCTTTCACAACGAAAAAAGTACCTTTTTCCATTTCTTTTACCTTGTGTTTCATTTCCATTGCATCTTCATAGATCATGGATTTGAGGGAAGGGATTTCGTGCCAATCACACTCCATGGCTACAGCCTCTTCTTCTTTACCATCCGCTTTTTTGATAGGGTCCAAAGCAATAGCCTCCTGCTCTTCGATAAGCTTATTAGATTTTTGATGATCTAGTTCACCTATTGGAATTTCCCATTGATCTTGATTTTGATCTTTATTAACGAGAAAGATCTCGAGACCCTTTTCTCTAAAACGATACATGATCAAGTTTGCTTTCTTTACCAGTTTCATCTTCTTGCTTTTATAGCTATAGCTAAGCTGCTATCAACAAATTATTTTGTAAACAAAAACACGGTCAAAAAGTTCTGGCAAGATAAGAAGGTTTGGAATAGTTTACAAAGTGTAAGTAGTTCGTTTTTTCTTTTTCTTCCGATTGCTAGGCTTTCTTTCGATTTCTTTATCCTTCGGTTTTGTTTGGTTTTCAGGAGAGAGTTGAAAGGGTTCTAAGTGTTCCCCATCGAAAAAAAATTGAAAAAAATTATCTTGAAAATCTTCATTTTGGAATTGCTGCATCATCTGAGACAGCATTTTGCTTATTTGCTCATTCATTTTCGACCATTCCTCACTTTGCAGTTTATCGTCAGAAAAAGGCATCATAAAGTTCCATTGCATCGTCGTATCCATCATAAAAGGAGATGTGCCATCTAATTGCAATCCTTCCATCATCTTTTGCATTTGCTGCTGCATCAGTTCCATGGCATCATCGCCATTTTTATCCTGAGGTATGGGTATATTATTCTGCTGTGCGAAAGCCAGTATTGATGTTAGGGTGAAAGCCAGTAAAAGAGATATCTTTTTCATTTTTTAATTGTTGGTTGTTGGTGGGTTGTTGTAAAATAAGCAACGATTCATCAGATTAGCTACTCAATAGAGCGTTGTACTAACTCCAAGGTTGCAAGAGATAATAATAGATTTTCTTCCTCTTTATTTAAGTCATTTGTTACGAATTCAAAGGCGCGCTGATTCAAATCTTTTTTGCTTGCAGGTAATTGATTCACCACATTAGCTACTTCTCTATCACCGATATGGATAGGCGTGTTGTCTGAAGCAACGGATAATTGCGCAATTTTTTTACGGTTACTAGCACTGACAAGTTCTCCTCTATCATTCACAGAGCCAATTAAGCGATTATCAATCACAATTTGGATACTATCATCTTTTATTCTGTAGGCATATTCATGATTGGCTGTACGAGCGTATAGAAGTGCATCTAATCTATTTTTTCGAGCAGCGTATTTTTTATAACTATAGGCTACGATTGGTTCATTAAAAATAGTAGTATAGATTCCTTTGGCGGTGTATGCGACATTTTTCTTTACAGTTTGTTTTAATTGATTTAAGGAGAACAATTCCAAATCGTCCTTTGTGATAGGCACTAGATCATCGATCCAAGTATCCATATCATTTTTCAGTTTTTTCAAGTCTTTTTGTACTTGCTTTTTATTAGGGCTGACATTTCCGACCCCTTTAGACATGAAATAGATTCCTACCACAATTAATCCCAAAAAGCCAGCCATAATTGGTAACATTCCCATTTTTTCTAAATTTTATCATCCTTATTGGATAGTGTCCTTGTTCTATTATCTAAAACACCTGTAATATTTGCTTGGTTTAGAGCGGGCCTACTCCATCAAAGTGGCCATTTTCATCTATTCTTCCAAGCCTGCTTGCATATTCAATTGAATTTCATATACTTCTGGTTCATTAAATTGATCCAATCTACTTTTTAGAATGGATAATTCTATTTCAGAAAAGTAAGCGTTAAAGTTTTCAATAATTTGAGCTATTTCCTTTTGAATCTGTTCTTTACTTTCCCAGTAAGTTACTTCAGTTTTAGTAATATCTTCAAAAAGTTTAGATTTAATCTCTAATAATTCTGATTGAAAGGGTGAATCGTCTGCCAAAAGGCTACCAATCTTTCCAAGGACATTCAAGTGGATTCCTCTACCCAATAAGGAGTGACCGCCATAATCCCAGGTTTGCATCGTCCAAATAGGATAAAAATATTCCACGCCATCATCTGGATAAATGGAAGCTGCAAAAGCAAAATAGTCATCATCTATATATTCCTCGCTGACTACGGCAAGAGATAAAAATGCATTATAATCGACAAATAAATAATAAGAAGTACCTTCTGCCACCAATTGAGGTATAAAAGCTGGAAATTCTTCTTTCAACCAGAATAGATTTATCAATTCATCTTCTTGTCTTAGGAGGAGTTTTTTTTCAATAGAAGCAAGCATTTTATCTCTAAGTGCTTTCCCACTTTTATAAACATCCAGTACAGCCATTAATTCGTCAGCTTCTGCAAATGCATTATTGTAATTTTGTAGTTCTTCCCATTGGGATACTCCAATCAAGGAGCGAAGTAAGCGTTCGCGTAATATGCTGTCGATAGTCAAGCCATTTAAAGATTTTAGCTGGAGCGGACAAGGGTAGATCCAGCCAAAGGTATCATCTGCTGCTTTGACTTTTATCCAAGGCAGTTCAAAACTTTGGTTTTGGATTTCCATTTTGGATAAGAAATCACTCTCTTCATAAAGGTCTTCTAATTGCTCTCCTTTTGAGAGTTCCTTCAGGACTCGTCCTTTTCCGCCTGCTTGCTCATAAAGTATTAATCCATTCTGATTGACTTCAAAATCAAAATGCTTTGGTTCTTCTTTTTTTGACTCTGCATTATTACTGGTCTCATTTTCGCAGCTAAGCGCAAAGCTTAGTAGGAACAGGATAAAAAGGCCTCTCATATGTATTGATATCTTTTGTAAACTTATTATACAATAAGAGCATGTCTAAATTTTCTACTGTCTGAAAACCAAAGCTTTGAGAACTATGGCGTCCGATTGGATCATTTATTTTAACTCGCTAAACGCCTTCACAAATCCTTAGCCAAAACCCTACCTTTACTGGTAGGCAAACTCAAATCGTTGATGATCAGTTTGAATAAAATTTAAATACACTCTAAATCAGAGATGGTTTGCATGCAAACCATTACGCTACTGAATGGATTGATTCGCCATGAAAAGGCGAATCAGGCTGGTTTTAGTATAACAAAAAAATCCATTCCTATCTAGGAATGGATTTTTTTGTATGCAGTCAAAATAATGGATTATCCCAAATATGATTTCAACTGATTTCGGTTATATGACTTGCGTAAGCGGCGAATAGCACGTTCTTTGATTTGACGGACCCTCTCACGTGTAAGGCCATATAGCTCACCAATTTCTTCCAAAGTAAGTGATTTGTGACCATTTAAACCATAATAAGAAGATAAAACCTCTACTTCACGAGGAGAAAGTATAGACAGTCCTTGCTGAACCTCTTCTTTTAAAGATTGCTCCATCAAATTTTCGTCAGGTGACATATTCTGTTCAGAGGAGATCACATCCAACATCGTTGAATCGCCATCTTCACCACTAAGTGGTGCATCAACAGAAAGGTGACGGCCATTACCTTTCAGCATATTAGATATTTCTTTCGGCGTCATATTCAGCAACTCTGCTAATTCTTCATGAGTTGGCTCTCGCTCGAATTCTTGTACAAAAGACAAGAAAGCTTCGTTCACCTTATTGTACGAACCGACCTTATTGAGGGGAAGGCGCACAATTCTAGAATATTCGACGATTGCTTGCAGGATGGACTGACGAATCCACCAAACTGCATAAGAAATAAACTTAAATCCCTTTGTTTCGTCAAAACGTTTGGCTGCTTTCATTAGGCCTACATTGCCTTCATTGATCAAGTCACTAAGTGATAGGCCTTGGTTTTGATACTGTTTCGCAACAGAAACGACGAAACGAAGATTAGATTTCGTCAATTTATCTAATGCTTCTTGATCGCCTTCGCGTATACGACGAGCCAGATCTGCTTCGTCGTCTGCACTTAACATCGGAATTTTGCCAATATCATTAAGATATTTGTCGAGCGCGAGGCTCTCTCTGGCAGTAATTTTATTTGTAATTTTTAACTGACGCATATGTTGGGATTTTCAAGGTTTCGACCTTCTAATTAAATATACGTTTTTTTAAACAAAAAAGTTGCCCCTTTAACGGCGGCACTTGACTTTTTAGCTAAAAAAACTTATATCCACGAATTTTACTACACTTTTGAGGCTGAAAAAGTTTCTTTGAATGTACAATAAATCAGTACAAAATGTTTTGCTCTAATCATTATGAATGCTAAAGTGACAAAAAAAATACCTAAATCTTAGTACAGATTTAGGCATTTTGTGACAAGGAAAATGATCCTTTTACATGATTTTATCCCCTACGATCGCGATCTCTTCTTTCACCTCTATCACCTCCTTTTCCATCACCATTACGCTGAGGTCTTTGCATCAATGCTTTTCTTGATAAGCGCAGTTTTCCTGTTTTTTGGTCCACTCCAATCAATTTAACTTTCACAGGGTCGCCCTCTTTGAAGACGTCTTCTACCTTCTCAATTCTAGTATGAGAGATTTCTGAAACGTGTAACAATCCGCTCTTCCCATGGAAGTCAACAAATACACCATAAGGCATGATTGTTTTAACTACTGCATCATAAACATCACCTACTTCAGGAGTAAAGGTAATACGCTTGATGCGATCCATTGCTTTCTCGATTGAAGCTTTATCTGAGCTTGAGATATTTACATATCCCTTTTCATCTTTCTCTTCGATATTAATGATCGTACCGGTTTCTTTCTGCATTTCTTGGATCACTTTACCACCAGGTCCAATTACAGCACCAATAAAGCTTTTATCGATGATCATTTCAACGATACGAGGTGCATGTGCTTTGAAGTCATCGCGTGGTTCTGCAATAGACTCCGACATTTTATCTAAGATGTGTAAACGACCTTCTCTTGCTTGATCTAAGGCTTTTTCTAACAACTCGTAAGGTAAACCATCGATCTTGATATCCATCTGACAAGCGGTGATACCATCACGCGTACCCGTTACCTTAAAGTCCATATCTCCAAGTGCGTCTTCATCACCTAAGATATCAGACAAGATAGCTGTACGTTCACCATCGGAGATCATTCCCATGGCAATACCAGATACAGGGCTCTTAATCTGAATACCTGCATCCATCAATGCTAAGGCACCTGCACAAACAGTGGCCATAGAAGATGAACCATTTGATTCAAGAATATCTGAAACCAGACGAATGGTATAAGGTATTTCATCAGGTAATACTTGCTTTAAAGAACGAGAAGCTAAGTTAGCATGACCTACCTCACGACGACCAGGACCACGTTGTGGCTTCACTTCACCTACAGAGAAACCAGGGAAGTTATAGTGAAGAATAAATTTCTCTTGCTCTACTTTCAGAGCATTATCCATCATCAACTGGTCTAACTTAGTACCAAGTGTCAATGATGTTAAACTTTGTGTTTCACCACGAGTGAAAATCGCTGAACCGTGTGCAGAAGGTAGATAGTCTACTTCTGTCCAAATATGACGGATTTCATCAAATTTACGACCGTCCAGACGGATATTTTCTGAAAGGACCATATCACGAATGGTTTCTTTCTTTAATTTTTCAAAGTATTCAGAAGCCTTTTTACCATTTTCTTCTGCATACTCTTCACCTTTTTCTTCTAGGAGTGTTTCTTTGAACTGATCTTTCAATTCTGAGAAACCCTCTTTTCTAGCTTTTTTATCCAGTGCAGCTTTTGCTATTTTAAGAATACCTTCTTCACACTTCTCTTTCACATAAGCTTTTAAATCTTCATCAACTTCAGGAAGTACTACTTCACGCTTAACAGTAGCTTTTTCACCAACAAGCTCTGCTAGTTTCAACTGTGCTTCACACTGTACTTTGATAGCTTCGTGACCAAACTTGATTGCTTCCACTAAGTCTTTTTCAGAACACTCCTTCATTTCGCCCTCTACCATCATCACATTATCCATAGTAGCTGCTACGATAATATCCAAATCGGCCTCTTCTAAGTCAGAGCGGTAAGGATTGATCATGAAGTTACCACGGATTCTTGCTACACGTACTTCTGAGATAGGTCCTGCAAAAGGAATATCAGAAACAGCTAAAGCTGCTGAACCCGCCAATGCTGCGAATGCATCAGGCATCGTTTCTACTTCACCAGAGATGAGGTTAATGATGATTTGTGTATCATTTCTATAATCATCTGGGAAAAGTGGGCGAATCGCACGATCCACCAAGCGAGAGATCAAAACTTCGTTATCAGATAATTTTGCTTCTCTTCTAAAAAAGTTTCCAGGAATTCGTCCTGCAGCTGCAAATTTTTCTTGATAATCTACGGAAAGAGGAAAAAAGGATTGTCCTTCTCTGGCTTCAAATGCTGATACAGCTGTTGCAAATAACATCGTGTTACCTACGCGCACTACTACCGACCCGTGCGCTTGTGTCGCTAATTTTCCAGTCTCAATAGTGACTGTTCTACCATCCGGTAAATCAAAGGAGGTAGTAATTGGAATCTGTTGTCCCATAAGGTTGTACAAATTTTACGAAATAACGATCAAGCTCCTGAGCGAAAACTTTTTTTTGCTTTCCCTGAATACTGATGGAGAAACTAGAGGTAAGTTCCTTCAGTGGTGGGGCAGGCAGGTAAAGGGAGCACTCAAAATTTCTATCGCTTTAATTAATTATTGTTATCTATCTATTATTGTGTATATCTACCTGCAAAACTTTTGGGAGTGGAGTCATTAGGTGCATCTAAAAAAAGTAATTATTCAAGTATTGACCCCAGAATGTGCATCAAGAATATAATGCTTTAACTTCTTTTTTGCTCTAACAAGATAATAGAAATTAATTAGGGAAACACCATAAAAACGATGTTTCCCTAAAATATTACTTACGAATACCCAATTTCGCAATTAAATCACGATATCCTTGGATATCTTTTTTCGCTAAGTAAGTTAAGAGTCTCTTACGTTTACCTACCAGACTCAAAAGCGCCTTTCTACACGCAGTGTCTTTTTTATTGGCATTCAAATGTTGAGACATCATTTGGATACGGTATGTAAATAAGGCTACTTGGCCTTCGATGCTACCTGTATTATTGGCATCACCGCCGTACTCTTTGAAGATTTCGTCTTTCTTCTCTTGTGATAAATAAATTCCCATAATTTCTTTTTTTTACCGTTAGTGATCACTAAAATCAGTTACAGCCGTGCAAAGGTAAGTAAAATAATGTAAGTAGGAAATAGTAAATCCAATATACTAGCAACTATTTTTAACTACTCTTCTTTGCAAGCTATTAAAACAAAAAGGTTACCTACCCTGATAATCAGGAATAGATAACCCTGTGCTGTTTTTTTGCTTTTTTGAAAGCTGCTCTAACTTAAGCGTCCGCTTTAAATTTCTTTAAAGATTCGGTCAATCTAGGCACAACATCAAACAAATCACCAACAACGCCATAATCTGCTGCCTTGAAGAAAGGCGCTTCTGGATCCTTATTAATTACTACGATAGTCTTAGAGCTGTTTACCCCAGCCAAATGCTGAATCGCTCCAGAGATACCGATAGCAATATATAAGTTAGGACGAATAGCGATACCTGTTTGTCCTACGTGTTCGTGGTGAGGTCTCCATCCTACATCTGAAACAGGGCGAGAGCAAGCTGTTGTTGCCCCTAGGGTGTCTGCTAATGTATCGATGATTCCCCAGTTTTCTGGGCCTTTCATTCCTCTACCTGCGGATACCACCAATTCCGCTTCTGGAAGCGGCACCGTCCCTTCAACAGTCGAAACTTCTTTTACTCTCACTCGACTAGTAGGTAAGTCTATTTCTAATGCATCTACTCCAACTACTGCACCGCCTTCTTCAGGTTGAATAGCATTTCCCATCAGTGAAACGACCTTAACATCTGATTTGATTTCAAAATCAGCTAATGCCTTTCCAGAAAATACACCTCTTCTTACTTTGAAACCACCTTCTACACTTGGAATGCTATTTACTCCAGCAACAGAACCTGCATTCAAACGCACTGCCACGCGACCAAGAATAGATTTACCCGTAGAAGTATGACTTAAAACAACCACTTTTGCACCAAGATCAGATGCCGCTCCAGCAATCGCTGCTGCATAAACACTGCTATCAAATGCATTCAACTGCTCACTTGCAATATTATATACTTTAGACGCACCGTATTTTCCTAATTCACCTGCCCCTTCGACACTTCCTAAGGTAAGCGCTACACAGTCCGTTCCTAGGGCTTGTGCTGTTTTATATCCATAGGTGACTGCCTCGAAAGCAGCTTTTTTAAACACCCCTTTTTGATTTTCTGCAAATACTAAAATCATTATTATTTAGTTTTCAGATTTTTTGATTTGATTAATTACCGAATTAAAGTGCTTTTGCCTCTTCATGAAGCAAACGTACTAATTCATCCATGTTCTCAGGGTCAACTAATTTTACCGCTGACTTAGCAGGTGGTAATTCATAGTGAACTGGAACGACTAAATCATCAAAAGCGACTGCTTCTACTACGTTTAGTGGCTTCCGCTTAGCCATCATGATACCGCGCATATTAGGAATGCGCTGCTCTGCTAATCCTTTTGCTGCGCTTAATACAAAAGGCGTATCTACCTCTACCGTTTCTGTTCCACCCTCAATATCTCTATCAATCGTAGCTGTATTGCCTGCTACGTCCATTTTTGAAGCGTAAGAGATGAAAGGCATATCTAAGAATTCAGCAAGCATCGCACCTACTTCAGAACGATTTTCATCAATCGTTTCTTTTCCTGTGATCACCACATCAAAACTTTCTCCTTTTGCATATTCTGCAATTTGCTTAGCAATATACATCGCACTACCTCCATTACTATTAATGCGTACCGCATTATCTGCTCCGATAGCCAAACCTTTTCTAATTACAGTATCATTTTCTTTCGGGCCAACATTAATGATTGTTACAGACCCTCCTGCTGCCTCCTTTAATTCTAATGCTCTGACCAAAGCATACCATTCATCATAAGGATTCATAATATATTGAACACCATCTTTATTCAGAGCAGTTCCATCTGCATTGAAGGCGATCTTTGTAGTGGTATCAGGCGCTTTACTAACGCAAACCAGTATTTTCATCGGCAAGTTGATTTTTTAGTAATTTGAATTTTTTGATTGTTTACTTTCTATAACAGAAGTCTCAAAATTAATAATTTGCTTATCCTTTTTTAGTGCATGGACTTTTCCCATGCAAATATACTTAATTTAAAGAGACCGCACTTGTATTCTAGCGAAAATTCGCTAGAATTACAATAAGATGACAAACAAAATTTATAACAAACTGATTTTCAAAAATATACAAAAATGAGTAGCTCACGATTAGATCAACTTTTAACATTTCACAAGGAGTCTCCAACAGATTCTTTTATACTTTTTGCACTTGCAAAAGAATATGAAAACCAGTCTGAACTAGAAATAGCTTTACAATACTACCAACAACTTACTAAAAATGCCCCTAATTACATCGGCACTTACTATCATCTTGGCAAGCTGCACGAACGAATGGACCAAGCAGCTTTTGCTTTTCAGACGTACAAGAAGGGAATGGCTATTGCAAAAAAAATAGGGGACCAACATGCTTTAGGTGAATTGGCTGGAGCCAAATTAGCATTAGGTGATGACGAAGATTTTGAATAGGTAATGATGCTGAAGAAACGATTGAAGTTGTTCGAAAAGTATGTTGCCAATCGAGAATAATGGCTTGATTGTCAAGGCGAAGCCCTTTTTGAGTTTCATAGCCTAGTTATGGGACGAAAAAAAACTGCCCGTCCGGCAGGCGGGGCTGAAGCATTTGGTGCTCAATGCATTTTTCGCAGGTGGTAAGATATATTTTTAAACAACTTCATTGTATAAAAAGCTTTTCCTACGCTTTTTAAAGAAAAATCTTATTTTTTGATTAATTTTGGTGACTTCTGAAATTTTGAGGCTGCATCATTGTTTGCAGCTAACATCTCTTTAAATATTGTGCCTGTCAGTAATCAAACGGACACTATTCAAGCACTATATTTTAAAAACTATGCCCTTTTTGATCTTCTAACGACTTAGTTAGGCTTTCATAGTCTATTATAACATACATTTTGCTTTGCAAAGGTATCATCAAATAGAAAGTATCAATTTTTAATAATCTATTATATGGTTAAACAGTTTTTCACTTTGGCTTTACTTACATTGGCCTTTACGGCAAACGTACTGGCGCAATGCACCACTAGTGTTGATGCAGGAATGGATCAAATAGTTTGTACCTCAGGATCAAATACTACATTAAATGCACTCATCAACGGTGATTTTTTTGATGTTAGTTGGTCTCCAACAATAGGGCTCACAAATCCAAATGCTGCAGGAACCACTGTTACATTAGACGCAACGACCACTTATACAGTGACCGTAAGAAGTTTTTCAACAGATAATCTCATTATAAATGGTGATTTTAGCCTTGGCGACCAAGATTTCACTAGTGACTATATTTATGGTACGGGTGGTGGAGCTGGTTTGCTAAGTAATGAAGGGCAATATGCGATAGACAATAACGCAGGTAATACACATAATCAATTTGCCAATTGCTCTGATCATACAGGAGGTGGTAATATGATGGTGATCAATGCCTCTGGCGATGCAAGTAATATTTGGTGTCAAACGGTAAGCGTAGATCCCGGAACAGAATATGCCTTTAGTGCATGGGTAACCTCTGTGGTTTCTCAAAACCCAGCAATATTACAGTTTTCCATCAATGGAACACTTCTAGGTTCGCCTTATAATGCCTCTGCAGCTACTTGTAGCTGGAATCAATTCTTTGAAACTTGGGATTCTGGCACCAACAATGTAGCAGAAATCTGTATTGCTAATGTGAATTTCGATCCAGCTGGAAATGATTTGGCATTAGATGATATTTCTTTTAGCCCTGTTTGTCTGGCTACTGATGAAGTTACTATAACTGTTGCAGACCTTAATGCTTCTTGGACAGGACCAAGCACACTTTGTACAGGGGATAATCCACTCAATCTGAATGATCTTTTAGATTCAGATGCTACACTTGGTGGACAATGGACCGTTAATGGTTTATTATTAGATGCGATCAATCCTAATGTCCTTCCTCCTGGAAGTTATTTGGTAGAATATACTGTAATAGAAAGTCTTTGTAGTGAAAGTTTTGGTAATACGATTCAAATCCTTCAGGGCCCTACAGCTAGTTTTATGCTTGATCAAATGGGCTATTGCGTTGGAGATGATATTTCTATTACTTTTAATGGAAGTGCCACTGCAGGAGCTACCTTCAACTGGGATCTAGGGCCATTAGGCACATTCACCGGGCCTGGCCCGATCAATATTCCTGCGGTAGTTGCTGGCAACTTTAATGTAAATCTAACAGTAGCCGATAATGGCTGTACTAGTCCAATATTCACAGGAGTTATTCAGGTGGATGAACCACCATTTACAGACTTGGTGATCGACTGTAATGCGACTACTACTTCCGTAGAATTTACTTGGCCAGATTTTCCAGATGTTACCTTTGATGTAGCTATCTTATCTGGTCAAACGGGAAGTTTCACATCAAGCAACAGTTATTTGGTAGACGGCTTGGGCCAAAATGAAGCTGTAGCGATTCAAGTAAGCGCCAATTTCCAAGGAATCGCTTGTTCCAGTGCTAGTTTTCAAGCATTTTGTACTTCTATTTCTTGTCCTAACTATGAAGTTACGATCAATGCACCAGCAGTTGTTTGCTCTGGAGAAGAGGTTCTTATTGATTATAACATTGTAGGTAGTAATGGTCCATTTGAAGTGCAATACTTGTTGGATGGTAATTTGACCGTTATTGCGGATGCACCTGCCTCAAATAGTATTTCGCTCACCCCGATTGCCAATATTGATTTTGAAATCATTTCTGTCATAGATAATAGCAATAATGAATGCCCTGTTAGTTTACCTACTCCTATTACAGTGATTGTTGAGGATCTATTATCTGCAGGCTTTTCAGGTCAAGCAGCCATTACTTGCTCTGGAGATCCTCAAATATTCAATCTATTTGACCTTATTGAAGGGGAAGATTTGGGGGGAAGTTGGTCGGAGGCTATAATGTCTACTGACAGTGCCTTCAATGCATCAAATGCCACATTTAATACAGCGGGGCAAGCGCCTGGATTTTATATTTTCTTCTATATTCATGAGGCCACCAGCGCATGCCCAGAAACAAATGCAACGGCAACTATAATCATTGAGGACGGTCCTCTTGCCGATGCTGGTCAGGATATGAATTTGAGTTGTGGAGTCACCAGTATTCCAATTGGTGGCAACTCTACTCAAGGGCCGTATATCACTTATACATGGACTTCTCCAGATGGTGGTCAGCTTGACAATCCAAATGTTGCTAATCCCAATGCATTAACGGGAGGTACTTTTATACTGACGGTAGTCAATACGTTTACTTCTTGCTCCGCTACGGATGAAATCATCATTATAGAAGGTACTGATGAATTAAGTATTTTCACTTCTCAGGTAGCTGTCAGCTGTGATGTACCTAATTCTGGAGGTATTCAAGTAGATTCCGTCCAAGGAGGTATCGGGCCTTATCAATTTAGTATTGATGGAGGCATATTTGGCAACAGCTCAATATTTAGCAATTTGCCTTCTGGCAACTACACGATCGAAGTACAAGATGTGACAGGCTGTCAAAGCAGTGTGGAAGTTATATTAAATGAACCTACAAGTATCATTGCTGATATTGTTACTAGTGCAGGAGACAACAATATTTTATTGCCTTTGGGCGAAAGCCTAAAACTGGACTTGCAAATTGTTGGAACGCCAGATACGATTATTTGGTCTCCAGAAATCGATGGCTGTGATGGTTGCCAAACACCTCTTGTTTCTCCCAGCGAATCTACCATTTATATTGTAACTGTAATTGATGAGAATGGCTGTACAGCTACTGATGCCATCAGTATTTTCATTGAGGAAGCACAACGAATATTCATCCCGAATGTCTTCTCTCCAAATGATGATGGTTTAAATGATATCTTCTATGTCAATACGGGTGCAGAAGTGGTACAAATCACTACTTGGGAAATCATAGATCGTTGGGGAAATCAAGTATTCAGTCAACAAAATGTAGCGCCTAATGATCCCTCCTTTGGATGGGATGGTGAATTTAAAGGTCGCGAACTAAACCCGGGTGTTTTTGTCTATTATATAGAACTAGAATTACAATCGGGCAATTTACTTCAATTAAAAGGTGAGGTGAGTTTGCTTCGATGATCGACTTACGCTGAGTATTATTGTTTGACTTCAAATGATAATACTCAGCGAGTATAAAAACATCACCCACATGACCAGACATCTATTATTCCTATTTTTCAGCACATTGCTTGCTGGCTGCATGTCTAATCCACCAGGACAAATAAAAATCAACTCCTCCACAGCTGTAGAAATCAATGATAAGGCCTTAAAAAGGACGGAAGAAGGTATTTATGTCTTTAATGAGCAGTTCTCTTTTCCTACCATTCTCACCTTAAAAACTCAAGATCAAGAATGGGAAATATTCTGGGATTCTAATAAAAATCTTGACATCAAAATCCTCGAAGATTCTTTAGCTTTTCAAGGTAGTCTAATAGCAGAAAATCAACATTTGTTATCTGAAAAAAAGCTCAATGATGATGTATCTGCCTACCTCAACCAGAACTGGTATTCACTGCACATAAAGAATGAAGTAGATTATACAGGAGTCTTAGATTCATTGAAATCAGCTTATTTTAATAGAATGGATTCGTCAACAACAGTAAGTACTGAATTTAAAAAGATTAATGAGGCTTCCATCAACTTTGCTTTTGGAAGAATGCTTTTAAGATACCCCCGATTTCATAGAAATTTTACTGGCAATTCTGTAGCACTATCTCCAAATGCTACTCAAAGTGCACAAGAAAATATAGATGACCCTACCTATTGCTACCTTAAATCCTATCAGAGATATACCAAAACTTGGCTAGACTCAGAAATAAGAAAGGCTTTTTCAGAAAATCAAGATACCTCCGTTTATAGAGGCCTGATCAAAACTCAAACAGCTCTAGAACTCATTCCCAATCTTTTCAAAAACCAAAAAGTCATTGATTATTGGTCTTTTGAGTACATCAAAACTCATATCGAACAATGTACTTGGATCAACGGTGAAGAATTGCTAAGCACGCTAGAAACCAATTGCAAAACACTAAAAATTAAACAGGATATTGAAGCTTACAAAAATGATATACTAAGAGAAAGAGCCGATTTAGAGACGATCATTTACAAAATAGAGAAAGGTTTTCAACTCGAAGTATATATTTTCAAACCCCAAAACTTCGATCCTTTAAAAAAATATGCCGCGCTTGCTGCCTTCCACGGAGGTGGTTGGACTATCGGCGATGCTTCTTTCACTATTGAAAGTGCACAACATGCAGCTGATCATGGTCTCATTGGTTTTTCAGTAGAATATAGGCTTTCAAATCAAGATGATATTACTCCTAGAGAGGCCATGCAAGATACTAGAGATTTTATCAAATGGTTGAGGCAAAATGCAGATTCGCTGTCTGTAAATCCTGACCAGATTATCGCAAAGGGATTTTCAGCAGGCGGTCATCTTGTTTCTTCTACAACAGTATTACAGGAAAATCAAGAGAGTATTCCCAATGCTATGATTTTGATCTCTCCAGCCTTAGATACCAGAGATGATTATTTCAAAAGTTTATTAAAAAGAGGCAAAAATTCAAGTGCTCTATCACCACTAGAAAATCTAAAGGAAGGTTTAAATATGCCCAAAATCCTCCTCTTACAGGGACGTACGGATAATCTCACTCCTACTAAATTCGCAGAAGAGTTTGATAAGAGAATGAATGAATTAGGATACGATTGTGAACTAGTCATTTATGAAGGCTGTGGACATCTATTCACTCCCTCTCATTTAGATGATACGGGCTGGCCACAATCTGATCCTGCAATAGTTAAAAAAGCCTTTGAAAAACAAGTCGAATTCTATCAAGAGTTAGGCTTTACTCAAAAATAGAGTTGAATTACCGATACCATTTATAGTTTGTGCAGTAACATAAAGTCAACTTACTCGATATGAACACGCAAGGGAATGATTAAAAAAGATTATGTGGGTCTGCCGGCCGTAGGCGGGAGCGCAGCGGTTCCATTTGCGCAGAAATTTTTCTGCATTTTGCCGCTTGCAGAAAAATCATATACAGATAAAATGCCCACGAGCTAGCGCACACCAGAGCGCGGATGAATATAGGGAAGCTGCCTGGTCGATGGTATCTTTGCTCAAAAAAAGACATGAGCAATAAGATTAGTTTCGATCAGGTAATTGAAGTAGGGTGCGCTGCTGATGTGCATAAGAATAATATCGTAGCGACAATTCGTTGGGGTAGTGAAAAATACGAAACCAAAGAATTTGGCTGCTACACAAGTTCATTGACAAAATTAAGAGATTGGTGCAAGCAGCACAATGTGACCCATTTTGCTATGGAAAGTACCGGCGTGTAGTGGAAGCCCGTTTATAACATTCTGGCAGAAGAAGGAGGTATGGAGATCATTTTGGTCAATGCTCGTCATGTCAAGAACGTACCCGGCCATAAGACAGATAAGAAAGATAGTATCTGGCTGAGTAAGTTATTAATCAGTGGTTTATTAAAAGGAAGTTTTATACCTCCCACGCTGATTCGAGAGCTTAGAGATCTAGTCAGATATAAGAAAAAAGTTGTTGAGCAACGCTCTTCGGAGAAGAATCGGGTTATTCGGATACTGGAAGATGCTAATGTTAAACTAAGTAGCGTACGGAGTGATGTACACGGCGCAGTTGGGCAAAAAATAATTAAGGACATACTCAATGGTGTTACAGATGCAAAGCTTTTATCTAGACACTATCACGGTAAAATGCATAAAAGTCGTAAGGAGTTCCGCCTGGCTTTGGAAGGTCGAATCACGGCACATCATAGGTTCATGCTACAAACCATAAAGAGGAGCATTGAGCAAAAAGATGAGTTAATCAAAACTATAGAAGCTCAGATTGATGAGCAGATCAAGGCTTATCAGGAGGACGTGGACAATTTGCAAACTATAGATGGCGTGGGGCGGGATAGTGCAATTACCATCATTAGCGAAATTGGAACCGATATGAGTCAGTTTCCCAGTGAAAAACACTTGAGTAGTTGGTCAGGCATGAGTCCGGGTAATCACGAGAGTGGAGGTAAAAAAAAACGCCCGGACAATAAAAGGGAATAAACACCTGAAGACCTGCTTGGTCGAATGTGGCTGGGCAGCGACGCACAAGAAAGATGGTGTGCTCAAAACTAAATACAGGCGCTTAGTCAAACGACGAGGTAAAAAGAAGGCCTTGGTAGCGCTAGGCCATGACATTATCATAGCTGCCTATTTCATGATCAGGGACAAAGTACCTTATAATCCGGTACAACCAATATCTGAGGAAGACCTCAAAAAGAAACAAATGGAATACCATCTAAAGAGAGCCAAAGCACTGGGCTTCGAAGGTTAATACACAAAAATATAAAAGTCGGTTTTTTACTGGGACGTAAGAGCCCGCAGATGAAATTGACCTTAGACTGGTTAAGCACCAAACACTGTCGCCTCGAGCACGAAGATGAAAATTTACACTCTTAATTAGTCAAAACAGAAATCACATAACCAACTAAAAAACAATACTTTACTAAAATCATATACAGATGAAAGAAGTCATCTTTGCTACCTCCAATCCAAATAAGGTCAGGGAAGTCAATGAAATGCTGCCACATTTATCGATTAAAAGCCTCAAAGATATTGGCTGTATGGAAGAAGTGCCAGAAACCACTGCTACTATTCATGGTAATGCATTGCAAAAAGCAAGATATGTTTCAGAAAAGTATAAAGTAGATTGTTTCTCTGAGGATACCGGCTTGGAAGTCGAAGCTCTAAACGGTGAACCTGGTGTGGATACCGCTCATTATGCAGGCCCTCAGCGCTCAGCTGAAGCAAATATGGCCCTATTACTTACCAATCTTGAAGGGAAAGGAAATCGTAAAGCCAGATTTCGAACAGTTGTGGCTTTAATACTCAATGGAAAAGAACATCAATTTGAGGGGGTCGTAAATGGAACTATTGCTCCCCAAAAAATGGGAGATGGTGGCTTCGGCTATGATCCTATTTTTATCCCAGATGGATACCATATTTCTTTTGCAGAAATGGATAAATATGAAAAAAATAAAATTAGTCATCGTGGCAGAGCCATAAAAAAATTAATGCAATTTCTGAATAGCCTCTAAGCTTGTTCTAATAAGTCTTACTAGCAAAGACTTGATAGCTAGCTAGTTTAATTGTATCTTGCTCATCGTATTTCAAAATAACAGCATGTAACTAAATTTGGCTGGTTTGCAAAACAATAGCAATCTTAAGCCAATTGTTTCTGCTTCAGTATATTAATTGAAGAGGGGTATGAATGCAGAGAATTTCGCCACTTATTTGAAGAACCCAACACAGCTTTATCAAATATCCTACCAAGAACTAAAAACCCTAGTTCTACAATATCCATATTGTCAAAATCTAAGACTTTTACTACTACTAAAAAGTCAAATTGATCAAAACAGCGATTTTGATAAAAATTTACAAAAAGCGGCTGCCTATAGTTTTGATCGATCTCATTTGTTTAAACAATTTAAGACTGCTCTTAGCCCACTCGAGCCTAGTGGAAAAGATAGTTATCAAATAATAGAAGAGGTCCTAGAACTGGACCAAATCGAAACAAATGAAGTAGTCGAGCAGGAATTATTACAAGTACTTCAATCCCGACTTGATGAGGAACAACAAAATGAGCAAATAACTTTAGAAGCTACCTTTTTAGAGGAAGAATTTGAGCTGAATCTAGAGGATTTGCAATTAGCTAGCACTCCAATAGTAGCTGAGCAAATTGTTGCAGAAAAAGAAGAGATGCCTCATTATGAAGTCTCTGATCGACTCGCTCAACATCTGGCAAGTATTCAGCTGATCACAAAAAAATGGGACATCTCGCAAATCGCAAAGGTTTTGCAATCAGTCATAGCTGAAGAATCCAAACCAAGTACTACCCCGTTAAAAGAGTCCAAGCCTCTGCCCAAGACAGCATTTGGCCCACAATCAAAAGAAAAAACCAAAATTAGATGGACGGAAGTCAATGAAATAAAGAAAAAGAAAAAAAAGAAAAAAAATAAAGTAATAGAATTTGCCGAACGAAGTATAACAGATAATGCAGGGAATGCTTCTGAAACCTTAGCATATCTTCTTACAGAGCAAGGCTTCTATGACAAAGCTATTGAAATTTATCAGCGTTTGATTTTATTATTTCCAAAGAATCGTGAAAAATATCTGGAAAGTATAAAAGATTTAAAATCAAAACTCTAATAATGTATTCTATCAGTCTTTCCAAATGCTTATCGCTTTACCAAATAAATTGGACTAAAGGGATAAGAAACAAAATGCACTGTAATAAGTAGATTCCATACAAGTTCTTAGGCTTAAAGAGTTTGAAATTTAAAGAAAAAGTCTTTTCTTTGCGATTCAATAGATCAAAAAAAATTATTAGCATGCTAACGTTTATGACTGTATTGATTGCCCTAGTAGGTGTTTTGTTAATGGGTGCAGTATTGATCCAAAATCCAAAGGGTGGTGGTGTAGATGCTACTTTTGGTGGTAATTCGGCTAACCAAATGTTTGGTGCTGCAAAATCTACAGATTTTATTGAAAAAGTAACTTGGTACCTAGCAATAGCGCTTTTTGTCCTTTGTATCGTCACTACCTTAATGGTAGGTACAGGCGGCGGAGGTCCAGAGCTATTGTCTCAATAAGATATACGATATACATTCATCTTTATAGCCTAGCGACAACAGTCGTTAGGCTATTTTTTTGGACATATCCGCTTAGAACTGATTCATTACATACAGCGCGATAACTCCATCCTGTAAAAAGACTGGAAAATGAATTCTTGCAAAAAGTCATTTTGATATTAGACTAGTAGGTAGCCAAAATATAAACTGCCTTATGCTACTTCTAATCATTATAAATGCCAGCCGATTAAGTCCATTCTTTTAAAGCAATAAATGGACAAAATGACAAAAATGTCAGGCTGGCATCGCTAATACCTGTCAGTACCTGTCCAATTACTGCAAATATGACATGAATTAAGCTTTGGCATACTCTATGCTAAGAAATGGTTGTTCACATACAAACTTTTTTAGAATAAAATTAAAAGTGAATATAATATGAGTTTGAAGCCCATCAATGACAGAGTTGTTGTTAAGCCAGCTCCAGCTGAAGAAAAAACCAAAGGTGGTATCATTATTCCGGATACAGCAAAAGAAAAGCCACAAAGAGGCGAAATCGTAGCTGTAGGACCAGGTAAAGATGGAAACCTTATGACTGTTCAGGTTGGTGACATCGTACTTTATGGCAAATACGCTGGTCAAGAATTAAGCTACGAAGGTGTAGATTACTTGATTATGCGAGAAGATGACATTCTTGTAGTTTTGGGATGATTTGACTTAGAATAGGCTATTCAAATCATTTATTTTTTTATTGAAACTAAAAAAACCTAACAGAAAATGGCTAAAGAAATTAGCTTTAATAGAGATGCGAGAGAAGCATTACGCAACGGGGTTGATGCGCTTGCGAATGCAGTCAAGGTGACATTAGGTCCTAAAGGTCGTAATGTCGTAATCCAAAAAAGCTTTGGTGCACCACAGATAACAAAAGACGGTGTTACTGTTGCTAAAGAGGTCGAATTAGAAAATGCAGTTGAGAATATGGGTGCTCAAATGGTGAAGGAAGTAGCATCAAAAACTGCAGACATTGCAGGTGACGGTACTACAACAGCTACTGTTTTGGCACAGGCTATGATTAATGCTGGCTTGAAAAATGTTGCTGCAGGTGCTAATCCAATGGATTTGAAGCGCGGTATCGATAAAGCCGTTAAAGAAGTTATTACACACCTTCAAGGTCAATCTGAAGTTATTGGTGATGACTTTGAAAAAATTCAGCAGGTAGGTGCTGTTTCTGCAAACAATGATAACGAAATCGGTAGCCTTATTGCTGACGCGATGAAGCGTGTAACAAAAGATGGTGTTATCACAGTGGAAGAAGCAAAAGGTACAGATACCTACGTTGATGAAGTATTAGGTATGCAGTTTGATCGTGGTTATTTGTCTCCTTACTTCGTAACGGATGCAGAAAATATGGTTACTGAATATGAGAATCCGCTTATCCTTATCCATGATAAGAAGATCTCTAATATGCAGGATATCGTTCCTATCTTAGAGAAGTCTGTCGGTGCGGGCCGTCCTCTTTTGATTATTGCGGAGGATATCGATAGCCAAGCATTAGGCGTGTTGGTGGTTAACCGTCTTCGTGCTAACCTGAAAATTGTTGCAGTTAAAGCTCCTGGTTTCGGTGACCGTCGTAAAGCCATGTTAGAGGATATTGCCATTTTGACAGGTGGTACGGTAATCTCTGAAGAAAAAGGTTACAAATTAGATTCTGTTGAGCTAGAACATTTAGGTACTTGTGAAAAAATCACAGTAGATAAAGATAATACAACCATCGTAAATGGTGCGGGTAATGAAGAAATGATTCAAGCACGTACTAATCAGATCAAGTCTCAAATTGAGACTACTACCTCTGATTACGATCGCGAAAAACTACAGGAGCGTTTAGCCAAACTTTCTGGTGGGGTTGCTGTACTTTACGTAGGTGCAGCTACAGAAGTAGAGATGAAAGAAAAGAAAGATCGTGTTGATGATGCACTTCACGCAACTCGCGCAGCAGTGGAAGAAGGTATTGTTCCTGGTGGCGGTGTAGCTTTAGTAAGAGCTATTGCTTCTATCAAAAACTTAAAAGGAGCAAATGAAGACGAAACCATCGGTGTACAGATCGTTAAGAAGTCTTTAGAAGCGCCACTTCGTACCATTGCAGACAATGCAGGTGTAGAGGGCTCTGTTATCCTTCAGCGTGTAATGAATAGCAAAAATAGCACTGGTTATAATGCTCGTACAGACAAGTTCGAGGATTTGAAAAAAGCAGGTGTTATTGATCCTACTAAAGTAACACGTATAGCTCTAGAGAACGCAGCTTCTATTTCAGGTATGGTATTGACTACAGAATGTGTAATCAATGATAAGCCTGAGCCAGAGGCACCACATAGCCACGGAATGCCAGGTGGTGGTGGAATGCCAGGTATGATGTAATCGCATCCAATATATACTTCGAAGCCTCGCCAATTGGCGGGGCTTTGTTGTTTTATCCCCCATCATAAATGGCCCAGTATATCATTCAACTCAACTAATTAGTAAAGGCCTTTGACTTGTATTGGATCGCTTGCTTTGCGCAAAAAGAAAAAATAGACTTGCCGGTCTGATTTATTGTCCATTAGTCCCATTACTGTATCTTCATCTACCTTTCGGAAAATATCATGAATGGGTAGTTGATCATAACACATGGTGGCGCTTACTTTCCCCTTATATGCTGTCATGCGCAGACGAGCTCTAGATCGACGAGTTTGAATAAAAGGCTTTGCAAAAGTAGATAAAAACCTAACGATGGAAGGTGGTAATTGTAAGCGTGTAAAAATAAATGCCAATGCTGGATTGACTGCATACAAGGATTTTTTGTTAGTTGTCCATAATAATAGAGGATGAACATGCTCAGCATCTTCAAACCACTTACCATACCAACCGGAAGCTTCTAACATGCCTTCCATCGGATGTCCAGTGATACATTCCCAGCCGTACCAACGACCATACATAAAATCAAGAGAAACTACTTCCAAATTGTCAAAAATGGACTGAGCATCCTCAAGGCTTTCTATAGTAAACGGGATTTTTGTTTCTAACATCAACTTAATTTTTGACCAACCCAACGAGAAAGCGAAGGAAAAAGGCGGTATAAAAATTGAATAAGCCAGGCATCACCCGGATAAATCTTTGACTTTTTTGTTTGTAATCCCCTTTCAATCGCTTTGATAATTTGCTTAGTGGACGCTATACGAAACCCATTTTTTTGCTTTCGCAAAAACCAAGGACCATGCTCTATGGCCTGATCTATCAATGGAGTGTCCACTGCTGCTGGGCAAACTAATAATAATTGTACTTGACTGCCTGCATGTTCGGCTTGAAGAACCTCCATATAAAAATTAGTGGCGGCCTTACTTGCTCCATAAGCTCCGAAGCGAGCTAGGGGCAATACGCCTGCAACCGATCCCATAACAACTATCTGCCCTTCATTTCGCGAAAGCAAAAAAGGTAAAACAGTCTGCGTCACATGCACCATTCCTTCATAATTGACCGTCATGACATTGATCGTTTGCTCAATAGACATTTGCCGAAAGGTCGCAGCTGGCATAATCGCTGCTGTATGAACTAATCTGAAAATAGGACCGTGTTCTTTTTCCACTTGCATGAAAACGGATTGAACAGCTTTCAAATCAGTTACATCTAATGGATAATAGATAAGTGTGGGGGATTTTTTTTGCATAGCTTGCATCGATGCAAGGTCAATATCCATCACTACAACCTTGGCACCTTGATTGACTAAATCCAGAGCCATCGCTCTACCAATACCGCTAGCACCACCACAAACAACAGCCAACTTTCCTCGTATTGCCATTAATAATGGATACCTACTTTACGGTAAATGAAGTGCAATAGCCAAGCTGGCCCAATTAAAAGGAATTGGACATCCTCAAGGAAGGAAGGCTTTGCACCCTCGATTTTATGACCAATAAATTGGGCTACCCAAGCAAGTGCAAATATCGCAAGCATGATAAGCGCTAGGTTTCCTGAATTTTGCCCGATGGCATTATAAATAGCATCAATCCCTAATAGCATTGCACCACCAATCATAATAAATCCTAAAAACATAGGAATAGAAAGTCGTAAATAATAAATAAATGCGAATAGCATCAATACTGCAGCCCAGTTCATCAATAACCCACGCTCCGCCAATGGAAAGGGAATGGCATATATCATACCGAACAAACTGAACATAATCGCAGGAACACAAACCCAGTGAATGAGCTTATTGATACGATTTTGATGGCTTTCGCCATATTTGTCTAAGTACCACTGCATTGTTTTGGCCATTACTCTGATTTTTTATTTTCAAAATATTTTTTGACCTAGAGTCAAAAGCTTAAAATAAAATTAGGAAAATCATCTCATTCAAAAAATAGCCAGGTCATATTTTTTTAATGTTCTGGGAAAACTTCTTCAGAGATTCTCATTGCTTCGCGGAAAGCATCCAGATCAAGTCCAGTATTTACTTTTTGATCTTCGAAGTAAAATACCATGTTTTCTGTAGGCATATTGCCGGTGAGTTCATCTTTAGCCATTGGGCATCCACCAAATCCCTTGATAGCACCATCAAAACGAGTGCAGCCATTTTGATAGGCAGCTTCTACTTTTTCTCTCCAAGTACGAGGTGTTGTATGAAGATGTGCCCCGATCTCTACTTGTGGATAATGAGGAATCAAATTAGAAAAGAGATAGGCAATACTTTCGGGGGTAGCAATCCCGATCGTATCCGATAATTGAAGAATTCGAATATCCATATTAATCAATTCATCTGCCCATTTCTGTACAATTTCAACATTCCAAGGATCACCATAGGGGTTTCCAAAGCCCATAGAGATATAGAGTACCAGTTTTTTGTTGTGCTTGACGCAAGTTTCTTGTATACCTTTTACCCGTTCTACGGATTCTGCAATGCTTGCATTGGTGTTACGCACTTGGAAGGTTTCGGAAATGGAGAAGGGATAACCTAAATAGGTGATTTCATCAAACTGTACAGCATCATTGGCCCCTCGTTGATTTGCTACGATGGCTAATAGTTTTGAAGCGCTTTCGCTCAAATTTAGTTGAGCCAGCACTTTTGCTGTATCTTTCATTTGTGGAATCGCTTTGGGAGAAACAAAACTTCCAAAATCTATAGTGTCAAATCCCACTTTTAGGAGTTGATTAATGTATTTTGCCTTTAAATCAGTAGCAATGAAAGGCTTCAGGCCTTGCATGGCATCGCGAGGACATTCAATAATCTTCATCATAAGGTTAGGGCATTAAACTTTGCGCAGAATATACGACACTATTAGGTCTAATAAAAGAAGTTGAAGAAAACTTCTATGTAATTATTACTTTAAATTGAATATCATCCTCAACAAAAGGACTAATTTCGTCATATACTTGTATAAGTATTTGTTTATGATTTATGAGCTACCTAATTATTGATATTGATGGGGTGCGAAACATAAATTCTATTGCAGAATCAACCTACTTTAAATTATTGAAACATGAAGAATAGAGGAATTATCGTATTGATTGGTTTTTTATTGGCAGGAACAGGGTTTTTAGCTTTGGTTTTGAGCCTTGTAGGTGTACAACTAGCATTTTTGACTTGGATTGATGCTTTTGGTGGTTTGATTGGTTTTCTCATAAGAGTACTGATGATCATGTTCGGTGCTATCATCATCTATGTATCTAGAACCAATTTAGAGGGGGACAAAGTTTAATAAAATATTGGGGAATGATTGTTCTAGTTTCTAAAATTTTTGGTTTTTATCCTAAAATAGGTCATACAGAGCTTAACCTTGATAGCTAAAAAAAGCAAAGTCCTCAGTGTATGAGGACTCTACCCACTTAGAGAGAATAATTACAAGGCCTACACAAATATAGATAGCTTTATTTTCCCTTATCTAGACTTTTTGTAAAACTGGAACTTGATGTAGTAAATGTGTGTTTTCAATGATTTTGTGTATCGATTTTTTTATAATTAGTTTCTTTTTACAACTAATTTATCTGTTGTTACACTTTTTATATTGTTTTCATAAACTTCAAGGATGAAGAGATAAAAAGTAGAAAGTATGAGAACTAGCACTAATTTTTTAAATCTTCATTTCGACTCGACCACTCATTTGCTTATTTACTAGAATGAGTGGTCCGACTGATTTTGTTTGAGTACGCTTATTACTTAACAATAATTTAATGTGTCATCTGAAATAAGTGTATCGGAAAAATCTATTTTTGAGATTGGGTTTAAACTAAAAAACGCGTAAGAGTCTTATTGTTAGCCATATAAGTACACAGATAATGGATACAGTTAAAATTCTAATTGTTGATGATGAGCCAGATATCCTAGAATTTTTAGAGTATAATTTAAAGAAGGAAGGCTATCAAGTAATAACCGCTCCTAATGGAGAGGAAGGTATTAAAAAAGCAGAGTTAGAAGCTCCTGATCTTATCGTCTTAGATATTATGATGCCGAAGATGGATGGCGTAGAGGTCTGTCGTCATCTACGAACTAAGCCTGAATTTGATAAAACAATTATTGCCTTTTTAACTGCCCGAGAGGAAGATTACTCACAAATTGCTGCTCTAGATGTAGGCGGAGATGATTACATTACAAAACCTATTCGTCCTAGGGTCTTTGTAAGTCGAATTAAAGCTTTATTACGTCGTTCTGAGAGAAATGAGGTCATTAATGAGGAGGATGTTGTTCATGTTGGTGACTTGATTATTGATAAAGAAAGAGTAAGCGTGCGTAGAGGAGAGGAAGTAATTGAATTGGCAAAGAAAGAATTTGAATTGCTATATCTTTTAGTTTCTAAACCAGGAAAAGTATTTTCTAGAGAAGAAATTTTTAATAAAGTTTGGGGAACAGACGTCATTGTTGGAAATAGAACGATAGACGTTCACATTCGTAAGCTCAGAGAAAAGATCGGCGATAATTATATTAAAACCATTAAAGGCATTGGCTATAAATTTGAGTTTTGATGACTCGTAAAAATCCCACCCCACATAGAATAGCATTACATGTTTCTAGCTTCATTACGATGGTCGTATTGGTAGGAACAGCCTCCCTCATTCTTTTCGGAGATGTGATAGGGGAGTGGTTGATGCTGATACCGTTTTCAATTTTTGTTTTTATAACTACTTATTTTACCACTACCTACTATCTGCGTCGTTATATTTATCGAAAGATAAAAGTAATTTACAAGACTATTCATAATCAGAAGGTATCGCCAGAAGAAAAAAATAAGTCAGTTAATCTCAATCAGAATATCATTGAGGATGTTGAAAAGGAAGTAGAAGAATGGGCACAAAAACAGCAAAAGCAGATTGAGCGATATAAATCATGGGCGGAATATCGTCGTAAATTTGTAGGGGATATTTCACATGAACTAAAAACACCTATTTTTAACATACAAGGTTATATTCACTCCTTATTGGATGGCGGATTAGAAGAAGAGCAAATCAATATTTCTTTTTTGAAGAAAGCAGCCAAAAACGTCGAACGTTTGCACACTATAGTGGAAGATCTTGAGGCTATCTCGAGAATGGAAAGTGGGAAACTGATCCTTGAATTACAAGCTTTTGATATAAAAGAACTTACCCAAGATGTCTTCGAAGAACTAGAGATCAAAGCAGAACAAAAAGACATAAAATTAATCTTAAAAGAAGGTGCTAACCAATCATTTCTTGTAAAAGCAGATCGTGATAGCGTTCGTCAAGTACTTATCAATTTAGTGCATAATTCCATAAAATATGGAAATGAAGGAGGTACGACGAAGGTAGGTTTCTACGATATGGATAAAAACATTTTAATAGAAGTTGCGGATAGTGGAATTGGTATTCCCAAAAAACATCTTAATCATGTCTTTGATCGATTTTACAGGGTGGATAAAAGCCGTTCTCGTGCGCAAGGTGGCTCAGGGCTAGGGCTTTCCATCGTAAAACATATCATTGAAGCACATAAACAGAGCATTAACGTTCGATCGACACCAAACTTAGGATCTACCTTTGGATTTACGCTAGAAAAAACCAGCTAGGCTAAAGGCTAAAAAATCCAGCTAAATCCTTCGCCTTTACCATATAATAGGTCTATTTTTGCGTCTTCAAAAGCAATATTCATGATTAACGCGAGTAATATTTTTGTGAAATATGGCGATCGAGTATTACTAGATCATGCCAATTTAGTGATAGGGGATAAGGACCGCTTAGGTCTGGTCGGCAGAAATGGAGCAGGGAAGTCTACCATGCTTAAGATCATCGCTCGGTATCAATCGCCTGATGAAGGAAATATCACTAGACCATCTGGAAGTACACTTGGTTTCTTACATCAGGAGATGACTTTGCCGAAAGGCAAAACGGTCATGGATGAAACGCTTACCGCCTTTAAAGAGGTAAAAGACTTAGAGAATCGCATCGCAGAAATCAACGATGAAATGGCCCATCGTACCGATTATGAAAGCGAAGCTTATAGTAAACTCCTCGAAGAATTTTCAGCAGCCAATGATCGATTCCAAATTCTGGGAGGTAGTGCAATGGAAGCCAATGCAGAGAAAGTCTTAAAAGGACTTGGATTCAAGCAAAAAGACTTTGATCGCTTAACTGATGAGTTTAGTGGTGGATGGCAAATGAGGATTGAGTTAGCGAAAATGCTTTTGCAACAACCCGATTACTTACTATTGGATGAGCCTACCAACCACTTGGATATTGAATCTATTCTTTGGTTGGAAGACTTTTTGAAAGATTATCAAGGCGCAGTTATTGTAATTTCGCACGATAAGCAATTCTTAGATAATGTAACAAGTAGAACAGTAGAAATTGAATTAGGGCAGCTGTATGATTACAAAGCAGGATATACAAAGTTTGTAGAACTTCGTCAGGATAGGAGAGAAAAGCAGCTTGCTGCTTTCGAGAATCAACAAAGAGTCATTGCAGAGAAGGAACGCACCATTGATCGTTTTATGGCGAAAGCTACTAAAACTAAAATGGCACAGTCTATGAAAAAGCAGTTGGATAAAATGGAGCGTATTGAGATTGCTCCAGAAGATATAGCTGCAATGAATATCAAATTCCCACCAGCGCCTCGTTCCGGACAAATTGTGATTGAAGGTAAAGATGTCGTCAAATCTTATGGTGATTTAATGGTGCTGAACGGCGTAGATATCAAGCTAGATCGTGGTGATCGAGTAGCTTTTGTAGGACAAAATGGCCAAGGAAAAACAACTTTAGCTAAGATTTTAATTAATGAAATCCCCCAATCTGATGGTAAAACCAAGTTAGGGCATAATGTGTCTATTGGTTATTATGCTCAGAATCAGTCTGACGCCCTACACCCCAATTTTACGCTACTAGAAACCATGGAGCAACATTCTCCACCAGAGATGCGCACCAAGTTGCGTAATATTCTGGGGGCCTTTATGTTTAGTGGAGAGGATGCAGAGAAAAAGGTATCCGTACTTTCGGGGGGAGAGCGTGCGCGTTTGGCCTTGGCTTGTTTGTTATTGAAACCATTTAATTTATTGGTACTGGATGAGCCTACCAACCACTTGGATATCATTTCTAAGGATGTCCTTAAAATGGCTTTGAACGATTATGATGGTACCTTGATTGTGGTATCTCACGACCGTGAATTTTTGACTGATCTCACCAATCGCACCATAGAATTTCGCGATAAGCAGCTACACGAATATATTGGTGATATCAATGCCTTTTTGGAGAAAAGAGCATTGGATAATATGCGTGAGGTAGAACTGCAAGACAAAAAAGCCAAGAAAGCCGAAGAAACAGCTAAAAAGACGCTTACATTTGAAGAACGTAAACGTTTGATGCGAGCAGTGAGTAATGCGGAGAAGAAAATTGAGCGCTTAGAAGAAGAGATCGCTAAAATGGAAGCCATAATGGCAGAGGAGAGCTTTTATGAAAAGCCAGATTATCCAGAGGAAATGAAAAAATACAATAGCAAAAAAGAGGAGTTGGAGAAAGTCATGGAAAACTGGGAAGCTGCACAGATGGAGCTGGAAGAATACGGCGAGTAAAAAAATTGGGCGCCCTCCGAAGAGAACACCCAAAGCTCAATTTGTTATTAGCGAGGTCTGTCCACTTAAAGTAGACTATTCTTCTGCCAAAAACGGATAGCGATAATCCGTAGGTGGCGCGAAATTTTCTTTAATGGTTCTTGCTGATACCCATCTATATAAATTCAAGATTGAACCTGCTTTATCATTGGTACCAGAAGCTCTACCACCACCAAATGGTTGCTGTCCAACTACTGCTCCAGTAGGCTTGTCGTTAATATAGAAATTTCCTGCTGAATGGCGCAATTTTTGAGTTGCTAAGTTGACTGCAGCACGATCTTTTGAAAATATGGCCCCGGTCAAGGCATAAGGAGAAGTACTATCCGCAATTTCTAAGATTTCTTCGAAAGATTGCTCGTATACATAAATCGTTAGAACAGGTCCAAAAATCTCTTCACACATGGTTATAGATTTAGGGTCTTGTGTAACGATTACTGTAGGTTCTATGAAATAACCTTCTGATTTGTCGTAAGTGCCGCCAGCGATAATCTCGCAATTATCTGCTTTTTTTGCAGCAGCGATATAACCAGATATTTTATCGAATGAACGTTCGTCAATTACGGCATTGATGAAATTGGTGAAGTCTTCTGTTGTACCCATTTTCATGCTCTTCAAATCTTCCAGAAGATATTTTTTTACATCTGGCCAAAGGCTAGCTGGAATATAAGAGCGAGAAGCAGCAGAACATTTCTGACCTTGAAATTCGAATGCTCCACGGCTTAATGCTGTTGCGACTTGCTTAGCATTGGATGATTCGTGTGCAATAACAAAATCCTTACCGCCTGTTTCACCAACGATTCGTGGATAAGTTTTATATTTTGAGATATTCTTTCCGATGGTTGCCCAAAGTGTTTGGAATACCTTTGTACTTCCTGTAAAGTGTAAACCTGCAAAATCCGGATGAGAGAAGATCATATCTCCAGCAACAGGACCATCCACCAATAATAGATTGATTACCCCATCAGGAAGACCTGCTTCTTCTAATATTTCCATTACTACTTGAGCAGAGAAAACTTGAGACTCCGCTGGTTTCCAAATGACGGTATTACCCATCAAAGCAGCAGAACCAGGTAGATTACCTGCGATAGCTGTAAAGTTGAAAGGGGTGATTGCAAATACAAATCCTTCTAACGGACGCCACTCAAGACGGTTCCAAATGCCAGAAGGGCTGTAAGGCTGCTCTTGGTACATTTCTGTAAGGTAAAGTACGTTAAAGCGGAAGAAGTCCACCAATTCTGCTACACAATCAATCTCTGCTTGGTAAACATTTTTTGACTGGCACAACATAGTTGCTGCATTCATCTTAGCACGGTAAGGGCCAGAGATTAAGTCTGCAGCTTTCAAGAAAATCGCAGCGCGTTCTTGCCAAGGCATATTTTCCCAGGCTGGTTTAGCTGCCAAAGCAGCATCAATTGCTTGCTGAACATGCTCAGAACCACCTTTGTTGAAATGTCCAAGCGTATGCTTGATTTCATGGGGTGGATGCATTGAAATTTTATTGTCTGTATAAATCTTTTGACCACCAATGGTCATTGGAATATCTATCGTAGTGGATTTAAAGTCTGCTAAAGCTTTTTTTAATGCCGCTTTTTCGGCTGAGCCTGGAGCATAAGCTAGTACAGGTTCATTGCTTATTTCTGGAACTTCAAAAAACGCATTTGCCATAATGTGTATTTTTTTATAATTCAGTTCATTTGTACAATTGCTGCAAATCTACGTTTTTGAAGTAGGAAAAAAAAATGCACTAATTGTTTCTTAGGTCGGTACTGAAAAATCTTTGCAATCCACTCTCAATTCACTCTCTTCTAATGATTTCTGTACGAATTGGCAATCATGTTTTCCATCTACCTTATTATGAAATTTACAAGCCAAGTAGTTGCGTTGCATATTGAGCACATCTAGTTTGTTTAACTGATGAACCAATTGGAGTATTGAAATCATTGAAGTAAAGTTTATTTCTTCTTCCGCTGCTTCTTGTCTCCTCGAGTCTGGGGCTTGCCGTATTTTAGTTGCATGGCTTCTGTACGGCGGATTTTTTTATTGACCTTTTTATTTTTTTCCTTTTTCTCATGGAAAGCAGGTCCAGTTGGTTTATAGACTCGGTTTTTGTGCTCGTTGTAAGGAACATAAACATTGGGTTTCTCCAGTTGAATCAATTCGTTGGAGAATTCTAAATCTTCTGGTACCGAAAGCTGTTCTACAGGCGTATCCATTAATTTTTCAATCGCCTCTAAGTATGATTGGTCTTCCTCCGAAACAAAGGCAAAAGAAATCCCTTTTTCTTCTGCACGACCAGTACGACCAATCCTGTGAATGTATTTTTCTGGATGATCCGGCAAATCAAAATTTAAGACGTGGGTGACTCCTGATACGTCAAGTCCGCGAGCAATGATGTCCGTAGCTACCAAGCATCGATAAGTGCCATCCTGGAATTTTTTAACGGTATCAAAGCGGTTGTTCTGTGATTTGGAAGAATGGATAATACCTAAGTTTTCTGGGAAATTGGGTTCCAATCTTTCGTAGAGGGCATCTGCCATTTTTTTGCTTTTAGCAAAAATCAACACCTTTTTCATTGTAGGATGATGTTGCAGCAGCCATTCTAGTAAATTTGCTTTAGTATTGAAATTAGGAACAGGGTAGTAAGATTGTTCTATATTTTCAAGGGGAGCACCTGATGGAGCAGCTTCAATCCTTTCGTAATAATCTGTAAACTCCTGGATTACTAGCTCTACTTCCTCTGTCATGGTTGCAGAAAACATGAGGTGCTGGCGCCGTTTAGGCAAAAACTCTAAAATATTTCTTAATTGGGTACGAAAACCTAAATTGAGCATTTCATCTACTTCATCGATGATCACTTGGCGTAGATTTTTAGTCCTCAAAACGCCATCGGACATCAAGTCCACCAAACGACCAGGCGTGCCTACCAATACATCTACCCCCACTTCTACTTCGGCCTTTTGTGTGCGGATATTAGTGCCGCCATAAACGCCGACTACTTCCACATTCATATAAGTAGTTAGTGCTTTAGCTGCTTCCACAACTTGTGCAACTAACTCCCGTGTTGGTACTACGACTAGGATTTGCGGATACGCTGATTTGGTGAATTTCCACTGCCGTAAGGAAGGTAGCAAATAGGCAAAGGTTTTACCTGTACCAGTCTGTGCAATTCCCACAACATCCCGTCCTGCCATAATGGGAGAAAAGGTTTTGGCCTGGATAGCGGTGGGTTCCGTAATATCTAGGTCAGCTAAAGCATTTAAAATAGACTTTCCTAAATTAAGGTCTGAGAAATTCATGCGCTCAAAATTTATATAATGCTTGAAACTATAGCTATTGCATAGGTTTTGAACATCTGCAACTGCTATAGTTTCGCCCAGCAAAGCTAGATAAATAGCAACAAAAGGCCAATAGTAAGGTAAATGAATTTGTAACTCTATTTTTGTTTTTTGACATACTGGGTAAGAATGACAATTTGCTGGCCATTAACTTTGCCTTCAATATGTTGTGGATTATCACTAGCTAATGCAATTCTTCTGACAGCCGTTCCTCTTTTTGCTGTAAAGTTAGCTCCTTTCACTTTCAAATCCTTTATTAAAACGACTGTGTCACCTGCTTCAAGAATATGACCATTACTATCAAAGTGTTGAATTTTTTCTTCACTTGTACCATCTGCTTGGGCCCATTTCAACGTTTCATCGTCCAAGTACATCATATCCAATAAATCTCTTGCCCAGTCCTCCGCATCCAGTCTATGCAACATTCTGTAAGCCACAACTTGTACTGGAGGTGTAGGACTCCACATACTATCATTAAGGCATCGCCAGTGAATGGGGTTGAGTTCTTCTTCTTTATTAATTTGTGATAAGCAAGTTCCACAGATTAGAATACTTTGACTGATACTTCCATCTGGTGAGGGAGGAATTTGGTAAACGCTCAGGCCAGTTGTGGCGGTGCAGAGTTCACATCTAGATTGACTTCTCTCTAGCAATGCTTTTTCAATTTTCATTAATGTTTTGTTTGTTTTGAACTATGTATGTATAAATAAGAAAGAGGCTGTCTCAAAAGGGGCGGCCTTTTTTTATATGCTCGTTAAAAAGTGGTATTTTAGAGAATGAGCAAGAAGAAAACCCGTGCGGCGACATTCAAGCCGTACAATCCAGATCAGCTAAGTTTGTTACCGCCGAGCTTAGAAGAACTTATCCCCTCGCATCATGTAGTAAGAGTGGTACGTCAGATAATAGATCAAATTGATATTAGTGCAGTTTTAGCAAAGTATAAAGGCGGTGGAGCCTCAAGCTTTCACCCTAAGGTATTGCTAAGTATTTTGATCTATGGATATCTGAATAATATCTATTCATCCCGCAAATTAGAGCAAGCCGTACAAAGTAACATCTATTTCATGTGGTTATGTGGGATGCAACGTCCAGATCATAATACAATCAATCGTTTTCGTAGTGAGAAACTTAAGGGAGTACTCAAGGAGATTTTTGGCCAAG
>JAKVCU010000130.1 GCA_022448955.1 Saprospiraceae bacterium
CTTACTATTTTTGAGCTGACGCCGTGCCTGCCGGCTGGCAGGAATTTATTATACAAGCAATTTTGACTAGCCGCTTATGCAATTTTTTCAAAAAATCGTCCCTTAGAAAAACCTTTAATGAATATGAAACTTTTCAAAATGAACTTTTTAAAAACAAACCAACTTTACCTACTTACCCTACTTGTAAGTATCTCTTTTACGCTATCCTCATGCGGAGGTAGCAGTAGCAATTACACAGAAGAAGAAAAGGTAGAATTAACAAAAGGTCTGATTACAGAGCTGAAAGAGGTAGAGCAAAATAAATTCAAAATCACTGATGAAACTGTCGTGGAAAACAAGGAAGATAGCCGCATTATTGCAACTTACCTCGATGGAACCTTAGATACTTTTACGATTGATGAAGTGAAAGTTGTAGAATCCGATAGTCCTCAGTATTACCGTCGTAGCGGAATGAGCAGCGTATTAATGGGTGGTCTAATGGGTTACTACCTCGGACGTAGCTTTTCCAGCCCTCCCCGCTCTTCTGCTTACGCAGATCCCAAAACATACAATCGCGTAAATTCAACAGCAGGGAATACCTTAAATAATACTGCAAGAAGAACCACCGTTCGTCGCCCAAGTAGGTCTTCTTCTGGTTATGGGAGTGGCCGTTCTACCCGATCTTATGGGGGTTAATATATCCTTTTATACATAATAAAAGTACATTTTCTCCGAGTGAAAGAGAAAATGTACTGTTCTTTTTTAAACTCCAATGAATTGCCCTCTCATGCTAGATGATAGACTAATTGACATCAAATCTGTTTCTTCCAAAACGTACAAAAAGCTAGGTTTAAAATATTATATCGCTCCTGATATGGAGTACATTGTAGATGAACTCTTGGAAGTACAACCTAATGAAGTTCAATCCTACAGAAATGCCGCTAACGAACTATACGAGATGTTCGAAAAAGCAGCACAACATGTCATAGATAATAATCTTTGGGAAGTTGCTGGTATACCAGAGAATGCCATTGAAGTTATCATGCATTCTTGGAGAAATAGAGATTTACATCCTCACCTGTACGGACGTTTTGACCTAAGCGGAGTCATTGATGGCAAAGGAGCAAAGCTCATTGAGTTTAATGCAGATACTGCTACTGTTTTACCAGAAAGTGTAGTCATCCAAAGAGAGCAACTGCTCGCTAATAAAATGGATGCTAGTAAACAGTTTAACGATACGTTTAAAAACGTCCGAGAGCAATTCAAAAAATTAATGGCACTACATCCTGACCGTGAGCCTACGATCTTGATTAGTACACTTGGCCATGAAGAAGATTACCTCAATGCAGATATGATTGCCCAAGCTGCTGAAAGAGCAGGAATGGAAACTTTATTTGCCGAATTGCCAGACGTCGAGTTTGATCCTAAGGATGGTATTTTTGCTCGTATGAAGGGCGATGAATACCTGCTCGTAGACTTTTGGTTCAAACTTGTCCCTTGGGAATTTATTGCGTTTGAGGAACCTGAGTTAATGAATATCCTGACCAATCTTGTACTAAATGATAAGATCATTATCCTTAACCCCGCATACACCATGCTATTCCAAAGCAAAGCAATGCTAAAAATCCTTTGGGATCTCAACCCGGGTCATCCACTATTATTAAAAACAACTTTCAGTAGTGACGACTTCCGACGAAAAGAGGCTTATGTCTCAAAAGTAATTTATGGTCGAGAAGGGTCAAATATTACTGTTTTCGATCAATATGGCGACACCAAAGAGTGGAAAGAAGGAGCATATAGCAAATACCCAAGCGTATTCCAAGCTTATGAGCAATTGCCAATGGATGAAGATGGCGACTTTTACCAAGCAGGCGTATACTTCTCAGGGCAAGCATCAGGGCTTTCTTACCGCCGTCGTGATGGCTATATCATTGATGAAGATTCTGAATTTATTGGACATTTTATAAAATAAATTTACATTCACGGAACGATTTTTAATTGCTTTCAGTTGTACATAATAGAAGGAGAAGTCAAAATATAAAGCAAAAAGGTTAATGCTCTTTTCAAAGAGCAAAAAGAGAAAATCATAATTTTTTTTAATCAACCTTAATTGAATGAGGACTAAAACAATCTTCTTATTCATTGCGGCTATAGCAATGATGGGCGGCCTAAATGCCCAGTCTGATGCTCACACTATTTCCCTTGGAGCAAGACTTGGTGGCTCTAGTTTAACAGCTGAACTTGGAGAAAATGGATCAATCGGATTCACTTTCGCACTTGAAGCAAATTACCATTTCACAGAAAATCTTCGTGCAGGCTTAGAGTATAACTCTTCTGCTATTGGGTATGGAGATGACACTTCAACTTTTGGTATTTCTGCTTATGGTTCTAACCTAATTTTAGCAAAAGGCGAATACCACTTCTTCACTTCTAAGCTTAGACCTTATGTAGGTTTAGGACTTGGTATTGCTACAATCTCTACGCCTGAACTAACAGGTACAGATGCAGATGGCAATACTGGTGTACTTGTACCTAGTGAAAGTACAACCAACTTTGCTATTTCACCAAGGCTTGGTGTGGCATTAGGTAAGTTCCACATTGACTTCACGTACAATTTTGCTGGAAATACTCCAGAGTCTGAAGGGTTTAATGTAGATGAAAGTGGATTAGCGTTTAACTACTGGGCTGTGACATTAGGATATGTTTACCCAATTGAATTTTAAGACAACCATTCTTCAGTAGGAATGATATTTCTACGCACTTATGGTATGCCTTTCGGGCATGCCATAATTATTGACGCTCAAACTCAAATACATTCTCGTATTCTATTCCGTCATCATTATTTTTAGTAATTCTTCTAAAGTGTTTTTTGTCTACACTTTCGTAAATAATTTGAAAAGGTTCTTTCTCTATTTTACTTTCGAATACCATTTTATAGTCTGTTACTTCTATCCCTCGATATTCTAATACCGCTCTATTTATCGGTAGTGCTCTCAGTATGGCCGTACTATCCTCCACAGAGATAATAACCATCTCTGAATAAGTGGTATCGCCTTTCTCTACATAATGCCCTTCCTTATACAGTTGATTCCCTTCCATGCGCCATGTTTCAAACAAACTCCCACTAAAAGCAGCTGTCTTCCATTTCCCAATCAGCCAATGCTTCTTATTGAATACTAAGGGCCCTTCCTCCGACGTTTTCTCTTCGCATGACAAAAAGAACAATAGCATTATCCATAAAATATAGTTATACCTCTTCATCTTATCTATTTTTGGGAAAGCTGATCTAAAAATACGAACAAAATGAAAAACGCATTTGCACTTATTTTATTTCTTATCGGAATAGGACTTGCCATTTGGGCAGGACAAACTTATCAGGAAGCCACTGCCAGTATGGAGATTCTAGGCATAGAGCTTGCTGCTAAAGATAAAATTGCACAAAAAAATGCCATAATGTATGGGGCAGGAGCTTTACTTTGCTTGATACTTGGATTTTTGAGCTGGCGTAAAGGGTAAACTTCTTTTACTATAAATGCATCACAACTAAAAAACCATGCGATTTCCAGATGAAGGATTCCCTCATCAGAAAATCGCATACCATACTTTAATTTTCTAAAATATTCTCCAATATATTATAATAACGCTCTGCTATAAACTTCGCACCTTCCTCATTATAATGAACATCATCTGCCAAAAGGCTATCTGTAAAGCCAGTGGCCATATCTACAACAATAATATTTGAAGTAGACGTACTTTGACTTGCAGCAATGCTCATTATATCTTCACTCATTTGTACAAAAAAGCTGGCTAAATTTCCCACCATTAGTTCCGATTGGGCAGGGGCCAATTGCTCAATAAGGATTGTTACATCCGGATTTTTTGTTTGAATAATGTCAATGATAGCATTGATATTTTCAATGGCTGCATCATAAGATAGATTCTCCAAAGCATCGTTACCTCCAGGAGAACTGAATAGTACAATATCGGGAGTACCCGCTTGATCAAGCCAAGCTTCGATTTGGGCTAATATCTGTCCGGAAGTAAAACCACCATGTCCTTCATGATCTCTATCAAAACTTTGTCCATTGTAATCTGCAAATGGTAAATCATCTTCCATTGAACCAATAAAATCAAACTCCCAATTACCATCAATCATTAGTTTCCACAATTCATATCTATAGCTTGAGAAGGAAGAAGCCCCTTCAACTCTTGATGCACCTAATGGCATAATCACATTTTTGTCACCAATTTGGGGTGTTCCCCCCTCAGGAGTTATGTTCTCTTCATCGCAAGAGAATATAAATAAGGTTCCAACTAATACAAGTAGACTAAAAACAAATTTCTGTTTCATAATAGATAGTTTTGTTTTGAATTTGGCTTTTTAAATTATTTACTTATTCAACCACTATCTTTTAAAAAACCCTACCTTCTTTTTATTTTTTTCAAATTTAAGATAAAACTATTCCACATAATGGCCTTTTTCTGGTAAAAAAACTATCTCCCGCTCAAAGTATATTCCTAGCAACCATTCCTTAAGGTTATGTTAAAGAAAATTACTTTTTTTCAAAAAAATCTTAAAAAGATCTAAAACAAGGGTAACATTTTAGGGGTAAGAGGTACTAATAAGTGTATTAGCTTATAGACAACCCAAAAAGCAAATGGTGAAAATGTTCACCACTCGAAAAACCAAAGATATAAGCAGAGAATTAACATAATTCTCCGCTTTCACACCCCAAACTTTGAAAACAGACCCTAAAAACAAAAGTAAAAGGGAGAGAGCCTAATTGGCTTTTTCCCTTACTTAAAAAACCTAAATGAAAAATGTTTTTTCACTCTAAGATTCCAAATAGAAAACAATACCTTGAACAGAGGCTCGCCATCCCGGCTGGCTTCCGTTCTACATTCCATACCCCAAATTGCCAAGAACTCGAGCACGAAAGTAAGCCTCAAAAATTGATCATCTTTGATCACCAAGAACATCATCTGACTTTCGCAAAAATCAACCTCCACCAAATTATTTATAATAGCCGCAAAGATATGTTTGTCTTCCTTTGTGACAACTTTTCTGATGAAGCAAATATGACGACTGCGCCTGTTCGCGCCTCCATCCAAGGGCTGGAATATTCTGGCTATCTTTATCTTGATTGTAATAAAAATAAAGGAGGTACTTTGTCTTTATGGCTAACTCAGTCCGTACAGTCTGTCTCTGCTCCTACATCTATCAAGCCCATCTATACCCCAGCAGTGTCTTCAATTCGTCAGGTAGCTTAATTAATATTTCCCTTTCTCATCATTTTTATTCTTATACCTACCTCCATTTATCAGAGCTTTTTCAAAAATAATTGGTAACCGTGACAAGTTATTCGTCCGCTACTACGTTCACATTTATAGTTCGACAGTATTTCCTTGTCAATAAAATTTAAACCCATCTCTTATGACTGTTACCAATTGCGCTATGGGGACAATTGATGTCTACGTTCCATCGATAGAAAAACCTTGGGATAATAACCGGGTTTTACACTTGTACAGACGCCTAGGTTTTGGTGCTTCCCCTGAAATGGTGGAAGAAGCCCTTAACCAGCAACCAGCTGATCTCATCGATAGCCTAATAGATGAAGCAATTAGCCTACCGCTATCACCAGAACCAGAATGGGCTGACTGGAATGAAAATGACTATGATGACTTTTTTCCACAAAGACAAGAACAATATGTCAACTGGATGCATCAGTGGATGGAAGATATGGTGACTAATGGCCTTAGAGACAAACTGGCCCTATTCTGGCACAATCACTATGTTACCAAATTTGACTCCTATCTCTGTCCTTCCTACATGTATAAATACCATAAGGTTTTACAAGAAAATGCCCTAGGTAACTTCAAAGCGTTTACGAAGGCTATTGGCCAAACACCTGCCATGCTGCACTTTTTAAATGGCGTCCAGAATACCAATATTAGTCCAAACGAAAATTATGCAAGAGAGCTTTACGAGCTCTTTACCCTAGGCCAAGATAATGGCTATACACAGCAAGATATTACCGAAACTGCTCGTGCCCTAACGGGTTGGGTGGGTGGATTTATTTTTTGTGGTCCAGTAGGCTTTTTACCCGAATATTTTGATGATGGTGAAAAGACCATTTTTGGTCAAATAGGTAACTGGGGATATGATGATGTGCACGATATCCTCTTTGAACAACGCAAGCAAGAAATCGCACTTTTCATTTGCGAAAAGCTTTATAAGAACTTCGTTCAGCCAGAACCTTCACCTGAAATTATAGCTGAATTAGCAGCGACTTTCGTCGAAAACAACTTCGAATTGGCTCCCGTTTTACGGCAGTTATTCAAAAGTGAACATTTCTTTGATGATTATACCATAGGGACAACTGTTAAAAGTCCTGTAGATTTTTACCTGAGTTTTACAAAAGAGTTGGATGTGCCCATCAGCAACGAAATATTAGAAGCATTAAACTATTACTCTTTTTTGATGGGGCAAGAGTTATTCAATCCTGTAGATGTAGCTGGATGGCCGGGCAACCGTTCTTGGATCAATAATAATACCCTTACTGGACGTTGGCAGACCATAGATTATGTCATCTTTTATATGTATGAAAACTATCCAAACCTATTAGTCGATTTTGCAAAATTCCTGAGCAATAATGCAAGTGACCCAGCAGTCGTAGCGCAGTCTATTGTCAATCATTTTATCAGCAATGGTTTGAATGATTTAATGGCTTATGAAAGGGCTACAGATGTATTTAAGTGGGAAGTTCCCCAGAACTATTATGATTTAGAAGTTTGGAATTTAGATTGGGATACCGCCTCTGCACAAGTAGCCTTGCTGCTCCAGCATATTGCACGTTTACCCGAATTCCAACTTCATTAAGTCTTCTCTTTTATCCCTCAACATGAAGTAGTTCGCCTACATGCTTAAAATCAAACAGTTATGTGTAATCATAAAATAGATAATAAAAAACAAATCCGTCATGGTGCAGCTCTAGAACATGGCAAGGCCCATGAAAAGGATCATGCACAGTGGAGTCGCCGTTCTTTCCTTCGCAATGTTGGTATGGCAGGAACGATGTCTATGATGCTAGGGAAAGTCCCCTTGACAGCCATGGCTAATTCGCCCTTGGCTTATGCGCTGAGCAATACCAATAGTGATAGAATCATGGTACTCATCCGCCTAAAAGGAGGAAACGATGGTCTAAATACCATCATTCCTTTGTTTGACTATAGTAATTATATGGCCAACCGCCCAACCATTGGGATTCCTCAAAGTCAAATCATCAATCTAAATAATGAATTTGGTATGCCCAATTATATGAGTGCTTTGGAAGAACTTTGGAATGATGGGGCTATGAAAGTAGTGAATAGTGTGGGGTATCCTGACCAAAACCTTTCCCACTTCCGATCCTCTGATATTTGGGCATCTGGTAGTGATGCTGATCTCCTAGATACTTCTGGATGGTTAGGAAGGTTTTTAAATGATCAATACCCTGATTATATCACTAGCCCTCCCGATCAACCACCTGCTATTCAAATAGGTGGGACTGGCAATATCATTTTCAACGATACAGACAGTTCCAATATGGGGGTGATTGTAAACAATCCTGATGAGTTGTTCCAAATTGCGCAAAATGGAGAATTATATGATGTCAATGATGTGCCCGACTGTTACTACGGTGAGCAATTGACTTATATGCGTGCAGTAGCTAATAGCACCTTCCAATATGCAGAGGTCATTGCAGAAGCCTACAATGCCAGTACAAATGCAGTAGAATATGAATTTAGTTTAGGCCAACAACTAGCATTGGTAGCAAGACTCATCAAAGGCAACCTCGGCACACAATTGTACATGGTGACCCTTGATGGATTTGACACCCACGCTTTACAGAATGAATCCCACCCATTCTTATTGTTTCAACTAGCTAATGCTGTTCAAAACTTCTATCAAGATTTAGCGACAGCTGGAATGGCAGACAAGGTATTGGCGATGACCTTCTCTGAGTTTGGTCGTCGTATCGAGCAAAATGCATCTGGTGGAACCGATCACGGTGCAGCAGCACCTATGATGTTATTTGGCAAAGGCCTAAATGGAAATGGTATTCTTGGTCAAAACCCAGATATGCAAAATCTTGATTCTGCCGGAAACTTAGTGCATGGCACTGATTTTCGTCAAGTTTATGCCACTGTATTAGAGAACTGGCTTTGTGCAGATGGTGCAACTGTAGATATGGTCATGGGTCAAAACTTTGATCGACTATCTAATCTTGGATTGGATTGTCTTTCGACAAATACAAGCAATCCATTTACAAAAGTACCGCTTCAACATAAAGTGATTTATGGTTCAGGTGAAATCATCATTGAATATGAATTAGCAAATTCGGGACCTGTAAAAGTAGAGATATTCAATATGCTTGGACAGCCTGTTACTACCTTAATAAATGCATACCAAGGAGCAGGTATGCATCGTGCAACATTTAGTATTGGTAATTCGATCTTGGCTGCAGGTTATTATGTCTATAGCATTCAAGCTGGACAGCAAAGAGCTAGCCAGAAGGTACTCGTAAGTAGATAGTCTACAAAATTAGTCTTAGCTTTGGAGTCTATTCGTTGGCCTTAGCGATATCCGAATAGCCAAGGAGAAATGGGCTCTAATAAAATAATTGACCAAGTCGGATTAAAGAACAAATTTCCATATCTACTCTTAAAGCCTGATTCGGTTGTGATGATCAGGCTTTTTAGTTTTTAAGAATGATAAGTTCGATTAATCAATACCGAACAAACTCAACTTACCATTATTCAATAGATTTACTCAGATATGATTTGGCTCATTGCCCATTTTGCCTGTTCATTCTGTGGGTTAATTTTTAGCACTCTCTCTAGCAGTTGCTGGCCTGTCGAAATATCATTTTGCGCCAAGCGAGCAGCTGCTTTATTCAGAATAGCTTGTTCATAATCTGGATCTAAAGCAATTGCTTTATCATAAAGCTCCTCCCCTTTCGGGAAATCACCATTAATCACATAAATCAGCCCCAAGTTACTGAGAGCAATTTGCCGCTTTGGATGTTCACTCAGCACAAATTCAAAGGTTTTTTTCGCGGAAGCATAATCTTTTAGCTGTATTTGGGCTGTACCTAATTTTTCTTGAAAATCTAGCTGATAAGGCATTTTTGAAGTGGCTTGAGCGAAGAATTGTTTTGCTTTCGCAAAATCACCTAAGTTATAATAAGCATCTCCAATTCGATAGGCTGTCCAAGCATCCTCCTCTAGCCCCTTTCCATCTTGTGCTACTAGACGAATGATTTGCTCGTAGTCTGCTCTGGCGAAGTAATAATGAATCCATGTTTTCCACTTTTTATCCATAGATGCATTCGATCGCTGCAAATAGAAAAAAGCAGAATCTAACATAATAGGCGTTTCCAAATATTTATCAAAAAGTGCAATATAACCTCTTGCCATATCTAATGGAGTGGGATTATCTTTTGTCAGGATTTGAAGGCCCAAGAAAGTACCATTAGTCTCACTTCCTTGCCCTAAGTCGATAGCTCTACGGCCTTTCACATTCTCTTTACTAATGTAATGATCTGTGATATTGATATGTGGAATATCGATACTTCCAGAAGGAGGCATGTGGCAAGCAGAACAATCATTGCCTTCTGCTATTCTTTCGGCTTCTGCCAAACTACACACAGCATTATTATTGCCTTGATGACAGTTTTCACAAGCTTTATTATACTGCGCAATTCCTGTTGCTTCAATACTCACATGTGGATTATGACAAGTAATACAGGTCATATCCGACAACTGATAACACTTGCTCAAGCGCATACGATCTGCTTGAGAAGCCATGATAAACTTCTCATGAGAATTGGTATAACGTGGTAAAAACACATTAAAAACATCTTTTAGCTTCATACCTGGTTTGAAGTCGTAAAAGGTTTTATCATCCTCTAATACTGCAATCCCTTGCAAATGACAACGCTGGCAAAGATCCATCTGCAGATCACGAGAAAGATCGCGTGGATTGACAATCGTATAATCGATAAACTGAGAAGTATCTACAATATTTCCTGCGAGCTTTTCACGTACGTGAATTTCTCCAGGCCCATGACAACGTTCGCATTCAATGCCGGTGGGCATTTCGCTGTATTTATTAATAGAACCCTCGATGTGTTCAGGAAAGTGATTATGACAAGTCAGACATTCTGTCGTTAAAAAGCGTGCAAAACGTTCATTTTTTTTGACGCGAAAGCCCGGCGCCATATCCCAACGTTTTTCTTGTGTATAATAAGTGATAGGCGCTTGATAGATATACCCATTAATGTCAAGGATATGTGAATTGGTATGCTGCCCAGAACCAACAATATAGCTTATTTTTTCTGTTCTTAAGTGCACGGTATCCTTTCCATCTAGACGAAACTCATCAATAAACAGGCTGTCCTGAGCAAAATAGGGGCGGTAATAAAAGTTAGATTTTTCATCATATACCAAAGCGTGCTTACCATAAGTGGCATCACTTTTTTCAAGGGTTGCATGATCAAAAGAACGCCCCATCCCTGTATGGATAAAAGTTTGATGTATATTATCGTGACAAGAGCGGCAGGTTTGCATTCCTACATACACTACACTATCCTGCAAGTTCAAATAAGTATTAGGCTGATTAAGGGGGATATCACGGCTACAGAAGAGTAATAGAATAGCCCCCAGTGCAAAGGCACTATAAATGAATAGTTTTGTCTGTGTCATATTACAAAGCTACACTATGACCACCAAAATGAAAAAGAGAATAGCTAGAAAGGACTTAGATTTTTCAAAAGCTAACTATCTAGTAGCCCCTGTATCTTCTAATTTTAGCGAAAGCGCCTGAATACCAGGAACAGAATCTCTGCGCATGTGCTGTGCAATAGTGATCGTATAAATACCTATTTGATTAAAATAAGCATTAGATTGAATAGGTGCCTCAAATAAGCAAGATGTGCTATTACACTCCCCATACCAAAAGCCAGTTTGATCTGCTAATTCTAAAGAGACCACTTGACTAGGCCGATTACCATCAGGAAATTCAGTAGCTATTCGAGTATATAAGTTTTGAGTAGAAAATTCAGGGCTATGCTCTAAGGCCAATAGAATATTATAAAGCTTAGAAGTATCCGCTATATCAAATTGGAAGCTAACAGAGTCTTGATAAATCCATTCTTCATTTTGGAATTTTATGTTTTCTTCGTAGAGGTAGGATTTGCCACAAGAGAAGAAGAGTACAGGTAAAAAAAGAAGAAGTGTATATTTCATTTTGTGACTTTACGAACTTTTGAAAGGGATTTTGTGAGGAGCTGATGATTTAATTTTGTGAAGGGGTGACACCATCACGTTTTCACTTTCACCCGCTCACAAAATCTCATCATCACAAAGCCTCTCTCAAAAGATCTATTTAAAATAGTCTCTCATTTTTTCAAAGAAACCTTTATCTGCTTTACCTGGATTAGGTTGAAAATTGGACATACCTCGCATTTTTTCAAGTAAGTCTTTTTCTTGATCATTCAATTTCTTTGGTGTCCACACATTCACATGAATAAGTTGATCACCTTGCCCATAAGACTGTACAGATGGCAAGCCCTTTCCTTTTAAACGGAAAATTTTCCCAGATTGTGTACCCGAAGGAATTTTTATTTTCACACGGCCATCAATAGTAGGTACTTCTACAGAAGTTCCAAGTGCTGCATCAGCAAAATTCAGGTATAATTCATGAATTAAATTCATACCATCTCTTTGCAAATAATCGTGTGCCTTTTCTTCAATATTGATCAATAGATCACCAGCAGGACCTCCTCGCATTCCCGCATTGCCTTTCCCTCTCAAGGATAGTTGCATTCCTTCTTCTACACCAGCTGGAATTTCTAATTCGATTGTTTCCTCTGCATATACACGGCCATCTCCTTTACATTTAGGACAGCTTGCTGTTATGGTTTGTCCTGTACCATTACAAGTTGGACAAATAACTGTTGTTTGCATTTGGCCAAGAAAAGTACTTTTTACTTGACGAACATAGCCTGAACCTCGGCAAGTTCCGCATGTGGTCACTGAATTACTATCCTTTGCTCCAGTTCCATTACAAGCATCACAAACGATATGCTTTTTGACCTTAATCTTTTTTGTGACTCCTTTAGCAATTTCTTCTAAGCTTAAAGCCACTTTAATACGTAAGTTACTACCACGCTGCCCACGGGCCCGCTGCTGGCCTCGGCCACCGCCACCGCCGCCAAAGAAAGAGTCAAACGGACTACCTCCATCTCCAAAAATATCACCAAATTGGCGGAAGATATCTTCCATCGTCATTCCAGATCCACTAAAGCCACCACCAGCATTACCACTCACCCCAGCATGGCCATAACGATCATAACGCGCTCGCTTGTCTTCATCACTCAGGATTTCATATGCCTCTGCCGCTTCTTTAAATTTCTCCTCTGCCTCTTTGTTATCTGGATTCTTATCTGGGTGGTACTTAATAGCTAGCTTACGGTAAGATTTTTTTATTTCTTGTTGGCTAGCCGATTTACCGATCCCTAAGACTTCATAATAATCTCTTTTTGCCATTTACGATGCTATTTACCAGTCACCACTTTGGCATGGCGAATGATTTTGTCTTTTAATGTGTAGCCTTTTTCGATGGTATCTACAATTTTACCTTTTAGTTCAGAAGTTGGAGCAGGAATTTCAGTAATTGCTTCGTGCAATTCTGGATCGAACACTTCTCCATTAGATTCCATTGCCTCAAGACCTTTATTTTTTAAAACAGAATAAAGCTTATTATACACTAAGTTTACCCCTTCACTAAAGATTTCTTCTGTGCTTTGGTCTTCTGCATTTTTCTTTGCTCTGTCAAAATCATCCAAAACTGGCAGAAGTGCTGACATCGTGTCTTGGGCAGCAGTCTTCATCAGTTCCAGTTTTTCCTTGAATGTGCGTTTTTTATAATTTTCGAACTCTGCAAACAATCGAAGATACTTATCTTTTAATTCTCCGTGTTCTTGTCTTAACTTTTCCATGGCTTCTTGTTCAGGGCTAATTTCGAGGGCTTCCTCTGCTGAAGTATCCTCCTCTACTGTATTATCAGGCTGATCTACCATTTCTTCTTGATGCTCTTCTGCTAAATTTTCTTTTACATCTTTTTTGCTCATTGGAACAATTTTTTCATTCACGAATTTAACATCTCCTGTTTAGCTGCAATTACTTTGCCATCTGACAAAAATAGACAAATTGTCAGTCAACACCTCCTCTATTTCTTAGCGCAGTTGTGCGGCCAACAGCATATCTAAGTCTTCTATACTAGGATCTACCCTAATAATCACCCCATTTTCATTGATTAAATACTTGGTAGGAACTTGTTTGATACCATACGCACCAGAAATTTTTCCATCAAAAAACTTATAATTATTTGTTGTATCCATCACATGATGTGGCCAGTTTAATCGATCTCTTTGAATGGCATTCTTCCAAGATGTATCCTTTCGCTCAATACCTATGCTAACTATTTCAAAATTCTTCGCTTTCTTAAATGCCTTTCCATGATACTTTTGATACAACGCTACTAAGGACGGATTTTCAGCTCGACAAGGTGGACACCAACTTCCCCAAAAGTCAATGAGTACAAGATTACCCTCTAGTTCCTCTAAAGCGAAGCGTTCACCATTTAATGTTTGTGCTGAAAAATTAGGTGCAGTTTCTCCATTGATGTATTTGGGCTGAAAGTAAAAATATCGTCCTACAAAAACAGCAGCTACCACTACCAACAAAAATATCGAAACTGTATTAAAATTCATTTCCTTCATTTAGCTTATATTTTTACAAAACAAACAAGAATCCTAAAAAGATAGTTGAATAAACATCCTTCTACAGCTTGGAGTGTCACATAATTTAAAAATATCGTTATATTCTCAAACACCAGATGAAACATATTCCTCGTTATAATGTAGTTACTTATCGTAAAGGATTTTTTCCTTTTGGAAAGTAATGGTACATTTAAGGCAGCCATAAACCAAAATTGTAGAAACTATGCGCACGATTGATCCTAAGGCAATCCCAACAGCAGAACTTCACCAAATATTAGTTAGTGCAGTAGCACCTCGTCCTATTGCTTTTGCTAGTACTATATCTGAATCAGGTGAGCCCAATATTGCTCCGTATAGTTTTTTTAATGTCTTCAGCTCTAACCCGCCAACAATGGTCTTTTCTTCAAATAGAAGAGTATCAGATGGAACTACTAAAGACACCTTGAGCAATGTGGAGAAAAATATGGAGGTAGTTATCAATGTAGTTCCCCATAGTTTAGTACGTCAAATGACGGTGGCGAGCATCCAGTATCCAACAGGTGTAAGTGAATTTGATAAATCAGGGCTAACCCCTCTACCATCTGATCTAGTAAAGCCATTCAGAATCAAAGAATCTCCTGTACAATTTGAATGTAAAGCAAGCAAGATTATCTCCTTGGGTGAAGAAGGTGGTGCCGGACATTTGATTGTTTGTGAGGTGGTAAAAATTCACTTAAATGAAGATATACTGGACGAAGAAGGCAAAATCAATCCACACAAAATTGACTTAATGGGCCGTCTAGGTCGTGCTTTTTATGTTCGTGCAAGTGGAGAAGCCATCTACAAGTTTTATCAGCCAGTCATGCGAATAGGGATTGGCTATGATCAGCTTCCAGAAAGTATTCGGCTAAGTAATGTATTCACTGGAAATAATCTCGGGCAATTAGCTAGTCTACCACACCCTCCTTCTAAAGAATCTATCGAGCATATCAAGAGTCAAAAAGAGATCGAGGAAATTCTTAGGGGGCAGCAACCTATAGCAGCACTGCATCAATATGCACAAAGAGAGTTAGCAAAAGAAAACCTAGAGTTAGCGGCACAAATTGCATGGCTGGGAGAATACCTTTAAATATATGTTTGTAAATTGACTAGATTCTTCTCACTCTTTCTTTTTCTATTCGCCTTCTGCCTTTTCGGCAGACAGGTTCAGCAAATTGGCTTCAGCCAAAACGGCTTTGCTCTAGCTGTAGATAGTTGCAAAGCCATACAAACGGATTCCAGTTTTTTTCATTTTTTAAGCCCCAAACATTTGCCCTGCTTGATTGGAGCACCCATGCCAGATTTGAACGTCCAAACTATAAATAAAGAAAATATCCAACTGCCCCATCCAACAGCAAAAATCCATGTCTTTTTCTTTTGGCATTTGTCTTGCGATCCTTGTTTGGGATTGATGGAAGGCCTTGATCATATAAAGTCCAAATTTGAATACCAAGGAGTAAAATTTATATCCTTTACTCCAGATGATATCAATACCACAATTGAAGAGTTTTACCCCTATTACACTTTTAATTGGCCAATGATTCCAAATGCTTCCCAAATCACCAAAGAAGCCTTTGCCTTTTCATGGGGTAATCCAACCATTATGATATTTGACACCAATAATAAGCTCGCCTACATCAAAGCAGGAGCGGTGAATGAACCAGTAATTATTCAAAAAATCATAGAAGATTTAAAGTTAGAAATTCGCCATTGTCTGAAAAAGTAAAATAGGAGATATTAGCACCACCCCAAGTTTTGCATTTCCTCCCCTTTTTCTTAATTTTAGTGTAAACGAATACCAACTTATGATCAAATTATGTCCTTTGGAAGCTGCTTTATGCGTTTGCCTCCTTTTGCTCAGTAGCGCTGCCTGTTTTACTCAAGGAGAAAAGATGGTTTCTTCGCCTCCCAACATCATTTTTATTATGTCAGACGATCATGCTGCCCAAGCAATAAGCTGTTACGGTAGTAAGATTAACGAAACACCTAATCTTGATCGCATTGCCGATAATGGTATGCGTATGGATCGGGTTTATTGTACCAATTCTATTTGTGCACCAAGTCGTGCCTCCATCCTTACCGGAAAGTTCAGCCATAAAAATGGTGTCCTGAATAATGTTAATTCATTTGACGGAAGTCAGGAGAATGTGGCTAAAATATTCCAATCCAATGGTTATCAAACAGCTATGATTGGCAAATGGCACCTAAAATCATCTCCTACTGGTTTTGATTATTGGAACGTACTTCCAGGTCAAGGTCTTTATTACAACCCCTCATTTATTGAAATGGGAGAACGTAAAGAATATACTGGCTATGTAACGGATTTAATTACTGATTTTACGCTAAATTGGTTGGATAGCCTACAAGAGGAAAAGCCCTTTTTCCTAATGATGCAACATAAAGCGCCTCATCGTAACTGGATGCCCAATACGCCAGATTTGACGCTATATGATGATAGGGATATTCCAGAACCAAATAACTTATTTGATGATTATCAAAATCGCTCCTCTGCTGCTAAGGAGCAGGAAATGAGTATCGAAAAAGATTTACATCTATCCTACGACTTGAAAGTTATGGGCGATTTCCCTGGTGGAAAATGGCAAGTCAACTTCATGAAAGAGCGCCTAAAAACCATGACAGAAGAACAGCGTAGTGCTTGGGAAGCAGCCTACACGCCTAAAAATGAAGCATTCCTTGCTGCTAACTTAGCAGGCGAAGATTTGATTCGTTGGAAATATCAAAGGTATATCAAGGACTACTTACGTACGATTCATTCAGTCGATGTCAATGTCGGGCGCTTGTTGGACTACCTTGAAGAAAATGACATGATGGAGAATACTGTTATTATCTATACCTCTGATCAAGGTTTTTACTTAGGAGAGCATGGATGGTTTGATAAGCGATTTATGTATGAAGAGTCTTATCAAATGCCATTTATCATTCAATATCCTGAAAAAATTAAAGCAGGTAGTACTTCGGATGCCCTTTGTATGAATGTCGATTTTGCGCCTACTATGCTCGAGTTAGCGGGGCTTCCTGTACCAGAAGAGATGCAAGGGACTTCCTTTGATCAAATTGTCTTAAATGGCAATACCCCCAATAATTGGCGAAAAACCACCTACTACCATTATTTTGAATATCCTGGTGTACATGCGGTAAAACGCCACTATGGTGTTCGAAACAATCGCTATAAGCTCATCCATTTCTATTATGATATTGATGAGTGGGAGTTGTTTGACCTTCAAGAAGATCCTGCTGAAATGGATAATCTATACGGCAAAGAAGGTTATGAAGCCATTACTGAAGAGCTGAAAGCAGAACTGAAAAAACAGCAAGACCAATATGATGATCACCCTGAGGACTTTAACAAACTATTAGAACGCAAACAGAAAGATCATCTGGCCAAAGGTAAACCCATTCAACTCCTCAAAGAACCCAACAATGCTTATGGTCAAGATCCTTTAAGCGTCCTTACCGATGGACAATACTGGGAGTATAACCTCTACAGTTCTATTGTTTATACTGGTTGGTTAGGTTATAATGATCGTGACTTTGAAGTGGTTTTGAACTTAGGAGAAGTAAAAAATATTTCTTCTGTTCTACTCAATTGTTACCAGAATACAGACTCCCGGATTTATTATCCAACGGAGATTAGTTTAGCTGTTTCTGATGATGGGAAAAACGCCCAAGCTATTCAAACAGTGAAACCTTTGGTTACCGAAGAATATAAAAATGGTACGCAGGCATTTCAGCTCACTAAGGAAAAATTAAATGCTCGCTATCTCCACATTTCAGCCAAGAGATTGGCTATGGTGCCAAAAGGTCAATCTGGAGAATTAAAAAATGCTTGGCTTTTCGTAGATGAAATCATCATTGAATAGAAATTTATACTTATGCGTTTTTTCTTTTTTTGCTGTATAGCTTTAGTTCTTACTCGCTGTTCTGTGCCAAGCAGGTCTTTATCAAAGCCCAATGTGATTATTCTATTCACGGATGATCAGCGTTTTAACACTATTCATGCTTTAGGAAATGAAGTTATTCATACGCCAAACTTAGATCGTTTGGTGAGTATGGGAATGAGTTATACCCGAGCACATATACCTGGTGGTAACAGTGGTGCTGTATGTGCTCCTAGCCGTGCGATGCTGCTGACAGGTCGTCCATTTTATCATTTGCCGAAAGGCTTCACTACGCCTTGGTCCGTCAAAGATCGTAAAGGAGAAACCGACTTTCCTACTTTCCCAGAGGTATTCCGAGCTGCTGGTTATCAAACCTTTTTCACAGGAAAATGGCATAATGATGCTCCCAAATTGCACGCAGGCTTTTCACATGCAGAGCACGTCTATATGGGGGGTATGCACTTTCTGAAAGACGGCGGCCATGAGAAGCCTTGGGTTCAAGCCCACGACCCATCAGGCATTTATCCAGCTTCCGCAAAAATTCAGATGGACACTTTCTCTTCTGAATTGTATACCAATGCCGCCCTTCGCTTTTTGCATACGCAAAAGTCAAACGAAAAGCCATTCTTAATGATGGTTTCCTATACTTCGCCACACGACCCCAGACAAGCGCCAAAGTCTTATCAAGACCTCTACCCTACTGAAAACATTCAGCTTCCGCCAAATTATATGAGCGAGCACCCTTTTGATATCGGCCATACCAATGAAAGGGATGAAAACCTCTTGCCTATGCCAAGAGATTCGCAGGCCGTGAAAGGAGAAATTGCAGGCTATTATGCCATGATATCAGAGGTAGATGCGCAAATTGGAAGAATTCTAGATCAGCTAGAAGAAAGTGATCAATTGGACCATACCATAATTGTTTTTGCAGGTGACAATGGACTAGGTGTTGGGCAACATTCATTGCTAGGCAAACAAAACCTATATGAGCATAGCATCAGAGTACCGCTAATCCTAGCAGGTCCAGGCATTCCAAAAGGCAAGCAATCCAATGCTATGAGTATGTTGATTGATGTATTTCCTACAATCGCAAAATTAGCAGCGGTAGATGCTCCAGAAAGTATTGAAGGGCAAAATTTGCAATCGACCTTTGAGTCTGATGACGCATTGAGGGATCATATTTTTCTTTCCTTCACGCATAAATACAGAGGTATTCGTACGGTCGATAATTGGAAGTACATTCACTACTTTGTCCACGGACAGGTACATGAGCAACTATTCAACTTAAATGATGATCCATGGGAAATTAACAATTTAATAGCGGATTCGGCTTCATACCTATCGGTAGATAAATTCGCCAAACAAAAAGAAAGGCTCAAAACTTTACTGCTGCAAGAGTTGATTGCAAATAAAGATGAATACCTACAACCCAAGTTAAAGGTGATTTATGAAAATGTGCAATCTCCTGCACCAATTCAATTAACTAAGCCTTTCCCAGAAGTTGATGTTCGTTATACCCTTGATCGTACAACACCTAATAGTCAATCCCCTCTTTTTGAATCAGCAATGCGTTTTGATAGTAGTGTAGTGATTCATGCGCAAAGCTTTTGGAAAGACCAAGCCATTGGAGCTATGCTTTCTTCGGAAGTACCGCTAATTGATGGCATAAAAAGTATTAATTGGTCTACAGAACCACCTACTCGTTATGCTGCGAGAGGAAAATATAGCCTGATAGATGGATTAATGGGTAGTGAGCAATTTAGAGATGGAAAGTGGTTAGGATTTGAGGGAGAAGATTTAACGGTAGATATAACATTTGAGGGTTCTAATTCACCAGAAAAGGTATTCATTTCTTGTTTGCAACATCAAAATGATTGGATCTTTTTTCCTAAAGCAGTCCGTTTTTCGATCTCGAATGATGGTCAAAACTATCAAGTTGTTGAAGAGCAAGTCATAGCCCCCAAACAAGATGAAGGTAATATTGAACGAAAAAAAGTGTACTGGAAAAATAAGGACCAGCTAAGTTTCCGCTATTTAAAAGTGCACATTCAAGGCCAAGGGCAATGCCCGCCTTGGCATAAGGGTGCAGGGGGCAAAGCTTGGTTATTTCTGGATGAAGTGGGTTTTTAACTGTCTGAATAAAATGGATCGTATTCGCTTTAAGTAGTTAGGCTAGAACCTGTCAGCCTCTGGCTGAAATTGGTATAATAAATTCTTTTAGTCAGTTCAAGAATC
>JAKVCU010000131.1 GCA_022448955.1 Saprospiraceae bacterium
TACGCATGGTTTTTGAAGGGACGCTAAAATTTTATTGTACCAATTTCAGCCAGAGGCTGACAGGTTCTAGCCTAACTACTTAAGTATTGTTCAAAATTATTGATATAATCATCTAAGTGCTCATGGAGCATTTGTTTGTACGATTTTAGGAAATATTCAATAATCTCCTCTTTTTCATTTTGTAAGTCTTCTTTACTACTAAATTGGGTAGCACTGATATATGCGTTGAATCGTGCGACACCATACATCATAGAGGCACTTACTTTTCCTTTTGAAGCGGTAGCTAGTTGTTCATTTGCGAGGTGAATGTGTGCGTCTGCTCTATCGAAGAATTTATCATCTACTTCTGCCATGTCTAGTTTTTTATGCTTGATTTAAAATTGGTCAGGATTAGCTAAAGTCATGTCTGTTTGCCAATCTTGAGGAATACTTTCCTTGTATAATAAACAATCCTTTTCAAGGTATGGATAAATTTCGCTGTACTTTTTGGATTGATTCATGCTTACGCGACGATGTACATGATGACGATTAATTTCAGAAGGATGATGAATACCCGCAGCCGCCATTAATTCTATGAAGCTTTTGATGGTTTCGTTATGGTACTGTGCAACGCGATGTTTTTTATCTTCTACCACAAGCCCTGCTACTAGTTCTGGGTTTTGGGTAGCTACACCTGTTGGACAGGTATTTTTGTTACACTCCAATGCTTGGATACACCCTAATGCAAGCATCATAGCTCTTGCACTATAAGTAGCATCTGCGCCCAGCGCAATAGCACGAAAAATATGAAAACCGGTGATCACTTTTCCGGAAGCAATGATTTTTATATGTTCTCTGATTCCAAATCCTACTAATGCATCATGCACAAAAGCTAATCCTTCTTTGAATGGGCTGCCAACAGAGTTGGAGAACTCCAAGGGTGCTGCACCGGTTCCGCCTTCTCCACCATCCAAAGCGATGAAGTCAGGATAAATTTGCTCTTCAATCATAGCTTTACAAATCGCCAAAAACTCACTTTTTTGACCAATACAAAGCTTAAAACCAACTGGTTTTCCACCTGATAATTCTTGCATTTGACCAATAAATTGGATAAGTCCTCTTGGTGTGCTGAAAGCTTTATGGTAAGGCGGTGAAAGCACATCAGTGCCTTTTTCAACACCTCTAATTTTTGAAATTTCTTCTGTGTTTTTCTTTGCTGGAAGTATACCTCCATGCCCCGGTTTAGCACCTTGTGATAGTTTTAATTCTATCATTCTTACTTGTGGTAAAGCACAGCGTTTTTGAAACTCTACTGGACTGAAATTACCATCTTTTGATCTACTTCCAAAATACCCTGTTCCGATCTGATAGATCAAATCTCCACCATGCTTTGTATGATAAGGACTGATTCCTCCCTCTCCTGTGTTATGAGCAAATTTGCCGATTTCTGCGCCACCATTGAGCGACTCTACAGCTGTTTTACTCAAAGAGCCAAAGCTCATAGCAGAAATATTAAAAAGACTAGCATCATAAGGCTGCTTACAATTAGGACCACCTACTAATATTTTTGGATGTTGTGGTAGTTCATGCGCATCTAGTGCTGCAATGGAGTGATTCATCCACTCATAACCCTCCTCATAAACATTTAGCTGCGTGCCAAAAGGGGTCGTGTCTAATTCATTTTTTGCACGCTGGTAAACTACCGAACGAAAGATACGGCTAATGGGGCGGCCGTTAGTATCAGATTCGATAAAGTATTGGTATAGTTTTGGTCGGGCTTCTTCCATCAGGTAACGAGCACGTCCAAGAATGGGGAAATTTCGCATGATCGCATGTTTCTGCTGCAACATGTCATACCAGCCTATCCATAAAATAGGACCTACAATAATCATCGCCCACCAAAATGCAGGCCATACAAAATAACTAAGCAATCCTACCATCAGGAGGGAAAGAATAGTAAATAGCACGAATTCATTGCGCATGGATTTGGCTTTTGGTAAAATGACTGAAATTTATGTATTTTTTACGAATAGGAAGAGGGATCACCACTTAATTTGAATGAAAGTCCAATGATCCTTTTTAAAAGATTTAAACTTTCTTAATTAAATCGCCAAGTTATACAGGTTTACCCATCTACTTCTTAACGTCTGTATTTGCCATCAGGCAAAACTGTAGGGAAACTGTATTGAGGATCGGTCAATAATTGGAAAACGGCCGCGTCTTGATTCTGAACTTTTTCCCTAGTATTTAACTTCCACTCATGTCCAATTTCATCTAATCTATTTTCTTGGGCCCCCAAGATAGAAGTTAGTGCCCAGTAATGATACTCTGTTACTTGGCAATCATACTCGCACGTTTCGTCATCATAGCTGTACCAAGCTTCGGATGGATAAGTGTCAGGAACGGAGATAAATTGCCCAGCACGAGCAATATCCATTGCATTAGCAATAGTAGAGCCTCGCACTTCACCAAAAATATCTGGATATAATTTTGCATATCCTGCATGTGTGATAAGGTGTAAAACCTCCTCTAAGGCTGCATCAAAACGTCCCGTTTTTCCATTGGAAACATAAGAGGGGATAGTTTCATCGTTTCCAAGGTCTTGTCCTATTCTTCCATCAGGTGGTGAGATATCAAGATCATCTTCACTTTTCCACATTACTATAAATGCTTGCTTTTCTACCATTTTGTCAACGACCGCCTGATGATCAGGAATTCCGTCTTCGTCATTGTCTAAATATTGGGCTAAAAGGTTAGCTGCATGCAGTAGACGTGCGTCTTCGACTTGTCGAACTGCATAGATATCAATTCCAAATACTACAACTTTTCTGTTAAAACTGCTAAGCCCTTCATCGGTATGACCTGTAATCGTAAAGTTTGGGTCACTACCTGCTTCTATTGAGTCGGGGGAAGTGTTTTTTTTATTATTACAAGCCCATAGCAACAATAACATGAAGGCTGCGAATCGTATTTCTTGTGGTTTCATTGGATAACAATTGTGATGACAAAATTAATCCTTTGCCTAAAACAAAGTTAATAAACCTATTCGATGGATAGCATGATCTTATCGGCAGACACACGGATAGCAGTCAATAGGAATTAATCTTGTCCGTGTATAGGATTTACAATGAATGATGGCTACAAGAGATAGTATGGTAATTGGAATAAGCCTATTTTTTAGGAGGGCTTTTCACCGCTCGTATTTCGTTTAATAAATAATGCAACTTCAGTAGATCAAACCATCGCATTTCATGTGGGCGCTGCTGTATTTGCTGCATGATGAATGGGTGCATTTGGTGTAACACTAGTCTAGTAAGAGAGAGTAATTTCCATTTTTTTAGTAATTGGAAGGTACGGAGTAGTTTGGTTTCAATGGGCAAACCCCTTTGGAAAAGGGAATAAAGGTTTTGGATTCCTTTTTTTGTTTTTTCAAGGAATATTTCTCTAGGCTCAAGGCCCAAATGCTCTAATGGATTATCAAGATGGATAATTGGAATTTGGCGCTTCCTAAGTTCCATTCCAAATAAGGTATCCTCATGTCCATATTGGGTAAGTTGCTCGTCAAACTGAATTTGCTCAAATATGCTTTTGGGAATGAGAAAGTTATTGGTCATGAAAGAGTGATAAGGTCTGCTTTTTCGCTGATCAGCGGGGCTTTGCTCTCTTTGGCGGCCATAATACCAATGAAACTGTAGCTCTTTCTCTTTGGGCATTTTAGTCTTATAGACCCTTCCGCCGTATAATAATTGCTCTGGGTGAAGATGATCCAGATAAGTCTGAATATAGTTTGGATGGGTAAGGCCGGAGTCATTATCCATGAATAACAAATAATCATATTGAGCCATTTTTGCAAGCTGATTTCGGATTTTTGATCGACCTAAATTTTGAGGTAGCTCTTCATAATGGACATTCGATAGTGTGGTTAGCCCTTTATGTATAGCCTTAAAATGAGCTGTTGATCCATCATCTAAACAAATGATCTCGTACTCCACTCCAGTTAATTCACTTTGCTTTTGCAAATCATTTATAAGCGGCCTGACATCAAAGTTGTAAATGGGAATGAGGATCGAAAGCATGTTGGTTGATGGTTTTTAGTTATTGGTTAATGGTTATGGAGAGCATTCATTACTTTTGTGAAAAAATTGAAATACTTAGCATAATGAAATATATCATTTTTGATATTGATGGTACTTTGGCTGACACCAAAGATATAGATGATAAATGTTTTGTGGCGGCATTTTATCAAAGCTTTGGAATAAATATTGAAAATGAAAACTGGGCTGCCCTACAAAACGTTACGGATTGGGGCATTACCGAAGAAATCATTCAGAGAGAATGGGGTAGAAGTCCAAGTGAGCAGGAATATGAAAAAATGCGTAGTGAATTAGTTGCCCTTTTGCTTAAGGCCAATAAAAGCCAGCCTAAGCATTTTACAGAAGTAGCTGGTGCAAAGGCATTTTTTGAGCACTTGAGTGGCTTACAAAACTATCGTTTGGGTATAGCGACGGGGGCATGGGGTGACTCTGCAAAGATTAAACTCGGTGCAATCGGTATTGATTGGTCAAGTGTTTGTTTTTCGAATAGTGATCACTTCAAAACACGAGATGGCATTACTAATAGTGTCATTCGGCAATTAGATGCTTTTGGCGAGCAGCCGAAACAAATCATCTACTTTGGTGATGGTGAGTGGGACTACACCACTTGTAAAAAAATGGGTATTGAGTTTATAGGGATTGATGTGAGAGCTAATGAAAAATTAGAAAAGCTTGGCGCCAAATATGTATTTAGAGATTTTACAGCGCCGGAAAAGATTATGCAGCTTATTAAGGATTTATAAAAGAGAAAAAATATACTTTCAATAAAAACTGAAAGTTTAGAAAGTTTGTTATAAATTGCAAAAAAGGGATATTCATGCAAACAGCAAGACAAATAGAAAGTGTGCTAAAGGATCCAAATTTAGACGAAGATCTAAAACATATAGCGCGAAAGGTATTTGCAGATGAGCGAATATCAGAGGAAGAAGGCTTATTGCTTTTTGAAAAAGGACCGCTAAGTTATTTAGGAGCCCTGGCGAATTATATTCGCGAAAAGCATCATGGCGATAAAACCTATTTTAATCGCAATTTCCATATGGAGCCGACCAATGTGTGCCTGTATACTTGTACTTTCTGTTCGTATTCTCGCTTGATCAAGAAGAGAGAAGAGGGGTGGGAATATACGATGGAAGAAATGCTGGATATAGTAAAAAAGTATGATGATCAGCCTGTAACAGAAGTTCATATTGTTGGTGGTGTATTGCCACAATACGATTTACAATTTTATTCTGATTTGTTTAGCGCTATAAAAGCACATCGCCCAGATTTGCATGTTAAAGCACTTACCCCTGTTGAATATCACTACATTTTTAAGAAGGGAAAAGTGAGTTATGAGGAGGGAATGAAATTGATGATGGACGCAGGCTTGGATTCTATGCCAGGTGGAGGTGCTGAAATATTTCATCCAGAGATTAGAGATCAAATCGCAGGTGGCAAATGTTCCGGTGAGCAATGGCTGCGTATTCATGAGATTTGGCATGAACTAGGCGGCCGTTCAAACGCGACTATGTTGTATGGGCATATTGAAGAATTTAAGCATCGCATTCATCACTTAGAAGAGTTGCGTAAACTACAAGATAAAACAGGTGGATTCCAGACATTCATTCCTTTGAAATTTAGAAATAAGGGCAATCAAATGTCGCACGTAACAGAATCGACAGTGATTGAAGATTTAAGAAACTATGCCATTAGCAGAATTTACTTGGATAACTTTGGTCATATAAAGGCTTATTGGCCAATGATTGGAAGAAACACAGCTCAATTATCTTTGGCATTTGGGGTAAATGATATCGACGGTACCATAGATGATACCACTAAAATTTACACCATGGCAGGCTCTGAGGAACAAAATCCTGCCCTAAGTACAGAACAACTGGTTAATCTCATTAGAAGAGTTGGGCGAGAGCCTATTGAAAGAGATACGTTATATAATGTAATTACGGATTATACCGATCATGTCTTTGAAGACGATAAATTGTACAAGGGTTATGTCTCTTTGCCGGTAGTTAAGGGTTAATTTAGTGATTAAGGATTGGTTTCTCACTCAACCTAAGAGGTACCTAAACAATACAAAATGTCCAATAAAAAAATATACATTGTTCGTCACGCACAAACCGAATTTAATAGATTGGGAATTGTGCAGGGTAGTGGGGTAGATGCACCTTTGAATGATTGGGGAAGGCAACAAGCAAGTGCTTTCTATGAGTGTTATAAAGATATTGCTTTCGAAGTAGTAATCTCCTCGAAGCTGATCCGAACTCATCAAACCGTGGAAGGATTCATTGCATCTGGGATACCCTGGGAACAGCACGCCACCATTAATGAAATGGGATGGGGGGTGCACGAAGGTAAAAAAAGTACACCTGAAGCACATCAGGAGTATAAAGATATGATTGCACAATGGACTAAGGGCAATTATGAGGCGAAGTTGGAAGGAGGGGAAAGTGCTGCTGAATTATCTGCTAGAATGAATCAGTTCATTACGCATATAAAAGGACGTTCGGAAAAGAAAATTTTGGTTTGCTCCCATGGTCGTGCTATGCGCTGTATGATGGCACTCCTAAAAAATGATCCATTATACCGAATGGAAGAATATAAACATTCCAATACCGGCTTATTTATTGTAGACTATTGGGATGGAAGCTTTCAATTTCAATTAGAGAATGATCAAACACACTTGGAATTGATCAAGGTATAAATTTTGTAAAAGCATGAGGTGATTGCTTTTATTTGGATGAAGAGCAAAGCTTTCACTAAACAATGATATGAATAAAAAAATTAGAGTAACTGCTGTAAGCTATCTGAATACAAAGCCATTGCTATATGGTCTGGTTCATCATACAATTGCTGACCAAATTACGCTAAGCTTGAATATACCTTCCGTATGTGCACAGCAACTAAGAGAAAATGAGGTGGATTTGGCCCTAATGCCAGTAGCTGCAATCCCTGAAGTGCCAAATGCAAAAATCGTTTCTGACTATTGCATAGGTACGATTGGCGCAGTAAAAACGGTCTGTATTTATAGTGAATTGCCGCTGGAAAAGGTGAATACTATTTTCATGGATTATCATTCTAGAACTTCTGCGGCACTAAGCCAGTTATTGGCAAAAGAATATTGGCAGATAACCCCTGATTTTATTCATGCCGAACCAGGATATATCGATCAAATTGGAGGTTCAAGAGCTGGATTGGTCATTGGTGATCGCACAATTGGCTTAGATCAACGCTTCGAGTATGTTTATGATCTAGGAGAAATCTGGATGAAACATACTGGTCTTCCTTTTGTTTTCGCGGCTTGGGTAGCGAATAAAGCACTACCCGACGCTTTCGTTCAGGCATTTAATGAAGCATTGGCACTGGGTTTAGAGCACATTCCTCAATTAATGTTTTTGCTGCCAACTCCAGAAGAGAAAAGTTTTGACTTGGAAACTTATTTTACGAAACACATTAGTTACTACTTGGATGCTGGAAAGAAAAAAGCTTTAGCACGGTTTTTAACTACGATTGCTAGCCAAAAAAGAAAGGAAGCAGATTTTTTTATGGTTAATTCTTAACTTTTCATAGCACTTTCTGTTTTTATAAAAAATAATAGCTAATGGAAAATAATCACTTAGATTCAATAGTGTTAGGAGGGGGGTGTTTTTGGTGTGTAGAGGCTGTTTATCAGCAGGTGGAAGGTATCCATGAGATTGTTTCTGGATATGCAGGAGATACTGAAGAAACGGCTAATTATGATGCCGTTTGTAGTGGAAGGACCAAGCATGCAGAAGTTGTGAAAGTGAGCTACGATCCGAGTACTATTAGTTTGGAAGAAGTTTTTGAAATTTTTTGGGCAACCCACAACCCTACTACTCCTAATCAACAGGGGAATGATAGGGGCCCTCAATACCGCTCTATTATTTTTTATAAAAATGAGGAAGAAAAAAGGATAGCAGAAAAAAGCAAATCCAACGTCGCTCCTAAAATTTGGGATGATCCTATAGTGACCGAAATTGACCCTTTAGAAGCATTTTTTCCAGCAGAGACTCATCACCAAAACTATTACTCTAATGTAGGGGATCGCAATCCTTATTGCACCTATGTGATTACCCCTAAAGTTCAAAAAGTACGTAAGGCTTTTGCAGATAAGTTAAAAAACACCTCTTCTTCTTAATAATTTGGGAGCTTTCGCAAATGGTTTGGACTCAATTTTTTGTCTCATCCGAACTAACTATTGACTATTCTGATCCAAAGCATCAATTCCTTGTTAGCGTCTTGTACAAGAATTTTGCTGTTTCATTCGTTTTTGATCTGTGACTTGGGCATCTTTGTTGATTAAGCGCTATGTCTCGTCAAAAGGCACTTATTTACTTACCCTAATGATGACAAAAATTATGAAGCAGCTACTTTTCTATTTAATATGGGGATTACCTTTATGTTTATTTGGCCAAGCTGAATTCTCTGGTTTTTACAAACCAATGGAAGATTCATTGATTTATTTAGAGGATTTAACCTACGATAGCCTTTCTATGCAGCTAGAAGCACTAGATAAAGTGAATTTTCACCTAATGGATTTGGATATATATACAGCTAAAGATACGGTGCGGTATTGGGCAATTTGCCACCAAGGTGCAGCATGGGATACGATCCAACATATTGTAAGATGGGACTCTTTGATCAATCAAAAGCGTAAGATGTTTAAGGAAGGTTATGTAATGCAGGATATTGAGCATTATAGAGATGCAAGAAAACGGGATCATTATATTGCCTATTGGCATAAAGGAAGTACGACACACAAGGTCTGGAAGTTTGATTCGCGCGAGGCAATGAATAAAAAAATTATTTCCCATGCCAAGCAAGATTTGTTTCTTAAGGATATTGAACCGGTATTGATGGAAGATGGTTCCTACAAATTCCTAGGTGTTTTTCATCGAGAAGGTCCAAGAGATCGTACCTATCTTTATGAATCTGATAATTTATCTACATTTATGGAGGATCGCCGCCGCCGATTAAAGAGTGGCTATCGGATACGAGATTTTGAACGTTTCTATGAAGGCGAACAGCTCATCTTCATGGCGGTTTATGAAAAAGGAACTCATCCAGATTTTGTACAAATTAATGCAGTGACAAAATTTCCAGATAAGGGTATGATGGGCGGGCGGTATAAAGATCAAGAACTCAAATTAGTCGACTTAGAAATTCAACGAAAATTAGATGGGAGAAAAAAAAGCTATAAGTTTAAGTTCAAATATAATCCTGATGATTATTAGGCTTCTGTGTGTTATGCTTATGACCTATGGTCTATTTTCTTGCCAGCAAGGAGTTGTAGAGGAGCCAAATATAGACTTTGGATATGAATATTTCCCTTTGTCTATTGGTCAAAATAAAACGTTTCGCTTAGACTCTATCATCTTTGATCCTATTGTTGCAGGAATTAGTATAGATACCTTTTCTTGGTTGTTAAAAGAAGAAATCGTAGATACGCTAAGAGACGGTACGGGTGCGTTAATCTATGTTGTTGAACGTTCTCAGAGACGGATTGAAGATGATGATTGGGTAGTTGATAGGGTTTGGACAATGAGTAGAACCAATAGGCAGGCAATTCGTACAGAGGACAATTTACGGTTCATTAAAATGAATTTTCCTTTAAGAGAAAATGCAGATTGGGATGCGAATATTTTTGTAGATAAAAGCCTCGAAGTAAGTGTTGCAGGAGAGACTTTAGAAATATTTAAGGGATGGGAAAGTAAAGTTTTAACAATCGAAAAGCCTTTTGACCTAAATGGGCAAGTCTTTGATAAGGTGTTAACTATTCAATTGGCAGACAATGAAAATTTAATAGAATATCGTTATGGAGTGGAACATTATGCAAAAGATATAGGGCTGATTTATAAAGAATTATGGGTAGTAGATACACAGTGCGAATTTTGCTGTAATAGCGATTATGCATTTTGCGAAAGCTTAGAATGGATAACGAAAGCAGAGGCTGGTTTCGTATTGCGTCAGCAATTAATTGATTAAAATTTGACTATTTTAACATTTTATTAGGCAATTAGCTGTATGATTTCATAAAAAATTGTAACTTAGACCCATGATTAACAGAATAGTATTCTGTTAACCTAAAAGTAAAAATTGATACAATCAATATAAAATTTAAGCAACATCAGAGAGAGCGCGTTTGTATAGGGCTCTGTACGGAAAAACCGATACAGAGTCTCTTTTTTTAAGGTGGTTATCAAGAAAGGATTTCCTAAAGGAAATCCTTTCTTGATTTAAAGTGTAACAGCCAAGTACTAATCTATTATCAATGGGTATTTGGCTAATTGAACTGTAAGGCGCTACTGTGAATAATACCTCCACCAATCACATCTTCTCCTTCATAAAATACGGCGGATTGGCCAGGTGCGACACCTTTTACGTTAGCCATAAATTCAACTTGTACTTTATTTTCTCTTTGATATAATTGTGCCATTGTACCTCTATCGTTATAGCGGATCATAGTCCTTGATTCTAATCCGTCAGGTAGCGTTTCGTATTTCATTAAATTAATACCACCTACCGTCATACCATTTCGAATGAGGTCATCCACTGAGCCTAAAACTACAGTATTGGATTTGGCGCGTATCTCTGTTACATACATAGGCGATCCGAATGCTTGGCCAAGACCTTTTCTTTGACCGATGGTATAAAATGGATAACCTTTATGCTTTCCAATTACTTCCCCTTTCGTATTCACAAAGTTGCCGCCATCCACTCTTGCTTCAAGTCCATCGACCTGTCTTTTCAAGAAACCTCGGTAGTCATTATCTGGGACGAAGCAAATTTCATAACTCTCTGCTTTTTTAGAAAGATCAGTATATCCCCAATCATACGCCATTTGGCGTACTTCAGGTTTGGTATACCTACCTAAGGGAAAACGACTTCTTTGCATACATTCTTGGCTCAATCCCCAAAGCACATATGATTGGTCTTTATGTTCATCTTTTGCTTTGGTGATATATTTACGTCCATTTAGTTCATTAATGATGGCATAATGACCTGTAGCGATAAACTCACAATCCATGGCATCTGCTCTTTTGAGCAAAGAGCTCCATTTAATATGGGTATTACAAAGTACACAAGGATTTGGAGTACGCCCTGCTAGGTATTCATCTACGAAGTTATCAATTACATAGTTGCCAAACTCATCTCGAATATCAACAATGAAATGATGAAATCCCATCTCAACTGCCACTTGTCGAGCATCATTGATAGAGTCTAAGCTACAGCAACCTGTTTCTTTTTTAGACCCACCGGAGTTGGCATAATCCCAAGTTTTCATGGTGATGCCTACAACTTCGTATCCCTGTTCGTGCAGCATCATAGCTGTTACAGTGCTATCAATACCTCCGCTCATTGCTACCAATACACGTCCATGCTTACTCATAATCTCTTCGTTAATTTCGAAACAATAAAACTTCTACAAAAGTACAAATTTTGTAAATTGAAAGTTCAATTCTTTAGGGACCAAATTTATGACCAAAGTTTAGAAGATTCATTTGTATCTATTCTCAGTAAGAGTCTTTTTTCTCCATTTTTTTCAATAGGAGGACTTTTATGCAATACAGGATTGGCATCAGGGTATAAGGCACCTTTTAAAATACATACATCTCCCGGGGTTAGCTGTTGAATAAGTTGTTGATCAGTTACCATTTCTTCATTACTGCCTCTGGATTTTACTGCCGTATAATCGATGGCTTGATTTGGTAGCCAAAGTGTTCCAGGACCAAGATAAGTGCAGAGTAATCTTAAGTTGTTAATATCTGTATGAAATCTACTGCACATGTTGGTACTTATGGTCGCAAACAATAAGCGGAATGTAAATGCTTGAGTTACCTCTTGGAAAAGTGCAATAAGTTGATGAATATCCGATAATAAAGCTGGATATTCTAGCTGATGTTTATTCAAATACTTTTTAAAAGTACATAAGATATCTTTCTCACTACCATTGGCACGGAATTCGATACCTTGATCAGCTAGTTGTTGAAGCGTTGGAGTTAAATTTTTGAGATTACGTTGGTAAATGGCAATATTTTTTGATTTTAAATGGATATCATTTAAAACCTCTCGTTGAGAACTAATTGCTGCATTTTCAAAAGTATTGGTCTTCTGTACCATTATCGTTAGTTCATTACTTTAGCTAAAAAATAGGTTCAATAAGAAATATTATTTCATTTGTTGCATGATGAACAAGTAATTAGCCACTAGAAACTATATGAATTCGGGCAGAGTAATTTGCAGACCTATTTGTCAAAAAGTAGGTGCGATATCTCGTGTATAATGCAACGTTGTTGCAAAAATAACGAATTTATTGAAGATAAATTTTGTAGCTTAACTTTCGATTAAAAATTGTGGTTTTGGGATATGGATACATGGTACTTTATTTTTTTTGTAGGTGGAATTATTAGTTTTTTAGGTACTCTACCATTTGGGCCTATCAACCTCTCCGTAGTAGAAACTACTTTGACGAGTGGAGCAAGAGCTGCTTTAATTTTGTCTGTAGCAGCCTCTTTGGTAGAAATGCTAATGGTTTTTGTTGCGGTGTGGTGTAGTATGGTATTCACTGATTTGCTCTCTTTTTCTGCTTGGACTAAATGGGTGGCCGTTTTGGTGTTGATCGGATTAGGGCTTTTTTTTTGGCTTAAGCCAAATAAGGGAGAAGATGTCAAAAGAAAGGATTCGTCTACTTCTTTCTTAAAAGAAAATAGTCAAGCTTTTTTTAAAGGCTTATTACTGGCGTTACTGAATCCACAAGCGGTGCCATTTTGGTTTTTTATATTGAGTTCTTTGGATTCGGCGAAGCTGATTGATCTGAGCTTTCAAGGGGATATGGTTAATTTATGGGCCTTCTTAATTGGAACTTCTACAGGGAAATTTTTTTCTTTATGGTTATTTGTGGCTTTAAGTAAATTAGTGGAGAAGCGGATATCATTTTTAAGCCAATATATTAACAAAGGTATTGGAGGTATACTCATTCTCATAGGAAGTATTCAACTCATACGTTTGCTGACATAATTTAGGACCTTCTCTTTTCGTTAGCTATCCGTACACTCTTAATGACGGTTGGACTCCTTTATGAAAAGTAATTTGACGAAAGTCAAAATGATCTGATTACAAGTTGCAATTCATGAAAGTGTAGTTGATATAAAATTCAGATATTCAATTCTTTGTCTCTTTGCAAGAAGAGGAAGCGATATTCTTTTAAATTTGCGTATTTACTTAATATTGTGTGGCAAGCATTTAATATTTATATTGAGAGCGAAAAAAGTTAGTAATTTAAACCATTCATTATGAAGAATTTTAAGCGTTTTCTGACTTTATCTGTATTCTTTATAACAGCATTTTCGATGAATGCACAAGAATATGGATTGGCATCTTATTATGATGATTCATTTCAGGGACGTAAAACAGCCTATGGCGACACCTACGACAAGAACAAATTTACGGCAGCTCACAAAAAACACCCTAAAGGAACAAAACTAAAGGTTACTAGACTGGACAGCAAAAGATCGGTTGAAGTAACTGTAAATGATAAAGGGCCTTATATCAAGGGAAGGGTAGTTGATTTATCAAGAGCGGCAGCAGAGCGCCTAGGTTTGATTCAGGATGGTCTTGCGGAAGTTAAAGTAGAAGTCGTTGGAAAGGGTTCTTCTTCTGTATCACAAAAATCAAGAACAAAACCCAAGACCTATGATGATACATCTTCTTCGAGAATAACATTTGACGAATTTGATGAAGAGGAAGAGGATGAGTTAGTAAGTAAAAGTCCTTCTTCTACTAGGAGTAAGGGATCTTCTTCTAAATCAAAATCGAAGCTTACAGAGAAGTCTGGTAGTACTAGAAAGTCTAGTAAGACAGGAAAAAAGAAATCTGATTTGACTAGGAAGCAATCTAGTGCGAAATTAGTGGGGAAAGACTATACTCAGTATGGTTTGTACAAGATTGTATTAGAAAGACCAACAAGCAAGGGATATGGTGTGCAAGTAGCCTCGCTTTCCAATTATGAAAATGTTTTGCGCCAAGTAGCTGATTTACAAGCAAAGTATTTTGACAATATCCTTATTAGTGTTGAAAAAGGAGATGAAAAGCCCATCTACAAAGTCATACTAGGATCTTTTGATGATGAAGATGCTGCCACTAATTATCGCAAATCTTTAAAAAAGAAATATAAGATAGATGGTTTTGTATTAAGCCTTGATGAGATTGAATATTAGAGATGATTCTTTTTTCATTAAAAAGTCCTCAATACTTTTAAGAAAAGTATTGAGGACTTTTTTTATTGAATCTTGATGGTCGAGCTTGTTGAGCTGAGAGGTACTAGTTTTTCACTAGCGTCTAAGGCTTCTTTCCTCGTTGGTTTATCTGTAATCTGGAAAGTGGTTTTATCTCCAGTATTACCTTTCAAGTTGAAGCATGCTGTATATAATGGACTTCCATCAGATAAGGTGATACCGCTGAGCGTATTATCAATCCATACAAAAGTCATCAGGCCTTGGTCAAGAATATGCAATCCAAAGTTGTTTTTTCCCAAGCTGGGTAAGTTTAAATCTTTCATGCCTTCAAACTTTGCAACTTTAGGATCCCACTGCATAGTATATTGCATAGAGATGATCTTATTAAAATTCTTTGTTGTAATATCAATGCAGGCGACTCCTCCTGCTGGCCCTTCAGCATTCGTAGGTACTAGGGTAAAGCCTCCAGCTTTATTTGTTTCTTTTTGGGTTGCGGGAATACTCCCGATCTCAGGTTCTATGAGTCTGATTCCTTTTTTTTCAGGCTTTTCTGCAACTACAATTGATTGGGCTTCTTGCCTTTGGGGTTCTCCTTTTATTACAGACTTTTGATTATCTGCACACTGCAAAAAAAGAATGGGAATTAATAGTAAGAATATTTTATTCATCATTATTACTTTGTGATATGGTATTCATTTATTTTAAGTCCTTCCAAAGGTAGGATTAATTCAAAAAATTGGAAAAGAAAAGTAAACATCTAATTGGAATTATCCTAGCTGTAGCGCCTTAGTCATTTGGCTTAAGACTTTATATCAAAGAAGCAATGAACTCTATGATCTGTATGGGGTTGCTTGCTAGGATGCGATAGCATCATGCTAAGCGTGGTGATTTTCAAATTTATTGCAAGGCATTCTGGTTCAAGGATACAGATTTTTGATTTTAATCTAAAATATGGCTAAGTTTATGTGTTGAAAGTTAAATCTATAAAATAAAAGCGAATTTGGTCGTTTATTACAAAGCATTTATTATACCAAATTTTGGGCTTACTAGGTATCCCATAAAAAACTATTACCTTCATATGAGATCGATTTTGTTGTTTACAGCGCTTGTAATATTCATGAGTTCTTGTATTTCTAAAAAGGAGTATGATGATTTGAAGGAAAAGCTGGCTTTTTATGAAAATGAAGTAGGAGAGGCAGATGAAGTTAGTAATGAGCTTCGCGAATTACAAGAAGCTAATCAAGAAAAGGATTTGCAACTAGCAGAAACTTTACAAGATCTCGAGCAACTTACAGCTACCAATCTTAGTCTTAATAGAAGCTATCAAGAATTGTTGGAAAAATATGATCGTTACGAAAATCAAAATAAAGAAATTCGTACTACAACAGCTTACGAAAAGTTAAGTTTGCAGGAGCAGTTAGCTGCACAACAATTGGAATTAGAAGATCGACAAAGAAATGTTGCCAATCTGGAGTATCAAGTTTATCAGAAAGATACTCGATTAAGCACTGTAGAATATGATTATCTGAATGCTAAGGGAGATATTCAAGATAGAGATCGCCGGATAAGAGAGCTTGAATCCTTACTCAATGTCAAGGAAGAAAAGATGGCCCAAGTGAAAGATAGATTGTCGGAGGTTCTATATAATATTTCTAGTAAAGATATCAGTGTAGAAGAAAAGAATGGCCGTTTGAATCTTTCTTTGAGTCAAGATTTACTATTCAAGACAGGTAGTAAATCAGTAGATTACAAAGGGAAAAAAGTGTTGGAAAAGGTTGCAAATATATTAAATCAAAATCCGGATATCGATATCCTAGTTGAAGGACATACCGATTCGAAAGGTTCTGCATCAAGCAATTGGGACTTAAGCGTTGATCGCGCTGCTGCCGTTGTAAAGGTGTTGACATCTTATAAAGTGGACCCGAAACGAATCACTGCTGCTGGTCGTTCTTTTTTTGTACCTATTGCTAGTAACCAAACGGAAGCTGGTAGGGCAAAAAATAGAAGAACAGAAATTATTTTATCGCCTAAGTTTGATGAGCTATATAACCTTCTAAATACGAGTAATAATCGTTAGACTTTTGGATGTTCGTTGTTGATTGATGGGGTGCTATCAATCAACAACGAATAACCAACAACTACCTAATCGCCTCATGCGAATAATACTTCTTTTGTTGTTAGTAGGATGTACTTCTTTAGGTCCAATGTATGGACAGCGTTGTACCAGCCAAACTGACTTAGAAAATATCTCGGCTAGTGACATAGAAAGGCGTAATCGGCATCTCCAACAAGTCGAATCTTTTCTGGCTTCTCATCCGGTAATGGATCGTAATCCTATCACTATACCTATTGTCTTTCATATTGTTTATAGAAATGGAGAAGAGAACATCTCCGATGAGCAGGTTTTATCTCAATTAGCAGTATTAAATGAGGATTTTCGGAAATTGAATATGGAGCAAGATGATATTCCCTTTGCTTTTAGGTATAGAGCTACGGATATGGCATTAAATTTTGTACTAGCAGATACAGATCCTAATGGCCAAGTTACTACAGGAATTACTCGGACCTTTACGGAAGTGAATAATATTGGAAGTAAATTCCTGAATAATCGTCGTTCTATTTGTTATAATGATTTGGGAGGCCATGATGCATGGTGCCCAGAGCAATACCTCAATATCTGGGTAGGTGCTTTGGAATCTGGATTGGGACAATCTAGTTTCCCTGGGCTTGGTCCATTGGAAGAGGATGGTATTCGAATCATTCCTGAAGTAGTAGGTACCGTAGGGACAGTAGAGCCACCTTATCATCTTGGGCGTACTCTTACTCATGAAATTGGTCATTTTTTTGATTTGTATCACCTATGGGATAATTGTAATGCGGAAGGAGATGGAGTAGAGGATACTCCACCCCAATCATCCTCTTATCTCAATCAGTGTCCTAGTGATGCTCAGTTTACCTGTGAAACACTGGATATGTATATGAATTTTATGAATTATACAGATGACGCTTGTATGTCAATGTTTACGCATGGGCAGAAAGATCGACTTTGGGCAGTACTTAATACAAGTAGGTCAAGTTTTATGAATGAAGATAACTGTGGCTTGGTATCAAATATTTCTTCTTCTAGCGAAGTGCCTAAGGTTCAAGTATTTCCGAATCCAAGTAGCGATTTTATTTATATCAATCCAATAAATTCTAAAATTGATCGTTTAGTATTAATAGATTTGCATGGCAAAGTTTGTAAAAAAATAAATGTTCAAACTGTTAATAACTATGCACTTATTGATGTAACGGACTTCGTTGATGGGGTTTATTATCTGCAAATTTCGAGCGGTACCCAAAGGTGGTCGAAAAAAATTGTAGTTCAAAAAACCATTAAATAATTTTCTTTAACATATTATTGCAACATTTATAAGTCAAATCAATAGGATATAGTAAATTGCGCCGAGCATAAGCGGAGAGACAATCAAAAACTAAACGAACTTTCAGTCAAGAAGAATAAAAATCGCATTTAATTGCTTCCAAAACAGTTTTTTGTTGAGTTTTTATCTTCTTAAGTTTCTTAGTTTAAAGTTATTGTCGATTATCAAACACATGCAACTAATGACCATCCAATCGTTCTTAAATAACAGGGTCTATTCTACCCTGATAGGTACACTTTTTATATTGATGCTATCATCATGTGGTTCCAATATCAAAGATGTTGGTCTTGCAGAATTGCGCAAAGACATAGAAATGCGTAAAGGCCCTTGTTATGGCCGCTGCCCTGTATATACTTTAAGGGTATACGAAAAAGGCATAGTGACCTATGAAGGAGAAAGATTCACAGATCGTTTAGGTATTTACATCAAAAGAATTCCAGAAGAGCAGTATTTTGAATTGCTAGAAACCTTTCAGAAAGTAAATCTTTGGCAGTTTGATGATGTTTATAAAGGAGATATTCCTGATGCTCAAACGGTAAGTATAACTTATATCGAAGAAGGGGATTTTAAATCTGTAACAGGTAAAGACGGACGTCCTGATGATGTAATGAAATTGGAAAGTTTGCTGGAATCCATCGCTTCCAACAAACAAGACTGGGTGCTAAAGCAAAAGCCACCTTCAGCCTTTCCTGATTATGTAATTACAGAGGAAATCATTGTTCAACTTCCTGAAGAAGTGAACATCAATAAATGGGTACGCAAGTATCGCAAAAACCGAATGATACTAAAGAAGCAGTTGAGAGAAGAAAGCCCCTATTGGTTAATCACTTATGATAAGGATACGATTACGCCAAAAGAAATCTTGGATAAAATAAGGAGAGACCAACAAGTGCAATCCGCTGAATTTAATAAAAAAACAAAGTGGCGTACCTAATTTAATGAGAAGTAGCTTTTGAGTGGCGGTTAAAGATATATTCATTGATCTTACAGGAAGGCCGCTTATCATCTGGTACATATAGGAGTTTAAGTATTTAACCATTAGGTGTAGGGTTGTATTGATGATGATCAATTAGTATTATCATTATATGCTTGGAGGATTTGAATCATTTTTATTCCATTTTCTAATCCTCTTTTAAAGTGTATTTCAAGACCATCAGCAAATGTCAACTCTTGGTTGATTAAGCCGTAAAATTTGTCTTCTTTTATTTTTCTAAGCATTCTCTTTTGGTCACTCTTTGAAATCTGATTTGGAGTATTCTTTTTAAATGATCTCAAAGAGTTTACATAATCCAAGTAATCTGTTTTACTGCCTTGAATTGTTTTAGCCGCTGCGTCTTTGTTTTCATAATAATTAATTATTTCTTTTCGAATGTCTTTGTCTTTGATAACTCTAAGGTTTCCTGTACTAACAAGTTCGGTATAGGTTGAACTATTGCTCGTTGCAATAACTCTACTGTACCTCGCGCCGTATCCAACGGCGGTTAAAAACGAGAGGGTATCTTTAATTTGATAATCTCCTAATAGATATGCTTTAGCTTGATTCAGCGCTGCTATTTTCTTTTTAATATTTCTAATTCTTCTACGATTAAAGTAAGAAGTATCCTGACCAATGTCTATGATCAAGTCAGAAATATAATCTCTCTCAATTGTATTGTCTTTATTATTGCTTTGCCAAGTACTAAGTGATAAAGCCAGCAGAATACCAATGACGATAAGGAGTATTTCTACAACAGCATAAATTAGGTATTTTTTTAACTTATCCTTACTTAGAAACTCCATCCTTATCCTCCGATTTATTTTTAACATTAATGTATAAATATTTTTCTTCATGATGATTAAGCGGCTAGACAAAATTGCTTGTATAATAAATTCGTCAGCTCAAAAATAGTAAGTAACTGACGATAGGAAAGTTACGCACGATTTTAGAACTGACTAAAAGAATTTATTA
>JAKVCU010000132.1 GCA_022448955.1 Saprospiraceae bacterium
TAGGAAAGTTACGCATGGTTTTTGAAGGGACGCTAAAATTTTATTGTACCAATTTTTTAGCCTAACTACTTAAGCAGATAACCATATTAAACTTTGTAATTGAAAAATAAATATCATTGATAATCAATTATTTAAAATTTTTTATTGTTAAGTTATTAATGAGTACCTGCTTACAAAGAAATGAAGCTATAAACTACTTTTCTAATTTCTTCCTACGGAGCATATTTAGCATAAAAATCTCCGTATTTATCACCGCGTTTTACCGTTTGAAAAAAGCTGATGATGGTATGGGCATCTACCCATTGGGAGAGTTCTAATTGCTGGCTTTCGCCAAATGACCAATTGTATTGATAGGCTGTAATCTGTTCTAATCGGTTTACACAATGTATAGCTTGTTGGATGGTTGCAGGATAAAATTCTACAGACAGGCAGGGGATAGGCTTGCTAAGTCCTAGCAGGGCTTCGTACTCATAGTTCTCAATATCTAATTTGCAGAATGCGGGAAGGCCATATTGTTCAATGAGTTGATCTAATGTGGTGATATCAATGGTCTTTTTTTCTTCCCATTGTACTTTGAAGGAAGTATCTTCGTCAATAAGGTTTCGCCACTCTTGGTTGGCAAGGGTGGTTACGGTTGGCGTGTAAGCACTAATGTGCAGTTCTGCGGTGCCTGCCGTTGTTCCAACGCCTTTTTCCACTAAAGTAAAATCTGCCTTTCGGCCAAATTTCTTTTCTAAATAGCGAATACACTGTGGTTGCGGTTCTACCGCTACCACTTTCGCCCCTAGCTTTAGCCATGCATTGCTGCGGTTGCCTAGGTGTGCTCCCACATCAAAGCAGAGGTCTCCTTTTGTGATGAATTGCCCATAAAATTGTTTTAATCGACTTTCGTTAAAAGGCTTCCAATAATAAATCAAGATGGAACGCCAAAGACCTAGTTTAGACCGAATGTAGGAAGTGAAATTTTTAAGCATGGGCTAAATTTCGTAATAATGATGCTTAGTTTGCTAGTTGATTCTAGTAAATTGTCATTTCTAAAGCTTAAAATATGAAGAAATTAACCTTTACATGGCTTACTTTATGCCTATTTACCCTTGCCAATGCCCAAGAAAAATCACCTGAGATGGAGGTGAAAACAGTTATCCAAAGTATGTTTGATGGTATGCGAGCTGGAGATAGCAGCATGGTGGCGCGTGCCTTTTTGCGTCATGCATCCATGCAAAGCGTCCTTTATGATCAGAATGGAGATATGCAGCTAAAAGCTGGTAATTTGGATCGTTTTTTGAAAGCGATTGGCACACCACATGATGAAGTTTGGGATGAAAAAATTTGGAGCTACGATATCAGAGTTGATGAACCTTTGGCGACTGCCTGGACGGATTATACTTTTTATAAAGGCGACCAGCAGTCCCATTGTGGTACGAATGCATTCGATTTGGTGAAAACCAAAGAGGGTTGGAAAATTAGCCAAATTATCGATACTAGAAGGAAGGAAAACTGCATTACCGAAGCAATTGCAGCAGAAAAAACACTAGGAATGATAATTGATGGATGGCATAAAGCGGCAGCAGTAGCAGACGAGGATGCATTCTTCGGAGCGATGACAAAAGATGGTATCTACATAGGTACAGATCCTTCAGAGAGATGGTTAAGAGATGAATTGAGGGAATGGGCCGGATTTGCCTTTGAGCGCGAATCCGCTTGGGACTTTAAAGTAAAAGAACGCCAAATGTATATGGGAGAGGATCGCAAAATGGCTTGGTGGGATGAAACCTTAGATACTTGGATGGGGATTTGTAGAGGTTCGGGGGTGGCCATTCTTACCGCAGCTGGCTGGAAAATCAAGCATTACCATTTATCTGTAACGGTACTTAATGATAAAATCGAAGAGTTTATGAAGATCAATAAAGAATAGTAGGCTTAACAAATTATACTAGAACATTCTTATTTTACATCAAATTGTTCTAGTATAATTTAGTCCAACTATTTAAACCAAACAACTTGGATACGGCAGATCATTTATTTATAAGTAATGCAGGATTAATTCTTCTTCATCCTTATTTACCTACCTTATTTGAAAGATTAAATTTATTAGAGAGCAAGCAGTTTAGGGATGAAGAAAGTAAAGCCTATGGGGTATGTGCCCTTCAATACTTGGGAAGGGGGGATATAGCAATAGAAGAAAAAGCATTGGCACTGAATAAGTTATTATGCGGATGGTCTATTCATAGGGAGCTGACTACCTCTCCCACATTATCTGAGGAGGATAAAAAACTATGTGACTCTTTGTTAGAGGCTGTTATTCAAAACTGGAATGCCTTAGGAGAGCTATCTATTGATGGTTTTCGAACGCGTTTTCTTATGCGGGAGGCATTACTTTCCCAAAAGATAGAAGAATGGCAACTTAGAGTGGAGCAAAAGCCATTTGATGTGTTACTGACGCAACTACCTTGGTCCATTTCATATATCTTTCTTTTTTGGATGGAAAAACGCATATCTGTTGAATGGAGATGATTAGGGCTAGCCATTCTTTTTAGCGAATTGTGAATAATATTGGAATATTATTTTGGGTAGAACAGACTTGGTAAAATAAAACTGGTGTATACTGCATGAAAAAAGTGAGCACCATTTTTAATATTCAAATTCATTTTATACTTTCACACTTAGTGTATTTTTAGCAATAAGTACCCATTCTAGGAGCTAGAATAACCTCCGATGACCAAAAACTGAAGCATTAGAAATGCTTCATAGCAAATTGAAAATTATGAAAAAACTTGTTCCTGTTAGTTTATTACTAGCTATTCTGTTTTACGTGATTGCTTGCAATACTACGCATCAAATTTCTTCAGATGTTCAAAGAGCGCATAACCCTTGGGTTTTTCGATCTGTCTTAGATGCGAAAGCTAGAATGCTAACACTTGCCTTACACGACAACCTTTGGGTAGCTTACAGTGCAAATGATGGAAATTTTTACAAAGCTTGGAAAGGTGGCGTAAACTTCGATGGAGCTGTTTATACAACTGTCCACGGGCCACAGCCTAGTTCATTGGGAGATACTTATTTTGAAAACTCGGTAAGATCCCCATGGGAAGTGGATATCAATGGTGTCAAGGAATCGCCAAATTTGCAATACAGAGGTCATCGTATACGCGATGGAGGCATTGAAATCAACTATGAGTTGATTTTAAAGAATGGCCAAAGAGTAAAGGTCTCTGAACGTCCAGAATATGTGGAGGGTAAAACGAAAATGCCAGGTTTGTCTCGTACTTTTCAAGTAAGTAATTTGCCGAAAGGCGCTATTTTATTTTACAAAAACAATCTCAGTTCTGTAGCTATTACAAGTAGTATACAAACCGACGGAAGTTATGAAGTGATTCATAAAGAAGATCGCACCAGAGGAGATATTTCTGGCTTAGATATAGAAGGGCTATTAACTTTAAATGGAAACGGCGCAACAAGTTTGACAACCTACTTTACGAAAGAACCATTAGTTGAAAATGCAAATAAAGTAGTAGATGGCGGCAAAGATGATTTTCGCCCACTTGGCTATCGTCTTATTGAACGTAATGATTGCAAAACTTGTCATAACACTTACGTGAAAACAATCGGCCCTGCTTATGTTGAGGTGGCAAAGCGCTATCGAAATAATGAAGATAATACCAACTACTTGGTGAAGAAAGTAATCAATGGTGGTTCAGGTGTTTGGGGCGAAGCAGCGATGAATGCCCACCATGAAGTGGCAGAAGCAGATATCCGCTCTATGGTTAGCTATATTATGGGATTAGATGCAGATGAAGAAGCATTGATGCCTGAAGAAAATACGGTTAGTTTAGGTGATTTGAATTATGTGAACGGGGATTCTTCTATTCAAAATAATAACCTCCTTCCTGGCTTATTAGTGAAGATTTATGAAACAGATGGTCATCTTAATTCGGTTGACCAAATTAATGAAAGTCAAAGGCCTTTATATGAAGGTATTCTTCAGAATGTACACGTAGAAACTAGTCAATTTGTAGACTTGGAAGCAAACTTTGCAATGGTTTACGAAGGGGTAATTACGATTCCGAAGGATAATAACTATGTATTCCGTCTATTGAGTGATGATGGTTCTAAATTGTGGATTGACGATGTGGAAGTAATTGATCACGATGGCTTCCATGGTGCCAGCCCTAAAGATGGAGAGATTGCTTTAAAAGCCGGAAACCATCCATTTAAAGTGAAGTTTTTCCAAGGCTTGGGAGGCAAGTTCCTATCATTGCAGTGGAAATCGTTTGATGATGATCAGTTTTCGATTGTTCCAGCTACAGCATTTACGCATTTACGTTCAAGGGTTCCAAATTCGAATGCCGAAGCATTACCCATGGCCAATGCGATTGCTATTCCTGGTGATCAGTTTCCTTTAGAAAAAGTACATCCAAGTTATGATATCAGTCAGGCACGTCCTGAAACTTTCTTACCCAAGGTGGGTGGAATGGATTTTCTTTCTGATGGAAGGTTGGTGGTAAGTACTTGGGATGCAGAAGGCGGAATTTACATCCTAGATCATGTAGATAGCGGCGATGCTTCTAAAATAGGGGTGAAAAAGATTGCCCAAGGTTTGGCAGAGCCACTAGGCGTAAAAGTAGTGGAAGATACGATCTACGTTTTGCAAAAGCAAGAATTGACGAAGTTGATCGATCATGATGGAGATGAGATCATTGATGAATATTATACGCTTTGTAACGGTTGGCGCGTTTCCGCAAATTTCCATGAATTTGCTTTTGGCTTAGCTTATAAGGATGATTATTTCTATGGGGCATTAGCCATTGCCATTTTGCCAGGAGGGGCAAGTGCAAATCCACAGATTCCGGATCGTGGTAAAGCTATTCGTATTTCCAGGTCCACTGGAGAAATTGAGTATGTAGCATCTGGTTTACGTACGCCCAATGGTGTAGGGATTGGAGTCGATAATGAAATATTTATCGCAGATAACCAAGGTGATTGGTTACCTTCTAGTAAGATTCTACATGTCACTCAAGGAGACTTCTTTGGGTCGAGAGCTGTAGATTCTGCTCGCGTGGCACAAATGGCAGTAAAACAACCAGTGGTATGGTTACCGCAAGACGAGATTGGTAACTCTCCAACTACTCCAATGTACATCAATGATGGGCCATACCAAGGGCAGATGATTCATGGGGAGGTAACGCATGGCGGGGTGAAACGTGTTTACGTAGAAAAAGTAGATGGCAATTATCAAGGAGCGGTATTCCGCTTTATTCAAGGCTTAGAAGCAGGTGTAAACCGTATGGCCTGGGGGCCAGATGGCGCACTTTATATCGGTGGAATTGGATCGACAGGAAACTGGCGTCAGAATGATAAGCTGTGGTATGGCCTTCAAAGATTGAAGTACAATGGTGAGTCTGCTTTTGAAATGTTGGCCGTAAGAGCAAAGAGTAATGGTATTGAAATTGAATTTACGGAAGCACTAGATGTCAATCAGGGCTTAACTGCTGCTGAATACGATATCCAACAATGGTGGTATTTGCCAACCCATGAATATGGTGGACCTAAAAAAGATGTAGAAAGTTTGAAAGTACTTTCTGTAAACATGTCTGATGATCGCAAGAAAGTATTTTTAGAATTAGATGGCATGAAAGAAGGCCATGTCGTTTATGTGCATTTACCATCTGATTGGTTAAGTGCAAGTGGTAAAGAGTTATGGTCAACAGAGGCGTGGTATACCATGAATAAGATTCCACAAGGTGACCTTGGATTTGTGCAAGCAGCACCTGCGCCTGTAGCGGCAAATACCTTAACAGCAGCCGAAAAAGCTGCTGGCTGGAAGTTGCTATTTGACGGAAGTACAACAAATGGCTGGCGTAATTTTGGTAAAGAAACGATTGGTAGTTCATGGAAAATTATAGACGATGCATTGACTTTGGACTCCAAACAAAAAGATGATGGCGGTTGGCAAGCACAAGATGGTGGTGATATTATGACCGCAGGTGTATACGAAAATTATGAGCTTCGCTTGGAGTGGAAAATTGCTGCTTGTGGAAATAGCGGTATTATCTTCAATGTCATCGAATCAGATGAATACGACTATGTCTGGCATACTGGTCCAGAAATGCAAATCTTGGATAATACTTGCCACCCAGATGCGCGTTTTGTGACGCATCGTGCAGGTGATTTGTATGATATGATCGAATGTGAATATATCACTGTAAAACCTGCAGGTGAGTGGAATAAAGTCCGTTTGATTGTCAATAATGGGAAAGTAGAACACTGGCAAAATGGTAGAAAAGTAGTGGAATATGAGATGTGGACGAATGAGTGGAAAAGCATGATTGCCAATAGCAAATTCAAAGATATGAAAGGCTTTGGCACTGGTCGTAAAGGACATATTGCTCTACAAGACCATGGTGATCGAGTAGCTTTCCGTAATATTAAAATATTAGAATTAGCAAAAGAAGAAATGTAAATCAACGAAGGCTCTTTCACTTGTGAAAGAGTCCCACAAATACTATTTGTCAAAACGAAAAACATTGTATATGCAGAACGTAAACAGAGGCCGATTATTCAACGCAAGTTGCATAGCACTGGCCGTAACAGCGATGACTTTTGCGATTCGCGCAGGTATTCTTTCCCAATTGGGAACAGATTTTGGATTGTCAGATACTCAATTAGGGTGGGTCAATTCCATGGCTTTTTGGGGCTTCCCATTAGCAACTATTTTTGGTGGATTATTATATAATGTCCTTGGTGCTCGCCGACTAATGTGGTTGGCCTTCATTTCGCATTTGGTGGGCTTAGTGATGACGATTTACGCAGGCGGTTTTTGGGGCTTATTGATTTCTACATTCTTAATTGGTTTTGCCAATGGTACAGTAGAAGCTGCATGTAATCCGATGATTGCAGATATGTATTATGATAACCAGACCACGATGTTGAATCGGTTCCACGTTTGGTTCCCAGGAGGTATTGTGATTGGTAGTTTGGTATCGCAGTTTATGACTGGTATGGACATGGGCTGGCAATTACAAATTGCCGTGATGGTCATTCCTACCTTAATTTATGGTGCTTTAATTTTTGGTCAGGAATTTCCAGAAAGCGAGAATATCGAGACTTCAACTTCAACCAACTTACAGAACTTATTAACGCCATTATTCTTATTCATGGCGCTTTGTATGACTTTGACAGCAACAACGGAGTTAGGTACACAGCAGTGGGTAGAGCGTATCTTAGGAAAAGCAGGTGCTAGTCCGATGTTAGTATTAGCTTTAGTAACGGGACTGATGGCTGTAGGGCGATATTTTGCAGGACCTATTGTTCACCGATTAAACCCAGTTGGGGTATTATTTATATCTTCGATTATTGCCACCTTAGGTATCTTCTTAATGAGTATGGCAACGGGTGGAATGGTGTATGTAGCGGCTATTCTATTTGCGATTGGGGTCATGTATTTCTGGCCAACCATGATTGGTTTTGTTGGAGAATATCTACCCAAAACAGGCCCACTAGGGATGTCACTCATTGGTGGTGCAGGTATGTTTGCGACAGGTATCTGGCAGCCCGTTATTGGTGGCTGGTTAGATTCTGCAAGAGAAACGGCTATAGCAAGTGGCGCTACTGCTGATGCGGCAGATCTAGTTGCTGGTCAAGCAACTTTATCTAACATTGCGATTTTTCCTGCTATTCTGATTATATTATTTGGAATACTATTTATGAATAGAAAGAAATTAGAAGAGAGACGCGTAGCGCAAGCGCATTAAATTTTAAGTAGCTGCATAGGGCCATGTATAGGGACTCTATGCAGCTACTGATCATAAAGAAGTGGTCATAGTTTTGAGTACTTGCATCGCTTTTTGAGCATCTTTCTTTTCTACGAAAAGGTGATCATGATAAAATCCAGCGACTACATTGCAACTGATATTGTGTTTTGCCAATGCTGAAGAAAAAGCTGCGGTTAGTCCAACTGCTTCCAAGGCAGAATGCACATTCAAAGTAATCCAGGAGGCAATATAATCGAAGGACAAACCTAGTCCTTCCGCTTCTTCTCGAGCCAATATCAAGGTCACACCTTCCTTTTCTTTCATTTCACAGATCGGAAGGTCTCGGGAAATGGAAGAAGGATCTTTAAGGGATACAAAGACATACTCTCCCTCATTCAGTTGGGGTTGCATGTGTTGGATCAAGTGCATTAAGGATTGTTCTCCCATATACTTGCTAATTATTGTGTTACTTTAAAAATGAGCTCTTTAAATACATCAAAATCTCTACCTTCCTCTTTCACCAATAATTCAAGGGTATAGTATTTGTATTTAGGTTTTTGAGTTTGTAGTAGGACGAAGCTATTATTTTTGAGTACTGCTTGGCTCATGGCCGGGCTAGTTCTTAAGTTTGAATTATTGCTTTTAGTCTTGGTCTTATTAAGCCTTGCATTATTGAGTTGATAGGTATTAAATTTCACTGTTTGGAGTTGGAGTACTTGATAGGTGTTTTTGTTTTTCCTTTCAAATGCTCTTTGTGCCTTTCGTCTCAATCTAATTTCCTTTGGCTTTAGTTGATTGAAGTTTGATCCTTTCTTTTTCTGATTCCGGGTGATAATGAGTGGTTGATAATTGATATTGGAAGCAGTATTTTTATTTCGGACTAATCTTAAATAAGATGGATTGACATGGGTGCCCTTGTAACGATCTACCACGTCTTTTTGCCATGTTTGAGGGGGAGTAGTAGGCGTAAAAATATCTAGACCTGTAGAAAGAGGTTGACCTGTTTTTCCAGTCTCTTTGGGATGGAGCATCATGAACATTTTATTTTTGCTTACTCGTTTAAAACTTAACTCTTTACCTTTCCATGCCCAATCTACACTTGCCTCTTCCTTATTTTTGAAATCTATGATCTCCGAGGCAGAGATTCCATCTTTCTCACCCCAGTTTTCTATTTCTATAAAAAGGCGGTATTCTTCTTTAGGATCGACCTCGATGGTATCTCTAAACCCTAATTGTTGATAGCTTATTTTACCATTGCTATCTATCAATTTAATCATGATCGGGTTTTCTTTTTGCATTTTGATGATCGTTACACCTCCGCTAGAAAGTAGATCTTCTTCCTGAATTTCAATTAAAAATTCATATTCGGCGATGCTCTTGTCAGTTGAATCTTCAAATGCTAATAATAGTTTTGTTTCACCTGTTTCTTTTCCTATTTGGAAGTTGATTTCAAGATGATCATCCACTACTTTGGGCCAATCCGTTTCTTCCTGATGAGCAATTAGACCCAGTTCTTCAATGTATAAACTTATGCCTTGGGATTTAAAGTTTTTGGCAGTAATCGTCTTCCCTTTGTACTCAAAGGAGAATTCGACTCCAAGAGTAACTGTTTGATCTTTTGCAAGGTAAATGCCGTTAGGCGCATAAAAGTAGAATTCTCCATCTACTAAGTAAGTCTCACTTTCAATGACTTGCTCTATGAACACATTCATGGTTCTTAACTTTGCATTCATACTTGCGGAACAGATCGAGTGGGTAAAGATGAGGAAGAAGGAAAGAAAGAATACTCGCATGGTTTTGGAGGTTTTATTTTAGAATGTAGAAGTCTATCGTTTTTGCATTTATTTCATTGGTTTGTTCATGAATAATGAACGTTTGCATGGTATAAATATCATCAATATTGGATGAATAACAGAGTCTGTAATAAATTTATTTACTTTCATCAGAAATAGAATACGATTCTTGACATGTTTTGATTATTTATCCTATTCTTTCCCATTTTGTTACCATCTTGAGCGTAGTTGGTCTACTCATTGCTGATAAATTTTAGCATCATTCATCAAGTTTTTCTGATTCTTTATGGTGAATAGCTGCTTAATCTTGCAGCCAAAAAATAAGGGTCTTTGAGTTTTTTTCTTGAGTACGTCGATCTAGGATCTGTATTTCCATGGTATATGTATTTTTGATTTTTTTATCATCAAAGGCTTGAAGGTCAGGGCGAGGTGAAAATGTAGGGGGGGGTGCATGGGATGAATTGGCGAAGTGAATAGAAGGTAGATAAGTCTGCCATTTTTTATTGAGCTGCTCATTCGATTTGGGAAAGATATGAAAACGGATGGCTTGATCATCCTCACTTCTTACTTGAATCAAGCCTTTTCCTACCCAGACTGTTTCAATTTCTAGCTCATTTATTTCATTGCCATTGATGATGGTATCTATATGGATGAAAAATCTCAATGTATATTGATCCTCTTTTCGCATAGGAATGACAATGGTAGAATCCAACGGATAATAAGTATCTAGCTGGCTTAGCATACTAGTCATATGGATCAAAAGTGGGGCTTCAGAGAACTTTAGCCTAGTATCTACTGGGCCATGATGAATATTGTTACCATTTTGGCTTAAAGAATAAGAGTAGGTTATTTCAAATAGGAAGGAAAATTTGGCGACCATTTCACCCGTGTTATTGGTGAGATAAAAATTTAGGGAGTCTTTGGCTAAAATGTCTTGAGTTTCGATATTCAGAAGGAGTTGCTTTTTACGAATGGGCAACCTAGTGCATGTGAGTAAAGATTTAGGATAATCTAGTACTAAACGGAGCTGTTTCTCCTTATAATTAAGCTGATTAATCAGCTGGTCTTCGTGGAAGAATTGAAATTCAAGAGGAACATACTGTTGACTTTCTGCTTGGAGGAAAAAGACATAAGGGGAATAGCTATAAAATTCACCTTCCACTTGATAAGATTCAGAAAGATACTGCTGGTCTTGAATAGTCAAGGTCGCACTCATCTGAGCGGAAGCAATGCTTGAAAATAGAAACAGCAATGAAAAGATGGGCAATAGTATTTTCATAAATCCTTATTTCAAAATGTAGAAATCTATTCTTTTTGTAATCATTTGTTTGGTCTCTTTATTGGCTAATGATATTTGCATACTATAAATATCTTCAATAGTATTTTGATCAAAATCAGAAGGGAGCGGGGAAGGTGTTATGCGAGAGGAATAGATATATTCAGATATTCCATCCGTATCGGCTATGTAGGTACTCCATTTATTATTTTGATGGGGATTTTCTTGGGGGCTTAGCTGGAAGTGATACTCCGAATCATTTAGCGATTCTATGATAAGTCCTTTGCCTAACCACTCTATTGTTATATCCAAGTCTTCAAATAAATATCCTTGTTTTATGTTTAAAAAGTCAATGATCATTCCAATTTTGAAGCCAGACGATTCTTTCTTCATCGGGATGATAATAGTCGTAGAATCTACTTGGTAATAAAATGAGCTATCTTTAGTTTCAATATTAAGAATTAGCGGCGTTGCAGTAAATATTACGCTCCTATCTTCATGATTATTGACAGCATAGGTAATTTGAATATAGTCTTCCTGTGCGAATTCCAATGAAAAGTTATACTTGGCAACAATCTCTTCCTCTTCATTTTTTATAAGGATATCCAATTCGGTTAGGGCTTCTACATCATCAACTTTAAAGTTGAGTGTAAGCCGCTTATCTGCGGTATAAAGATCAGGTATTATGGTAAATAATTCTTGATTATAGCTAAATGCTAACTCTAATTGGTGTTCTTCAAAATTCGCTTGATTGATAATCTTTTCTTGGTAAGAAAATTGAAAGGATAATTCCGCATTGTAGGACTCTTTTGTAAAAAGTAAAATTGTACTGGATGCGTATGGAATAAATTCATCTTCCACTTTGTAAGATTCAGAAAGATACTGCTGGTCTTGGATATTTAAAGTAGCGCTCATTTGAGCGGAAGCGATATTCGAGAAAGCAAGAAGGAATGATAAAATGGGCAGTAATAGTCTCATAAAGTGAGTTTTATTCCAGCATATAAAATTTAATAATTTTGGTGTTGGTTTTTTCTTCATTGCTGATTTGAACTTGAAGGGTATAAACCTCATCGATTTGCTCATTTTCAAAGGAGATTATCTTAGCTGGTCGAAAAAATTTTACGGGCTTCCGAAACTCCACCAATTCTATAGTATCAAAAAAAGCTTTTTCCCACTTCCGATCTAACTGATCGATCTCCCTTGGCCGCACGGCAAAGCCAAATCTTGGTCCATCATTGTAGATAGTATAAAGACTTTTACCTATCCATTTTGTTTGGACAGTAAGTTCTGAAGATGCTGACTTGGGACTCGCTTTTATGAAAAAAAGGTAACCTTCAGTGCCTTTTTGTAGAGATAAAGTAAGAATCGAATCTACTCGATACTGCCTAGACGATCCTTCTTGTTTATTATTGACCGTCATTAGCAGGGGTGCTTTTGAAAACAGATCTTTATTTTTATCGTCCCGACTATTGTTTTGACCTCCTCTAGCTCCATTGGATAACAAAAAGATGTTTTCGATTAGTTCTATAGGAAATTGAAATTGTGCAATGATTGTTCCGTTCTTTTGGGTGATATGGACGGTCAGCTTTTCTTCTATTTTTTCCTTTTGCGTTTTCAGCCTGAGGGTTAGTTCATTCCCTTTGGGAGTTATAAATGTTTCTTTAAACAAGGTAGAGTCATATTTCAACTGAATATCTAGTTGATGCTTTAGATAGTTCGCTTGATTAATAGTTTTACCCTTATGAGAAAACTCAAATGTTAGCGTAGCTTTATATGTTAATCCTGCAAGTAAAACCCCTGCCGTAGGTGAATAGGAATAAAAATGGTCTTCCATGACATAGGTCTCACAATGAGTTTCTTTATCACGAATTGTCAAGGTAGCATTCATCTGCCCCCAGCTTATGTTGGGGAGGATAAAAAGGAACAATAAAACAGGTAGTAGTAATCTCATTTAATCTAATTAATATGGAAATGCGCTTTTTCTTCTTTTGTGAGTTCTCTTAAATGCTGTTTAAAGTACTGCATTTTTGTCTTTTGATCAACGCTTTCTTTTGCTTGCTGCCAATTCCAGATGTGAATGGTCGGTTCGCAATAAGAAGTGATGAGGTATTGATCATTATTTGAAAACTGTGCTTTTTGAGTTCGAACGGGAAGAATATCTGCAATTTTGATATTTTGTTCTTGCTCTATTTTGTCTTTTAATTCTTTGCGCACTACTCGCCAAATTTCCGATTCATTGGTTTGAGAAGCCGTAAAGCAGAATTTGCCGGAAGGCGAATAACAAGCGTAGTTTATGGGTTTGCGTAAGGTAATGGTAAAGTCCATTTCTTCTAGAGGCTTACCATTTTTATCCTTTCTTCTAGCCGACCAAGATTTACAGGTCGAATCTTGACGAACCATCAAGACTGCAGGGTATCTTCCAACAATTTTTCCAAACTCAGTGGAGATAACACTATGGCCAAAACCTTTTAAATGATTGTTTAAATGGGCAAATCCATTGATAGAGTCTCGATCAATATCAAATACTTTTGCCTGCAGACTAAGTACAAAACTGGAATCTTTTGCTTGTACCAAAATACTGGTTCTACTATTATCAGAGACAATGCTATGCGCACTCAGAATATCTTGTTTATAAAAATAGCTTTCTAGTGGAATTTTTGGAATAACTGCTTTTAAAGTAGGCATCAGTTCAATTTCAGAAGGGCTAGCCATTAAGATATGATCGCCTGAACCATTAAATCCAAAACCTACAATAGGTGCTTCTTTTTGGGTTTGGAAAATAGCTTTTCCGCTTTGATCAAATAGTTGGATACTACCATTTTCGCAAGCAGTAAGGAGGTATAATTTTCGTTGAAAAACGCCAAATGCTACATCTACAACAGCTGATGGATGATCTAGAACAAGAATACTATCTCTCTTACTTTCGTAAAATGCTACACGAGCATCTGCAGAAGCAGAAGCCCAGGACTGGCCATCTTTTGAAAAACGAACAGCATGAATGGGAGCTTGGTGTTGAAAGACTTCCTCAAGGGTGCCATCTTTTTTCCAAAGGCGGACTACACCGTCTTTACAAGCCGTAAGGATTAAAGAGTCATGTATGGCAATGTCAAAATCTGTAACCGTATCGGGATGAATAAGATCACGCTCCAAACCAGCTTCCCAAATTTGGTTCAAAACCTTATCCATTACTTCTTGGGAATTGGCTGCTGTTGGTAGCGCCATCGCCGCTTCGATCAGCCGAAAAGCGGTGGATGGTTTTCCTCTTTCTAGCGCATCATCAGCCTGTAAAGCTAATCGCATACGTATTTGTTGTTTCCCACTTAAAACAGCTTTGCGCCATTGCCAAAGGGCAAGTACTAGCAATAGTGCTAGTACGCTGGTGATGGTCAAAGCAATTCTTTGTCGTCTCTGGGCCGCAGCTTGCAATGCGGCCTTACTTTTTTGGATGAATTGAATTTCGAAAGCTGAAAATTGTATAGCCTTTTCGAAAGGCTTGATTTCATCTATATCATCTTGTGTCAGAAGGATCCCTCTAGATTGAAATCTTTCATATGCTCTTTCTACCAAGGCTTTTACCTTTCTACGAGCTTTTGATTCGACAGAAGTCTTATCAAAAACTTGATTAGCAAGACGATCGTGGCTGAGCTCAAATTTCATTGGGAGTGGGTCTTTTTATCAAATATAATAAATCCTTAATAGACTCTTATTTCATGAAGCAGAAGATGATAAAAATATGTTTTAATACGAATAACTGTTGTTAAAAGGTTAGAATTGTTCTTAGATAAGTCGAATTATGTGAAGGTTCTGTTAAGACAAAACATGGGGCATAAAGATTCTTTACCTTTGAGTGGCAGGAACAAAGGACGAATGCGATAAATCTAAGTACTTAAAATCAATGCAATATTATAAGGGGAGTAAAATTAGTTGGTGGAGTGCAACTGCTATTGTAGTGGCGAATATGGTGGGGACAGGTGTATTTACTTCTCTAGGATTCCAATTAGAAGCCATTCAAAATACTTGGAGTATTCTTGCTTTGTGGATTATCGGTGGTGTGGTGTCCTTATTTGGAGCATTTACTTATGCAGAAATAGGAACGCGTCTCCCTCGATCAGGTGGAGAATATCATTTCCTTTCCGATATATATCATCCCTTTGTTGGATATTTGTCGGGCTGGGTATCTTTGACTGTTGGCTTTTCAGCTCCCATTGCATTGGCTGCTATGGCTATGGCGGCATATACCTCTATGGTAGTGACCTTTATTACGCCTATGCAAATGGCGGTAGGGACGATCCTAGTGCTTACTGTAGTTCATTCCTTTAATATTCGTTCGAGTAGTGTATTTCAAAATGTAGCTACCTTATTCAAGTTAGTCTTGATTTTGGCTATTATTATTTTAGGTTTAAGTATGCCAAATACTGAGCATTCTCTTGATTGGAGTGCAGGATGGAAAGAAGAAATATGGCTACCTGTTTATGCCGTTGCTCTTGTTTATGTGACCTATTCTTATTCTGGTTGGAATGCAGCTGCTTATATTGTAGAAGAGATCAAATCACCTGCAAAGAATTTGCCTAGAGCATTAATCTGGGGAACGCTAGTGGTTAGTATTTTATACGTGCTTTTACAATTAGCGTTTCTGTCACAAGCTCCACTTAGTTTACTAAAAGGACAGGTGGAAGTCGGACACATTGTGGCAGAGCACATGTTTGGAAAACATGGAGGGAATATTATCAGCGTACTCATTGCCTTCTTTTTAATTTCAGGCATTAGTGCGATGATTTGGGTAGGTCCTCGTGTCACAAGAGCAATGGCAGATGATTATGCGATCTGGCGTTTTTTGGCGAAAGACAATAATGATGGTATCCCCATTTTTGCTATCTGGTTACAAGCTGGTATTAGTGTATTCATGATTATCACAGGCTCATTCAAAGAGGTACTTTTATACAGTGGTTTTGTCCTTCAAATTTTTACAGCACTTACAGTAGCAGGTTTGTTTATTTTGCGAAAGCGCGAGCCCAAGAAAGGGACTTATCAAAGCCCATTTTACCCTTACATACAGATTATTTATTTAGCTATTAGTATTTGGATTTTAGCCTACTTGATGTATGATCAGCCTAGAGAAAGCCTCCTAGGTTTAGTGAATGTAGGCATTGGTGCGGTATCCTACTTTTGGAGCATCCGCTATACAGCTATCAATAGTTAGATCTTCCTACAACAGTTATGAAATTTATAAATCACCTTTAAATATTAAACTTAAAAGAATGAAAACATTAAACTGGAAGTACCATTTGATATTTATTTCCATGATTTTGATCTCCTGTAGCGACAATGATGATATCAATCAAAATCCAGTTCCAATTGACGATTTTTATTTCACTTTCACAGAAAATGGCATCGAGACCAGCTACACCTCTTCTTCCTACGCGAATAGATCGGAATATGATGCCATTCGAGATAAAGCAGTTGCTAATCACGAATTTTTCGTAGTATCTTTTCCATTTTCTAATTATAGACAGATTTATTACGAAATTCCTGATTTAGTAGTAAGTTTTGCTAAAGCAGAGCTTAGTGTTTGGGAGGGAATGAATGAGAGAAAAGCGCAATTTAAATTAGGGATGGCAAGCTCTGAGAGAAGAGATCAAATTTGCGAAGATATTCCTAATGTGCTTTTTGAAGAATTATTCGGTAGTCAAAATGTAGGTTTCTTAGAAGAGACAGATTCATTTTGGATAGATATTGATCAACGATTGCTATCAGATTTAGATCTCAGTCTATTTCAACTTGAATATGAAGTTGTAGAAAATAATAAGACCAAAAGATACCGCACAACACTCAAGAAGGATAACATCTACACTCAACCTTCTGAAAGTTTTATAGAAATCATATCAACGGAATATAGCCCTTTAGAGGTGGATGGTGAATTTTCTAATTTATTCAGCTATCAGCAAATTGTCTCGGGAAAAGGAAAGGTTCGATTATATGCTGATAAAGAGCCCGAAACAGATACAAAAGATATAACATTTACCTTTAAATTACCTGTTAGAGAATTAATGTTATATCAATATGGATTCAATATTGATTGTGATTAATTTCAACTTTAGTTTTTGGCAATCATTGTACCCTTTTTTCGATTAATGGTCGACCATCTAAAGCTTATCTTTTGTATTCAAAGTGAAAATTAATCATCTGAAGTTTTGCTTAGCGATTTATAGAGATGCTAAGCTTGCTTAGCATCTAGCTCTCTATTTTTCTAATGCCGCTGCTCCTTCCTGAACGCGCTGAATTTGATTTTGCTGTTCCAGTACTTTCGGGGTGGCGGCACGAGCTTCGCAATCTAAGATACTGCATTGTTCGCAGGTAGTATTGACTGTACGACTGGGTAACTTAGGATCATTTAAGAACCTGATCTGCCTTCTTACTTGATCATTAATCATCAACCCAATAGTAAGACTTACGGTTTCTTCTGCTTGTAAACGCCCCGGATTGGAAATGGATAAACACAGGTATTCATTATTGGTACCAAAATATTTTGAAATTTGTGCATCCGCAATAGGGGAGAAGTCATTCTGAAGTTGTTGTAAGCCCCTTGCTCGTTTTATGATGTTGACCGAAACCCACCTTCTACAGTAATGCTCGTTTGTTTCATTGGCATGCGGCTTGTGGACTTGCGAAAGGTGTAATTCCTTAGTCATTCGATAGTAGGAAAGGTCTTTATTAGCGACCAAGCGAATGAAAAACAAATCATTAATACCAAAATGCTTGGATAAAATGTTAGTCAGACGTTGCAAAAACATCTCTGGTGTTACATCATATTGCTCCAAGAAATGTAATAATGAAGTTGGATTCCAATTCGGCTCTTGCAGAAAAGTATTTAAGTCTTGAATAAGTTGTTGCTCTGGCATCAATAGAGCAATAGAGAAATAGGACGCCTTAAAGTTATTTAGGAGTTTTTCAAAAGAGTCTATACCTAAAATGCGGGTAAAATAAGGACGTTCGGAAAGCTTTAAATATTGAAAAGCTAGCTCTCGGCCCAGCAAGAAATTTTCCTGTGCAAATTTTAGACCTTGATTGATAAATAAGGTCTGTTTCTTCTTAGAAAAATAAGAGCGTTGCCCCTTTAGATTTCCTTGCTTTGCCATTGCAGTGCGATCTACTGAGATGCCAAATACTTTCTGGAGTAGTTCTTCTAAGTGAGTCGTTTTTAAAGGAAGTGGATAATTGATTTGATATTCCTCTTTGAAATACTGCACTGCTCTTTCCAAACTTTCAAAGTAGTTATCGTGCATATCCTGAAAAGAACGCAGGGCTGTCATGTATAAATGCTCTCGTTGTAACTGATAGTTCCGAGTGAGTTTAAAAATGGTATTGATAAAGGCATTCACCTTATCAGGCGTATTCGAAAACAACTCAAATAACTTATCTGGCTGTATGCCAAATTCCTCTAGAGGAAATTCTTTTACAAAATCAGAGCTCAACAAATCAATCAGTGGCTGTAGTTTCTTGGAGGCTTGCGTTGATACCAAAAAATTATAACCCACTTCAAATGCACTGGCCAATGCATTGATTTTATCCACTTTGGGGTATTTCCTTCCCTTTTCAATATCATGTAAATAAGACTTAGAAAGCCCCGTTATTTCTGCTAATTGCTCATAAGACAAACTTTTTTGCTGGCGCAAATACTTCACTTTAAAACCAAAAATCATCTTGATGATCGTATTATCCGATATCATAGTACGAGTATTTTTAACTGATAATCCGCTGTTTATCAGTGATATATTGTTTTTGTTATGTTGCTTTATGCAAAATAATAACACATTAGGCAGCGTAAAAACACAACAAAAGAGGAAATTATTCTTTTAGCGGAATTTCCGCTAATGGAAAATTTACGCCATTTTGCGAATAAGATCAAAAATATAAGATTATGGATACATTAACAACTCCACGGACTTATTCCACTATTGCTGGTTTAAAAATTGAAGCAGCGTATGAGGCTAACTTTGCAACAATCCTTCATAAAGAGGCATTGACTTTTTTAGTGGCACTGCATCTTCAGTTTAATCAAAGACGTTTGTCTTTGCTTAACCAGCGCAATATTCGCCAAGCAAATATTGACGCTGGCCATTTACCTGATTTTTTATCCGAAACTAAGGCAATTAGAGAAAGTGAATGGACAGTTGCTCCACTACCTGCTGATTTGTTAGATCGTAGAGTCGAAATCACAGGCCCTGTAGATCGGAAAATGATCATTAATGCGCTTAACTCTGGCGCAAAAGTATTCATGGCCGATTTTGAGGATAGCAATACCCCTAATTGGGAAAACACCATAAACGGACAGCTCAACTTACGTGATGCGATTAATCGTACGATAAGCTTCGAAAATAAAGAAAAAGGGAAGATCTATAAATTAAAAGATCAAATTGCTACCCTAATGATACGTCCTCGCGGTTGGCATTTGGAAGAAAAGCATATAATATTTGAGGGAGAAGCGATGAGTGGAAGTTTGGTAGACTTTGGATTGTATTGCTTCCATAATGCTAAAAACTTAATGGCTAATGGTTCTGGCCCTTACTTTTATTTGCCTAAGCTAGAAGGCCACTTAGAAGCACGCCTATGGAATGATGTATTTGTTTTTACTCAAAACTACTTGGGCATTCCACAAAAGACCATCAAAGCAACAGTGCTAGTTGAGACCATTCTAGCGAGTTTTGAGCTGAATGAAATTCTATACG
>JAKVCU010000133.1 GCA_022448955.1 Saprospiraceae bacterium
CGCCTTGCGGCAAATTCAAGAAGATGTTTTCATTTTGCCAAATAATCCCATCAAGGCTATATTCTAAATCAACACCTGTAGCAATAACCTCTATCGAGCCGTCTGTTTCGAAACAATCAGAAGGATCAACTAGTGTAATATCATCAATAACTGGTGCCAAAGGAGCAATAAGCGTCACGACCTCTGTATCTTCACAAATATCAACACCAATTTCTCTAATGACGACATTATAAGTTCCTGCGCCTAAACAGCAGAAATTTGGATTAGCCTGCCAATCAATACCTCCATTGATACTGTATTCTAAATTTACACCTAATGCATCTGTAATATTAATTGAACCATTGTCAACGCCACAATCACCTGGGTCTTGAGCATCAATTGATAAAATTGCTGGTTCAGCATATACGGTTAAGTTTGCCTCATATGGAAAGGCACAAACATTATTAACTGGTGTAAATGTTATCGTTGTTGTCGTATTTGTAAACAAAGGTGGATCAAATGTATTTCCAATATCCCAACTACCTGGGGTACCATTATCAGAGAAGTTAGGTAACTGATAAGCCGGATCAGTATCACAGAACTCTAATTGAAGTCCACTAAATGTCAGCGTTTGCGTAATGGCTACTATTACATTTACTTGTACTGGATTAGCGCATTCATCAACATTAGGTGTAAAGGTAAGTGTCCAAGCTCCTACTCCAACAAGACTTGGATCAAACTCGCTACAACATGCGATACCAGGGCCCGTCCAAGCTCCAGAAACTCCTGATTGTATAGTTGGTAAACTCACGACTTGATCAGTATCACAATACGGCCCTATTGGATCTGGTATGATAGGTATATTGGGTTCAACGATCAGCAAAATATCTGTAATTGGAGAGATACAAAAGCCATCATCTACTGTTGCATATACCGTAGTGTTCCCACTTAAGTAATTATTAGGATTTGGAATTAGACCAAGTCCAAGAGGATCTTCATACCACTCTACTGCAAATCCAGTTCCTCCATTAACCGTTGAGTTTAAAGTATTAAGGTTGAAAATAGCCTGTCCATTCGATTCTTCACATTCGGTTAAGGTAGCTGGTACGACTACGGGTGGTAGTAATGTCGTCAGAATAATTTCTACTGGAGAAGAGTTACATACGCCATTGCTAAGCACGGCAAAAACCGAAGTACTTATTGAGCTGTAAGCTAAAGGATCAGTAATCGGTATCGTCAGTGCTAAATCCTCAAACCAAGCAATAGGATTACCTAAAGGATCAATCATTGGTTCTGCATCTACTAGGTTGAATAACCCTTGCCCAAACTCATCTTCACAAGCAGTTAAAGTTATTGGAGTACCCACCGGCTGCGTCAATACCACAATAGTAAGCACTGCATCATTCACACATTGCCCTTGATCGGGGGTAAAGGTTAGCTCCCAGCTACCCGGCCCTACTGCTATTGGATCAAACTCATTACAACAAGAAATACCAGGACCAGACCATGAACCTGTAAAGCTTCCCTGAACAGGGTTTAGATTTACAATAGGATCTCCTTCACATAAAGGACCAACTGGTGTTGGATTGATATTACTTGGAGCAGGTCCATTCAATACATTGGCTACGATAGTCTCTGGATTCACTGGCGGATTACAAGGTCCTCCAACTTCGGTTACGACTACATCATAATCTCCCGATCCTGCTGCCGCAAAAGAATAAGTACCTGCAGGTACAGCAAAAAATCCAGCAGGCGTAACATTATTAGGAGTCGTACCTGATGGCGATGAATTAGGAACTGGCGTTAAAACGATATCATATACTGCACCACCACAGGTCGTTGGGTCATTTACAACAATATCAATAGTAGCATTTGGCACATAGCCAGTAGTTCCTTCTTGACAACTGGGCGTGGTGGCAGTAAAACTCAGTGTGAATGGCTCATCTAATTGAAGCACTTCTATATCTATATTCACTATTTCAGCACACTCCCCTTGATCTGGAGTAAAAACGATAGTCCATGACCCCACACCTGCTAAAGAAGGATCAAACTCATTGCAACATGCTATCCCTGAGCCCGACCATGACCCAGACACATTATTATCAGAGGTTGTAGGCAGTGCCACCACTTGATCATTTTCAAGATAAGTAGTTGGGAAACTAAAGGTAGGTGTAATGAACTGTTCTACCGTTACATTAATGGTAGCGATGGCTGCACACTGTCCTTGATCAGGGTCAAAAGTCAATGTCCAAGTACCTACCCCTGCCAAAGAAGGAGTAAACTCATCACAACATTGAATACCTGGACCAGACCACGAGCCTGTAAATCCATCCTGAATAACTGGCAAATCAAATATTGGATCCGATATACAAAATGGACCAAGAGATGAAAGAGTAGGGATATCCGGTGCTGACCCATCAGGTACGGTTACTGTAACATTTACGGGATTTACAGAGGAAATACATTGTCCTGCCTCTGTCACCACAACATCATAATCTCCAGCTCCAGCTCCATTAAATGTATAAGTGCCTGCAGACACAGCTGTAAATGACGTTGGCACTGTATTTGGCGGAGTATTTCCTAATGGAGAGGAGTTTGCTACTGGACTTATTACAATATCATAGGTTCCTATACATCCACTTGGATTGGTTACAATAACATCAAAAGAACCATTAGGTACATAATCATCACTACCTTCTTGACAAGAGGGTGCCGTTGGGTTTACCAATACTTCAAATTGATTATTAAATACAGTAAGACAATTAGAGAAGATAGAAGTATTATTACTTGGATCTGTTGCAGTTGCGGTAACAATGTCTCCTTCGGCCAAACTAACTACATAATCACCACTTGGGAGGGTCCAGTTTCCATTAATGGATGTCGTTGTTCCCAAAAAAATACTTCCTTGACAAGGTACAATTGCTGTACAATTATTAGTATTCTCGATGTAAACCTCAATAGTTTGAGTTGCTAAAAGGGGGTGAGTTCCTGAAATTGCTGAAAGAGAGGCTGATTGGATAGAAGGGAAAGGATTATCATTATTAGCACCAGCCGTAGTTACAATAGCATTATCATTGCATTGAAAATTATTATTAGTGATTAATGTAAACTGAGCATCCTCATCTTGCAACTGGATACCAATACCCCATTCAAATATCGTATTATTTCTAATTTCTGTTTCGTTATGTTCTGTGCAACACTGAACATCACCCACCGAAATAGCAGGCGAAATACCATTGCCCCCTCCTACTAAGTTGCCATTTTTATCAATACCAAAATTATTGTACTCAATAATATTTCTATCTGAATCACCAATAATATTGATTCCCCCAGCAGTGGATAACTCCCAAAAATAATTTGGTGCGCCTTGTTGCCCTATAAAATTATTACCACTGTCATTTATAGTTATTCCTCTTGGAGAGGCTATCCCATGTAAATAGTTATCAATGATAAGACAGTTAGTAGCAAATGAATTTAATTGAATGTTATCCGTATTACCATTATAAATCTCTAGTCCAGCAATTGTTACATCTGCACATCCGCTCAATACAATGCCTAAAAATCCATTGGCATCAATTTGAATCAACCCTTGCATAGGGTTATTCCCAGCCTGTGTGCGACCGTCTAATACTATACTATTGTCTGTAATTGCTGGCAAATTGCTAGCCAGCGTAATGATATGTGGCCCAGGCCCTGGAATATTAAATTCAATATTATCTAACCCACTGTCCGCATTAGCGCAATCAATAGCTTCACGCAATGAACCCGCCCCACTATCATTTGTGTTGGTCACGCTTACCGTTGACCCACTAGGACAGTTAGAAACCAAGAAACAAGCTGAAAACCCCGAGCTGTTACTGGATGCATCCGTAGCTGTAGCCACGACTTGATCGCCATTTGCTGGCATCGTCACCATTGATGTAGCTGACATCGTCCAATTACCAGAACCATCTGTTGTTGCTAAACCAACAAAAGTACGCCCTTGGCAATCCAATCCACCACAAGCTGTTTCATCTTGGATAAAGACTTCTATAACCGAATTTACTTGAGCAGTACCACTAACCAAAGAAGGTGATGCCGCAGCAATGGTAGGACTGGGCATATTGTTATTTCCATTCGAAATTTGAATAATTCCTTGAGGGATATTACAGTAAATTTCGTTTTGACTGAGGCTATTTTGAATACCTCCATCAATTGCTACTCCCACTGCATTATTCGAATAAATCTCGTTATTACTGATCGTACAGTTATTGCCTAGTAGATCAATGCCTCTCTGAGTATTATTATATATTTGATTATTAGTGATGCTTACATTATCATGCTCACAGCTCATACCACTTTGGCCCGAAAATGCGATTACGTTATTGTCGATCAAGCTGACACCAGTGGTAATTAAGGTAAATAGGCTAAGATTAATTGGATTTCCAAGGTCAGCAGTCCCCAAATCATCCGTTCCAATAATATTATTTTGGATAGTAACATTGCATCTAGCTTCTAGTCCAATAGAGCCATTGCCACCAATTACGTTACCATGAGCTGGAGTTGGACCACCAATAGTCGCATTCGTGATACCATTTGATTGTAAACGAATGCCAGTATCGGTATTACCTAAACCTGTATGATATCCACTATCTGTTCCAAAAAAACTACCTACAATGTTCAGATTATCCACATTGCCACCAACCCATAAACCTTGTCCATTTTGTATCAATACACAGCCATTGTTGAGATCACCAATATTGATATTGTTATAGTTTCCGCCAGAAGGAATCAAAATACCTTCATTTGTAAAATTCTGAATAGCTAAACCATATATGTTAACATCATCGCTTTGGATATTTAAACCGAAATTTGAAGAAGTCATTCCTCCCCCATTTATTACCACTCCTCCAGTTGATCCGCCATCAATTGTTAAGGGGTTCGTAATAATTGGCAGGTCAAATGAAGGGGAAATAGCATTAACCCCAGAAAAGGTAATGATATCTGCTGCTGTAGTGGCATTAGATTCTTCAATAGCAGCTCTAAGCGTACAACCACAACAGCCTGAATCACAAATTCCATCACCAGGATTGCTATCTCCTGCATCACTTGCACTGTCTACAATAAAAGTCGCCATGAAGAGTTCAGAAAAAGATGGCTCAGTTTTGAGCCAAGATGAAGCGCTCCAAAGCACTAATAAAGTGCTTAGTGTGCTAAAGCTCAGGGAATAAAACTTTTGCATAGAGATTGGTTTTAATCAGGATTATTAATCGTTGAAAGTAATTCTATATTTAATAAGTACCTCCAACTTCATTTTTGTTACTCAAAAAATGAAAACAAATTAGAGTACCCCCAATTGGGCGTACTCTAAAGTCTATTTTTATAATAAGTAGTAAGTAGTTAGGCTAAAACCTGCCGGCAGGCAGGCAGGCAGGAATTTATTATACAAGCAATTTTGTCTAGCCGCTTAAGGCCAAATTATATCAACTCCTATTTTATACCTATTGAACCTAATAACTACTCAAATTCGCATCCCCCAGACGTATTCCCACGAAAGTGGCATCAATTACATCTCCAGTAAGTGGTTCTAATAATATCACCTCTGGAATAGGCGCATCAAACGGATCGTTTGGGTTAGGAAATACGTAGGAGGCTGGAACATAATTCCAGTAAATACCTCCTGGCCATTCATCAATTTTTCCAAGAATAAAAGATTGAATTAATATCAAGTCCTGTAAACCCACTAGGTCATCTCCATCTACATCTGCAGCCAGATATTGGTATGGAGAAGAAAATAGCTCTAAGCTTAATAAATGTCTTATAATGACGACCAAATCACCCACATTAATGCCAGTCAGACGCTGTGCCTTGGTAATTTCATCTATCTTATCCAAGGGGAATACCGCATAGTTTGTATTGGTAGGTACACTTTGGTTATAAAAGCCAACCACATCCGTCGTATCTACGTACGTGTTATCTGCAGAGAAAATATTGATAGATGTGCTATCAATAGGGTTTTGTAAATCAACTGGAGAAACCACAAACCCAGAAACAGCTGCTTCAAATAGCAAACAGATTTCCGCCCCCAAGCCCTGAGAAGGCGCTTCAAAACCTGGATTATCCGCTTTGACTACCTCCAAAAAATTAAACTCAAAAGGGAAACAATCACCTGTATCCCCAGGAAGCTGAACTAATAATTCGAAGAAAATATCATTATCATTTAAAATGACACCCGTGCCACTAAAATCTAAGAAGATACCAGAAACCGTAGTTGGGTTTAGGATGTTGACTGTTAAGGAGTTTGGTGGAATGCCATTACCGTTCATTACATCCAGTATCTGCGTATTCATATTTGTAGCAGTAATGGTAAAATCCACTCCAGCTATGCCTGTGAAGTTTTGAACACGAACAGGAATCGTAAATAATGTTGGATCATCTGGATCAACCGTATAATCAATATTGTCGATGTATAAAATCACATCATCTTGTGCAAATACACTTTGAAGGGAAGCTAAGCAGAGCGATAATACGGCTATAAATTGACCTAGCTTTTTATAATTAAAAGTCATATTCTTTTAGTTTGAAATCTTTAAATCTAGGAGGTATCACAGCTACTGCTGCGATACAACCACTAGTTTGAATTTATTATTCTTGGTTTACAATACGGATTACTTCAACCGCTTTTTCTGTCTTGATGTAACAAGTATATACCCCTGCGCCAAGCAGTTCTCCTTGCTCAATCATCCAATCATTGACACCTGCACCTTCAAAAGATTGTGCATTGTAAACCAATTTACCGTTCACATCAAAAATGCTAAAGTTTACTAAACCTGCTTCTGGCAAATGGTAAGTCACCATCGTGCGATCACGGAATGGGTTAGGAGAGCTAGAAAGGATAGATAATCCAGCATCTTCTAATTCTTCATTTGTATTTGTCGCGCTGTTAACTAGCAATTCAATATCCATTGGAATAGCTTCCTGACTTGCTGCAATATTTGACAAGTTCAGCTCTGTCAAGCGTAACTTATTTACTAAACTTCCACTGCTATTTGCTTCAAAGTATAGCGTAAATAAAACGGGGTTCTCTTCCTCTATTTGGATCGTCTCTGTTTCATACCAAAGCACTGCAATCTGTCCATTATCTACTTGATTCAAGCCAAATGATTGAACAGGATGTAAACCCGGAATATCCCCTGCTGCCGCATCTACAAAGTGTAATGCATTCGCATCAAAACTTAATTCCACTTGGAAGCCAGCAACTTGCTCAAAATCACTTGCTCTAACTGGAATCTCCACTAAATCGCCTGCTTCAAAAAATTGGTTATCTATCTGAAGTTGCAGTATTCCATCACTTTCCTGTAATTGTCCACTAGCACTCAAGTCCACATCACCAATTTTCATTCCGTAGAAATCTACTTGAACATCCATGGTTTGATTGACTAAATCTACTTGCTCTGGGAATGGTGGGAACCAAGGGAATGCAGGGTCTGGAAACACATAATCAACAGGTATAAACCTCCAAGAAGTATTGCTCATAAATGCTATCTGATTACCCAAAACAATTTCACGAATTTCGATAACATCTGAGATCGTAATACCACTCGTATTATTCACATCTGCAGCAATCAGTAAGTATGGATTTTCGATCAATTCAATGAAACGAATATGACGAATAATGATGACCATATCGATTACAGATAAGCCTTCATTATGATCAAAATCACGCATTGGGATGATAGAGTAATCCTCTCCACCTGCCAAGTTCATGAATTCATAACGGCCTGCTGCATCTGTCAAGTCATTTAATAAGTCTGGCCCTTCTAATGTTACGTCCGTATCCTTAATTGGATCGAAATCGATCTTATAAGTTTCCCCTGTGATATTAATGAATCCTCTTACACAAATATCACCACTAATCAAAGTGGGAACAACTGCACCAAATGGCAATTGGAACGCTTCTACCGGAAGAGGATTACCACTCAATACTAATGGTACGCAATCGCCTGCACCGCCATCAATCGTCATTTTCACATTAAATACTGCGCTACTATCTGCTAAACTTAGTCCTTGTCCAGTTTCATCTACCCAAAGTACTGCGTATACACCGGGAGCAATTTCTTGGACAGAGAAACCTTCAATATCATTACCACCAGAAAGTTCGTCTGATGGTTCAATAGATACAATTTGACTATTTGTTATATCGGGAGCTGAAACTGTAAATTGAAATCCGACTACATCAGAGAACCCTAATACTTCTACTGGTATGCAATACAATCCTTGTTCATCTTGCGTATAATCAATCGTATCCACATAGAAAGTCAAATCAGCAGTTGGTTCAACGATCACATTAAACTCACAAACGGCCTCGTTGCCAGATGTATCAACTGCTGTATAAGTAACTAGGGTTGTTCCTAATGAAAATCCATCACCTGAGAAGCTCGTTTGGGTAATTGTAATAGGTTCGCCACAGTTATCTTCTGCTAGTGGCTCATTCCAAAACACATTAACTTCTCCTATACCTTGGTTAAGGTAAGCTACTACATCATTAGGACAGAAAACAAAAACAGGAGGCTCTGTATCCGGGAATAACTCGATAGATGCTGTATCACTACAGCCATTCGCGTCGATTCCAATTACTTCGTATATACCAGGACCCGTTGGAATAATCATGTCAGTGGTTTCACCTGTACTCCACTCGTAGTTAAAGGCACCACTAGCCGTCAATGGCTGCGGATCATTTGGACAGTAGTTTACATCACCATCGATCTCAACAAGCGGCGCAGGAATGACTTCTACAGTAATTTCGGCAACATTTTCACAACCGTTCGCATCAGTACCAGTTACATTGTAAGTACCTGCTGTATCAACGACAATTGAAATACCTGTTTCACCTGTACTCCATACATAAGTATCTGCGCCAAAGGCTACTAATTCTGTTTCGGAACCTTCACAGAATACAATACCACCATCAATACCAACTTGTGGTAATGGAAGTTCAACAACGATGACCGATGCTTCGCCGATACAACCATTTTCATCTACTGCAATTACGGTATACTCACCAGCTGACACCTCAATAGAAGGTGTAAATTCACCAGTATTCCACTCATATTCTAATCCTCCATTTGCAGTAAGCGTGGTCGTTTGACCAATACAAATTTCTAAAATGCCATTAATTGTGATATCTGGTGTGGGATATTCTTCTACGATAACCGTAGCAGTATTCTGACAGCCATTTGCATCCGTTCCCGTAACACTATACTCCCCTGGTTCTGATACCAAAATAGAGGGAGAAACATCCCCCGTGCTCCATAAATAGAAGAGTGCGCCAGTTGCTTCAAGCGTTGTAAATTCACCTGGACAATAATTCAAATCACCAATAATTTCAACCTCTGGTAATGGTAGTTCTTCTACAGAAACTGAGACAACATTCACACAACCATTCGCATCGGTTCCCGTAACTTCGTAAATACCAGGAGCTGAAACAATTATCGTAGGCGTTTGATCGCCTGTACTCCAAACATAAGATTCTGCGCCTATTGCTACCAATTCAATTTCCTCCCCGATACAAAATGCTGTAGGGCCTTGAATTTCTACCAATGGTAATGGTAACTCTACAATAGTTATGGTAGCCGTATTTTGGCAGCCATTCTCATCTGTACCAACTACTGTGTAATCGCCAGCAACAGATACTTCAATTACTGGTGTTGTTTCGCCAGTACTCCACTCATAGGTTGCTGCACCAAAAGCTTCTAATACGGTTGAAGTTCCTACACAAATTTCAACATCACCCTCAATATTAATTTGTGGTAATGGCAATACAGTGACTTCTACTTCTGTTGTGCTTTGACAAGCATTAATATCTGTAACAAGCACTTCATAAATCCCTGGCTCCTGCACGATAATTGTTGCTGTTGTTTCGCCTGTATTCCATTCATACTGAGTGCCACCAGTAGCTGTTAGTTCTGTAGATCCACCTAGACAGAAGAATAGATCACCTGAAATTTCAGCAATTGGCAATGGCCGCTCTTCTACTAAGACTGTAGTCGTCGCTTCACAGCCATTCGCGTCAATACCTGTTACGCTATATTCACCTGGAATGCTAACGGCAATCACCGGTCCTTGGTCGCCCGTACTCCATATATATTCAACTGCACCACCTGCTGTAAGAGTCGTTTCAGAACCTGCACAGAAAAATAATTCTCCTGTAATTACTACAACTGGAAGCGGTAATTCCTCAACAGTAACCGTTGCTATATTTTGACAACCATTCTCATCTATACCTACTACTGTATAATCGCCAGGAGATGTTACAAAAATACTTGGTGTTGTTTCACCTGTACTCCATTCATAGGTTTCTGCTCCTGTTGCTGTTAACTCTGTGTCTTCACCAAAGCAGTATGCTAATTCACCTAGTATTTCTACTTCTGGTAATGGCAACTCTTCTACCGAGAATTGAATAGTGGACTGGCAACCGTTTTCATCAAAGCCAGTTACAAAGTACCCACCTGCTTCTGCAATAATAATTGTTTCCGTTGTTTCGCCTGTGCTCCACTCATAGGTTGCTGCACCGACTGCAGCTACTTCCGTAAATTCACCTACACAGAAAGAAAATGTACCAATGACTTCAACATTAGGTAATGGATTTTCTTGAACGATAACAGTGGCCTCGTTTTGACAACCATTTTCATCAATACCAATCACTGTGTATTCGCCAGGAATTGATACTATAATACTAGCGGTTTGATCACCTGTACTCCAGATATATTCTACAGCACCAACCGCTGTTAATTCTGTTGACTCGCCAGTACAAAAGTCAAGCTCACCGATAATTTCCACTTCTGGCAAAGGAAACTCTTCTATTATTACAGTAGCCAAATTTTGACAGCCATTTGCATCTGTACCAATTACCGTATATTCACCTGGCATATCTACAACAATACTTTGGGTAGTTTCGCCAGTACTCCATTCATAGGTTTCTGCACCATTGGCAGATATTTCCGTCTCATCGCCAACGCAATAAAAGAATTGTCCCTCGATTATTACTTCTGGCAAAGCTAACACTCCTACCTCCACAATTTGCTCTAATTCACAGTTCGTCGCAATATCTACTACAACTAAACCGTAGGTCCCTGGATTCAGCATTATCATTTGGCCGAAAGGCCCTCCTGGAAAACCTACAGCATACTCTGCTGGAACATCAACTACCGCTTGATCTCCTTCACACACCTCGATTAAACCTGGTAGTTCGAAATCAACTATATCTACCACTAAATTCAAAGTAATCGTGCTATCACAACCTTCTGGTGTTAGTAAATCAATTTGGTAAGTATCCGTAACTGTAAATATAGTACCACCAATTAATACACTTTCGCCTTCGCATATCGTTGTATCAATTGTATTCGTTACATTGAAACAAGGTAAAACTGTTACGCTTCCACAGCCTGCTGTAAAAGGTACTTCTTGCAAATCTCCATTAATAACAACAGCTGGCGTAACAGAACTAGTAAAGTTCACCGGACTTGTTCCAACTGCTTTTGCATCATAGCAAAGCGTGAAAAGAGGTGTGCCATCCTCTACCGTATTACCAAAACCAATTTCACTGAAATAAGCACAGCTCAACACCCCATTTGCTACATCATCAAAATTAAAATCTGTATCATCTAAATCAGGTAAGGCATCAAGATTGACATCTAGACTCGAAAATTCTACTATTGCAGTATCAAACTCTAAAGTAAACTGAAAAGCAGCAATGTCAAAGAAATTGAGTGCTGTAACTTCTACGCAAATCACTTGGTCCACTAATCCTTCGGCTTGGGAAGCACAAAAAGGAACAGAATTGGGAGTACAATCATTCGGTAGTGTAGTTAAAAATGTGCTTAAGTTTGCATCATGGTCTGCCAGACGATTCGGTCCAGCATTTGGGGTACTTGCCCATACTTGACTTATAAGACTAAGCCAAATACAAAGACTAAATAAAATTCTACTCATGAAAATTAAGGTTTTAAAAGATTGCGACTTTTGCAATCTCTTGGTTGTAATACAAAAAATAGATGTATGTAATAAAACTTCACTCCTCTTGCTGTTAAAGCAAAAAAGCATTAATGAATGTGTTTAATTTTTATCCTAGAGGGTATTATAAAGCCAATTCCATTTCTAAACTAGATTGTTCAAGGCTTTGGCCTTTTATACATATCCGTATTACTTATTTAACTGATGCAGGTAAACCATTATTAACTTCCTACAATAGAAGTAGGTTGCTTCATTCACAATAGAGGAGTAAAGCATTCTAATATTAAATTACTGGAAAAAACTAAGAGGAAACTGAACTAAGAAGCATCACTAAGTCCATTCTGATTTTAGAGGACTTTAGATTTAGATTCTTTTAAACTAATAGGACTTTGAAAATTCTCTCTTTGTTGTAGTTGCGTACAATAACTAAGGAAGTTCACAATATATAAAATAATTTTGTCTTATATCAAACATTTAGCACTTAGTAGTGCTATAACAACACTCCTGTGGTGCCTTCAGCCAAATTTAGTTTGGCAAAACTTCTTTTTCTGCGGACTCCAAAATTACTGTCCAACCAGATCCTTCTGCCATAAAGCGAATGACATCTAGCATTTGATTACCTTGCTGTACAGCTTCTTCTAAAAGTCTGCTCTCTTCAGCCTTCTTTCTCAACACTTCCTTAGCATTTCGATTGAGTCTCGTGTAATCATCTGGAGTAAAAGCATTAAAAAAACTTTCTTCTAAGTCTTTATACTTTACCTCATGATCAATTGACAAAATTTCTGGCGCTGGCAAATTACTTAATCGAATAACTTTGTTGATAGAATCCGCCGTTATCTTAATATTCTCCATATCAAATCCGACCAATACTTTTCCTCTAACTTCTAAAGTCGCTTCCTTTGAAAAGCTCCAAGTACTTGGAAGTGGGAGATAGATCGTAAAATTTCGGATATTCTCTTCATCATATAGCTCAACAAAATTCCCTTCCACTGTTACCAGCTTACAAACCTTCTCCACTTTCTCTAATAATACCGATGATTCGACATTTGTTACCTCCTTTCCTGGGTTATTCAAAAAATAATAACTCAACCACCCTCCCAAAGCAATCGCTAGTATGAATAAAATGATACCTATAATATAACGCATAAGGAAATTTTGAATAATTACTATACTTGAAACGAATGAAATAAATCCTAAATTTCACAAGACTCTATAAATATAAACAGGTTTATCAATACACTGATTGATAAACCTGTTTATATTTATTTTAATATTTAGACTAGCGGTATTTATTTTACCTTTGCAGTCATATCGTATCTTAGCCCTTTATAATCTTTCAACACTGCTTTTACCGATCCTACAGCTACTGGCGACTCAATTAATAAAGGAATTTTATTTTGATCATCTGTCACCCATACATTCATTTCTGCATTTTCATTAAAGACCTGACCGGCAATCACCTCAGGCGCAAATTTGATCGTTTTGAAAGTACCATTATCTTTCACTTTCTTCTTTTCCTCTTTCCCTTTATATCTTACACGTAGAGGCCAAACCTCATTATCCATAAAGATCTTAATTGGAATCTGCGCATTTTCTTGCAAATTATTAAACTCAATGTTACGTGTGAAATAAATAATGGAGAGTATATCATGCATACAATCGTCTACCACATGCTCTGTAGTTTTAGTTTCTGATCGAGTTTTTCCTCTAGTTGATCTGGCAATGTTTTTTTTCTGATCAAAAGTGACTCGGTCATACAATTTATAACCGCCTTCAGCAACATCTCTTACCGATACCTCCGGCAATAAAGATTCTTTATTCACATAAGAATCGTAGTAATCTCTAACTTTAAAAAACCACTCATATGATTTATATGTACGACCACTTGCAGAAAAGTGATATTTATGTCCCAAGTCTTTCACCCGAAAAGTTACTTCACCAGCAGAAAGCCATATGAAATTCCAGTTGTAGTACAACTTATACGTTATTTCTTCGCCTGGTAAGAAAGTAGTATTTTCAATATCGCACAACTTTACGACTTGCTCTTGACTTTCTCGAATAACAGTGGGGTTGGCTGGATTACTGAAAGCCATGAGTGAACACAAAACCGCTAATACGAGGCCTACTCTAATTGTTTTCATTCTCATAACCCAAAGATTTTATTACATTTATTTTGACGATCACTCCTACTCCAAGTAACGCAGGTATACTGAGGTTTATTATAAAAAGTCCGAAGGTGGCCGCTAGTATGCTAATCTCATTCGCTTCAAAAAATGACCACACAAATACGGCTATTTCTCCTCTCGCTACTAGGCCCATCAATGGCGGTAATGGAACACTTGTTTGAATTAAATAAATCGTACAAATGCCTGAAAACGCCGCTAATAATCCAACCTGAATACCAAAGAACTGAAGTATGAAGTAGTATTGTAAACAATAGACTACATATCTTAATACAGAAAAAACAAGCGCTTCCCCCAAAACCTTAGCTGAATAATTCTTTAAAACGAGCAAATGACGGAGGTAAGACTTTAACTTATCATTAAAAGGAATACGCTTCGCTATCGGCACCAACAGATCAATGTTAAAGAAACAAAACACTAATATTCCAGCAAATGCGAGTCCTACTATTATAAAGCTTCGCAACAAAAAAGGTTCTAAAGACAGGTAATTACTCACAAAAAAAGTACATCCAAAAATTCCAAAGGATAATAATACCAATAACTGACTAAAACTTCCTACTAGAGTGGCTATCACTGCTCGCCAGTTATGCTCTGCTTGAACCACCAATATACGGCCACCATATTCTCCAATTCGATTTGGTGTAAACATGGAAACCATGACGCCAAGCAATACTCCTTGAAATGCTTTAATAAATGATATTTTTGTAAAAGACCTTACTAAGGTACGCCACTTCAAAGTTTCAAAAGTCCAGTTTAAAGGCATCAATACTAGTACCAAAGCTAACCAAGGCCAACGAAAAGAAGATTGGCTAGCTAAGAAAGTATCCCAAAGCTCTTCCAGATTTTCTTTCTGAAAAATTTGATGGTAAAGGGCCCAAAAGACCAGAATGAGTACAATCCCTTTAATAAATGAATTGATCCACTTTGATGAAAGGTAAGTTTTCAGTTTTTGCCCTAATTTATGACTTGTATCAGTACATATCAAGCATAGAATTAAAACAAAAAAGTTGAAAAAATTTGTTTTCCCTCTAAAAAGCCATTACCTTACTTTCAAAGAGGAAGCATTTGAAAAGTTCACAAGAAACATATCGAATTTTAGGGATTGACCCTGGTACAACTGTAATGGGGTATGCGGTAATTGAAGTGGCAAAACGCAAAATGAGCGTTATAGAAATGGGTGTCCTTCATCTAAAAAAACTTCCATCTCATCAACAGAAGTTAAAGCGAATCTTCGAACGCGTACAGAGCATTATTGATGTGCACCATCCTAAAGAACTGGCCATTGAAGCCCCTTTCTTTGGAAAAAACGTACAAGCCATGCTCAAACTAGGTCGTGCACAGGGCGTGGCTATGGCAGCTGGTATTACGAAGGGTTTGGAAATCACAGAGTACTCGCCTAGGAAAATCAAGCAGTCTGTTACAGGCAATGGTAATGCTGCTAAAGAACAAGTGGCTGCTATGCTTACCAACATCTTAGATTTCAACTTAGATGATTATTATCTAGATGCTACTGATGCTTTGGCGACAGCTGTATGTCATTATTATCAAGCAGGAAATCCACTAAGTGGTCAGAAGAGATACAATGATTGGGGTAGTTACTTAAACGATAATCCTAAGAGAGTGGCGAAAAAATAAAGGCTTACCTACGTTCGTAAATAAGCCTTTTATGTCTTTTTAGCTGTAAGCTATAATTAATTCACCTTTTCTCCTATCGCTTTCGCTAAATCCGAAAACTCTTCAGGAGTAAATGAAAGTCTTTCTTTTTCAAAGCTCATATCATGAAGTCCATTGATTGGAATCAAATGCACATGTGCATGAGGTACTTCTAGGCCAATAACTGCCGTCCCTATTCTATTACAGGGTACCACCTCTCTTATGGCCTGTGCAACTTTTTTGGCAAATAAATTGATACCAGCTAGTAATTCATCTTCCAAATCATAATAGTAATCTACTTCCTTCTTAGGAATCACTAATGTATGTCCTTTTGCAACTGGTTGAATATCTAAGAAAGCCAAAAAATCATCTGTTTCGGCCACTTTATAACAAGGGATTTCCCCTTTTACAATTTTAGAAAAAATACTTGCCATGATATGATTATAATATATTAGATAGAGATATCTACTACTTCAAATTCAAGATTACCTCTTGGTGTTTCCACTACTGCAATTTCGCCTACTCTCTTACCTAACAAGCCTTTACCCATAGGAGAATCTACAGAGATTTTCTTTGCTTTAAGATCAGCTTCTGTTTCAGAAACTAATTTGTAAGTGAGCGTCTTGCCATTTTTAACATTCTTGATGGTTACATTGGTCAAAACAGCTACTCGAGAAGCATCAATTTGGCTAACATCTAAGATACGAGCACTAGCCAAACTCTTCTCCATTGTATTGATCTTTAGTTCAAGTAATCCTTGTGCTTCTTTTGCAGCATCATATTCTGCATTTTCCGAAAGGTCTCCCTTTTCACGCGCTTCCGCAATAGCTAGTGCTACTTTACGACGCTCTGTGGTTTTTAATTCCTCTAGCTCAGTCTTGAGCTTTTCATACCCTTCTTTAGTCAAATATTCAATCTTTGACATATTCCTAAAATTTTCTGGTTATTAAATCGTTGTTTTCTCTCTCCGAATTGTACAATTCAGAACAATTGAGCAACAAACTTGATTGACTGATTATTAAGGTAAGACAGAAAGTGCAATATCGATCATGGCTCTTTCTCGAAAACAAAGCAAATACTCCCGTGCTTCGTCACCTTTTGTACCACTACTTCTCCTTACTTATATAAAGTGAAAAATAAAATATACACCTGCTTTAATAATAAATTTTAAAAGGGCACATTTTATTTCTACCTCATACATTAAACAAATCGAATGTAGAAAAGATTCTACTTTATTCCTCTCTTTTTAAATCCGCAACTATGTCTATAAAGGTATAGTCTTTACCTACTTATACTAAAAAATAAGAACGCTTTCAGCTGAATCTGAAAACGTTCTTATCACGTATGTTTTATAAAAATATAAAAATGTACTTAATTATTCAAGTACCTCATTGAATTATAAGCTAATACGAACAGAAATATTGTGCGTACCATTCCATACTCTTGACTCGCGATAGGCATAATCAATTCCTAAATGAGGTACATATTCATCTGCAGTTTTCTTCTTTCTTAAAGGCACTTCGATAGTTGCACCTGCACTCAAACCAGTATAAATTGGACCTGTGATTTCATCTTCAGAACCTACTTCATACTTATAAGCTGCACGTAACATGAAGTATTCACGTAAAGAATACTCCAAACCACCACCTAATTGATCTTGAGAGAAAGAATTAGAAGTAAAGTTACCTAATAAGGTTACCCTGTGAGCAGTTCCAACTCTAATATCATAAGACAAACCAATGTTCAACATAGAGGGTAATTCAAAATCTTCAGCACGTTGGCTAAATGTCAACTCTCCCCCTGAATTATTAGGAGCAGGACGCTGAACATTCAAACCTTCACCACCAAATTCCATTCTTGAACCTACGTTACGAAGAGAAATACCAAACTTGAACTCATCGTTTGGACCTGTTACATACTGAACACCTGCATCAATAGCTAATCCGAAAGCTGAAAGGTTGGCAATCGTTTCGGAAATACCTCTGAAAAGGATACCTACAGATACTTTATTTTCAAATGTATGCGCATAAGATAAACCAAGATGGAAAAAAGTTGGTGAAAAAGTAGAACCCGTTCCTTCTGGCTGATCTGTTGTAGTAACAGGGATATCTCCAAAATCTAAAGCCATCAAGCTGATACCAAAAGCACCATTACCCGTTTTTTGAACAACACCAGCAGCATTCATACGAATACCCGTTCCTTGCAAATAATTAGCATTAGAAATTAGAACTTCTGTTTTGTTGATTCTACCAATACCCGCTACGTTCAAGCGCATAGCTTCAACGCCTCTTACCATGGAAGTAGACATCGTGTGCAAACCCGCTGACTTTGCCCAAGGATTTAGCAGTAACTCATAGGCTCCTGCTTCCCCCTGACGATCAGGGTTACCAGCAAATGCAGGGCTACAAAAAGCAACCAACAAGCATGCCGCCAGTATATTGTAAAGAAAATTTTTCATAAACTATTTTTTTCACTTTTTATAAGTAGCAGTTGGAAACGCTGATCTTGCACAGCATCTCCAACTACAAAAGTTTTTTCGTTATAGACCTGAAGCGTCAAACTTACGATTCACACCAAACCATTTCAATGTACGCGCTCCTAAACCAGGGGCTTCTACATGAATAAGATATACACCACTTGCAATCGGAATACCTTTGCTGTTTTTCAAATCCCACTCTAATGCAGGTGTAATTTGATTTTGATCTAAAGCACGGTTATTTCCTTCTGGAATACTTGGCGTCTCATTACGAATATACTGACGAATAAATTTACCATCCAATGAATAAATCGTAACGGTTGCCTGTGGAGGTAAGTTTGTGATTTTCACAATATTCGTAAACTTGTCTGGCTCATAATCAGAGAAACCAAAGTACGGATTAGGAACCACATTA
>JAKVCU010000134.1 GCA_022448955.1 Saprospiraceae bacterium
TCGTAACCTTTGGCCTTATCTAACCTAATTATTGACAAAATCGCCTCAAAGAACAAATTTCCAAACAAGTTCTTAAACGAATTCATCCTAACTGCACGCTATTTTTTAAGGGAAACTACTTAGCTTTGCAGCAACAAAATGTACAGGAAAATGGGGTTTAGATCTTTTTTAGTAAAACCTTTTGCGAAAAAAATCGCACGTGACATCGACCGTTGGTCCGCTCATGCAGTAGCTGCACAGGAGAAGATTAGAAAGGAGCTCGTAGAAGTAGGACGCCGAACGGCCTTCGGAAAAGACCATAATTTCGATCAAGTGAATTCATACGATGCCTTTAAGGAACAAGTGCCTATCCGTGATTATGAAGGCCTTAAACCTTATGTCGAAAGGATTAAAAATGGAGAAGCCGATATCCTTTGGAAAGGTGTCCCTAAATATTTTGCCAAAACATCTGGAACGACTTCTGGCGTAAAATATATTCCGCTGACGAAAGAGAGTATTCCAAATCATTTTGGTACTGCCCGAAATGCACTATTTAATCATTTTGCCCGCACGGGCAAAGGCGATTGGCTAGATGGAAAATTGATCTTCCTTTCTGGCAGCCCTGAAATGGATAAAGTGGGTGGCATCCTTACGGGTCGTCTTTCTGGTATTGTCAACCACCAAGTGCCTGGATGGCTACGTACCAATCAGATGCCAAGTTATGAAACCAATTGTATCGAAGATTGGGAAACTAAAGTGGCTAGAATCGTCGACGAAACGATCAAAGCAGATATGTCGCTCATCAGTGGTATTCCACCTTGGGTACAAATGTATTATGAATTATTGCTCGAACGCACTGGAAAAAAATACATCAAAGATATTTTCCCTAATTTCTCCATGTTTGTTTATGGTGGTGTTAATTACGAACCGTATCGCGCCAAGCTAGAAGAACTGGTGGGTAAACGCTTGGATAGTGTCGAAACCTACCCTGCTTCAGAGGGCTTCATTGCCTTTCAAGATAGTCCAACCGAAAAAGGACTACTCTTGAATGCCAACTCTGGTATCTTCTTCGAATTTATTCCTGCAGATGAGGTCTTTAATGAAAATCCTACACGACTATCATTAGGTCAAGTAGAAGTCGGCGTCAATTATGCCTTATTGATCAATAGCAATGCCGGCCTTTGGGGCTACAATATTGGCGATACTGTTAAGTTTGTAAGTAAAGATCCTTACCGCTTGGTTGTTACAGGTAGAATCAAACACTTTATTTCTGCATTTGGGGAACACGTTATCGGTAAAGAAGTAGAAGAAGCATTGCTAAATGCAAGCAAAGATCAAAATATTCGTGTCGTGGAGTTTTCAGTGGCACCGCAAGTGAATCCACCAGAAGGAGGCTTACCTTATCATGAATGGTTTGTGGAGTTTGATGAGGTACCAGAAAACTTAGAAGCATTTGCCGCTAAGGTGGATAAAGAAATGGTCAAGCAAAATATTTATTACGAAGATCTGATCAGTGGAAATATCTTGCATCCATTAAAAATCAGACCATTAAAACGCGATAGTTTCCGTGCCTACATGAAGACCCAAGGTAAGCTAGGTGGTCAAAATAAAGTCCCCCGTTTAGCGAATGATCGGAAAATTGCAGATTTTTTGACGGAATTTGTACGCTAATTGAAGCCTGAGGTTTTAAATTCACTTAAATTTAAATATTTTTGCAGGCCATTGTTCAGGCCAGCTAAGGTTTGAACAATTATTATTGAAAATATAAATTAACTTATTATGGGTAGAGGTGATAAAAGATCAAAAAAAGGAAAGATTTTCAGAGGTTCTTACGGAAATGCACGTCCAAAAGGTGGTGTGAAGAAGAATACAACGAAAAAAACAGCAGAATAAACTGCTATTTGCTTTCTAAACAAAACGTGTCCTTTTTTCTTAAAGAGACACGTTTTTTGTTTCTTACCACTAGAGCGTTTGCTACCCTTCTTGTTTAGCGCGGTTTTTTCTAGCGTCAATAAAACTCTTCACAAAATAGACAAGGGCTAAGATTGTACTCAAAATCATTATGACTACACGGATAACAGCCAAATTATCTCCACGTCCCATAGCTCCCATTAATGGCATAGCCAGTCCTAGTAAGATAATAAGAGTTAGAAGCACCGCAATATGGGCAATAACTTTATTTTCCTTTTTGACCCCTCCATTAAGAAGTAATAAAATGACCCCTACAATCGCAGGAATCAATGCAGTCGTAGAAGGTGTATCTGAAGATAAATACCCCCAAGTTGACATAGCAATCAATAGAATTGCATTTAATAAGCTTGCAGTATGTGCTTTCATCTTTATGTTTTAATGCTTAATAATTTTTAAAAGAATAAGATCTTCCGCCTGACAAATATATAGGAATCCATCCAGAATTTTGTGCGAATTGAAAGAATATAGACCTCAGTTAACATAGCATATATATTAAAAGATACTTCATTACATTTTATGACAGTTTCCTAACAAAATAAATAAAAAACATCTTTATTTTTATTTAGTCTAAATAAATATAATTTATCTTTACACCATTCATATTATTAACATGAAGTTAAAAAAGCATACTACTCATATCTCGAATGTTCTAGTGATAGGTAGCGGAGGTTCAGGCTTAAGAGCAGCCATTGAAGCCAAGTTAGCAGGAGTAGAAGTCACGATTCTGGGTAAAAGGAATAAAGAAGATGTTCATACAGTACTTGCTGCAGGTGGTATTAATGCAGCATTTGGAAACTTAGACCCAAAGGATAGCTGGGAACAACATTTTGCAGATACCATGATCGAAGGTTATAATATTGCAGAAGCCAAGATGGTTGAACTAATGGCTAAAGAAGCTCCACAATTGGTCAAAGAAATTGATGAATGGGGTGCCAACTTTGCAAAATTACCAAATGGTCAGATCGACCAGAGATTCTTCGGTGCCCATACTTATCGTAGAACCTGTTACTCTGGAGACTACACAGGGAGATCTATTCTTTTCGCTCTTATTAAGAAAGCAAAAGAATTAAAAATACCTATTCATGATGCTCAGTATGTCACAGAATTGCTAGTCGCTCAGGGAAGCTGTTTCGGTGCGATGACTTTCAATATCAAAAATGGGGAACGAACCGTTTTCTTAGCAGATGCGGTAGTACTCGCAGCTGGTGGGCATACTCGCATCTGGCGAAAAAGCTCTTCGCGCAGAAATGAAAATACAGGTGATGGATTTTATCTAGGCTTAAAAGCGGGTTGCTCCCTAAAAGACATGGAAATGGTTCAGTTCCATCCTACAGGCATGGTCATTCCTGAAGACATGGCAGGAACACTCGTTACAGAAGCTGTAAGAGGAGAAGGAGGACGACTCTTTAATTTGAATGGGGAACGCTTCATGGCCAAATATGACGCTAAGCGTTTAGAACTGTCCACCAGAGATCGAGTTGCCATGGCGAATTATACAGAAATCATTGAAGGCAGAGGTACCACCAATGGTGGCGTACTACTTGATATTAGCCATCGAGATAAAGATTATATCATCGAGAAACTTCCAAGAATGTATAGACAGTTTCTTGATACCTTGATGATCGATATTTCTAAATCGCCTATGGAAGTTGCACCTACCGCCCATTACTCCATGGGTGGGATTGTTGTTCAACCAGAAGATCATTGGACAGGTATTCATGGCCTATTTGCAGCTGGAGAAGTAACAGGCGGATTACATGGAGCGAACCGACTCGGGGGAAATTCTTTAGCTGAAATCCTAATATTTGGAAAACGAGCAGGTGCTGCAGCCGCTGAATGGTCAGAAAAAACACTTATCCATAAACGCTCCAAGCAGGTTATTCAAAGTGCACATGATAAAATTGATTCTTTTATCAAAAATGGAACAGAGGTTGTGCGGCCACTGCAAAGGCAACTAAGAAATATCATGTGGAAATACTGTGGTGTCGTACGTAAAGAAAGCGATATGAAGGAAGGAATTCTTCAAATTAAAGAACTAAAAAAAGCACTACAATACATTGATGTGCGACCAGATTCAGAAGGATTCCAAGATTTGATGCTCGCTTTTGATCTGGAAGGTTCAATCTATTCAGCAGAAGCAACTATTATCCCTGCTATTCAAAGGAAAGAAAGTCGAGGCGCACATCAGCGCAGTGACTATCCACAGACGGTTCACGAACAGCAACTGAACTATCATATCAAACTCGACTCAAATAATAAGCTGAATATTAGTAAACAACCAATAGCTGTATTGGAGAATGAACTAAGAGAAATAATTAGAAATACTAAAGCTATTGAAAACTTTGATGGAATGCTTCTTGAATAAAAGACTTTTTAAGTTCAAAGGTAAATAGCTTAATAGGATCAAATTTCAGAATCTAAATATTTGGAATCATATCCTTCAAAAAGAGTATTATCGCCCTCCATCAGATTTCTAGGAGATTAGCCCTAAAATCTCCTTTATATGCTCGTTATTAATGAAAGACTGCATCAAAGTAGCCATTACTTTGATGCCAGTCTTTTTTAATCTTATCCAAACAAAGCCTTTATGAACCAAGATGAAGACTAGAGCTGTATTCTTCAACTTCGGGTCTTAACATATACTAGTCCCCCTAGAACCATAGAATAGCCTACCTCATAGGATCCTACACTTCATTTTTATCATTCCTCGACAAAAACAATTGTTTTTAGTATTGAAGCTATTGAAAAAATATATTACCAAGCGAGAATCACAGCTAGAATGCCAAGACAAAGCTCTTTTTGAGTTTCGTAGCCCTAGTTATGATAAAAAAAGTGAAAGTATATATTGCTTAATGGATTGTTTATAAAGGATAAGACATATTTTTAAACAAGTTCATTAAATAAGCAGCTAGTCAAAATTGCTTGTGTAATAAAATGGTCAGATCGAAAATCATAAGAAACAGACGATAGGAAAGTTACCCATAATTTTTGAAGAGACGCTAGAACCTGTCTGCCTCTGGCTATCGATTTATAGAGATGCTTAGTCGATATATTTACATTGGAATTCGAAAGATAATTTTTCAAAAATGTCATTAGATTAAAAAATTCTGTCTTTTGTGCCTTTGGATACATATAAAAGAATATATTTAATACAGTTAGATAATTTTTTGTAAAGAATGTAAAGCCTGTACTATGCTGATAAAAATGATAAGCCTCATACTTGGAGGAGGTGTAGGATCAAGATTACACCCACTTACTGCTCAACGTTCCAAACCGGCTGTACCGATAGGAGGCAAATATCGACTAATTGATATCCCTATTTCAAATTGTTTGAACTCCGGCGTTCGCCGCATGTTCGTTTTGACACAATTCAACTCTGCATCCCTAAATCAGCATATCAAGAACACTTATAATTTTGACTTATTTAGTCATGGCTTCATTGATATTTTAGCAGCAGAACAAACACATAAAAGTGATAAGTGGTTTCAAGGTACGGCAGATGCCGTTCGCCAATCTATGCACCATTTAAAAAATCATGACTATGATTATGTTTTGGTGCTTTCAGGAGATCAACTCTATCAAATGGATTTTAAAGCCTTAGCAGAGTACCATATTGCACAAAAAGCAGATTTAACCATTGCTACTATTCCTGTGATTGATAGAGATGCACCTGGGTTTGGCATCATGAAAGTAAAAGAAGATGGATTTATTGAAAACTTTATCGAAAAACCAAAGCCAGATGTATTAGAAGATTGGCAATCAGCTGTCCCCACTGAATATAAAAAGCAAGGAAAGTTGTATCTAGCTTCAATGGGGATCTATATTTTCAAAAAAGACTTTTTGGATATGCTTTTTGAAACCAATCCTGATGCAACAGACTTTGGTAAAGAAATCATTCCATATGCTATCGAAAATGACTATAAAGTAGCCTCCTACCCATTTGATAATTATTGGACAGATATTGGAACCATTCGTTCTTTCTACGAAGCAAATATTGCTTTAACGGATAATGTTCCCAAATTCAATTTATTTGATAATGATAAAATGATCTACACGCGTCCTCGTCTATTAGCACCATCCAAAGTATTTGGCACTTGGTTTAATCAAGCTATCATAGCAGAGGGTTGTATCATCCATGCAAAAAAAATTGAGCGTTCCGTAATAGGTATTCGTTCTAGAATTGGTGAAAATACAGAAGTGTCTAACTCTATTGTAATGGGCAATGATTACTTCGAAACCATGGAAGAAATCGAAACAAGAGTAGACAGTATGCCAATGGGAATTGGTAAAAGCTGCTATATCCGTAATGCCATTCTAGATAAAGATTGCCGAATCGGTGATAATGTGCTGATCCATGGAAGTGTCGCATTAGATGATGAAGAGAGTGAAACTTACTGCATCCGTGAAGGTATTGTCGTCATCAAAAAAGGTGCCTATATCCCATCTGGCACCCGTATTGGATTAAAAAATCCATTAGCAGCTAACGATCAATAAACAATAAGGAAGGGAATCCAGCTCATTAGCTAGATTCCCCTTCTCAAATTCTACCTTGTATATACTTGGTTCGAGAAGTTGTCTCTTTTCCAGATAGTTTTTTAAAAAAGCGGAATAACCCTTTTTTCCCTCAGTAATTATTAATTGCCTACAGGAACTATGGCTTATTTACAGCATCAGTAATGTGCCTCTATACTTTCCTTTGGCCATTTGATTGCTTTCCAGACGATTATCGTTGTTAGTATGGCTTCGACAATAGCTAAGAATACATAAAAGCTATACCAAGGAGTCAAGCTTCCAAAAGCAATAAGAACCATCATCATGGTAAAAATTGCTCCAAATATAATATTTAACCATTTATTGGGTAGGGGTTTTAACATTAGAGAAGCTAAGATCATGAGTGGTGGTACTACCATGATCAAAGAAGCGATCAATAAATTCATTGGACTATTCAAAACATTCTCTCCGCTAATTAAACTCTCCACTTTTTCGGGTGTATACAGTTCAAAATAATCACCGTACAGATAGCAGAATGTTGCAGAAGTCCAAAGTGCTGCAAGTTCTATTTTAATATTAATCTGAAAGTCTTTCATCATGTTTGCTTATTTTCGTTTTCCGCTCGTATGACGATCCAAAATAAAAAATGTTACAATGAGCCTTATCCCTTCGATCTATCATAATAATACCCTAAGTATTACCAACCCATGAATAGCTCTATTTTAATGCTAAACGATATAAAGAATCATTACAACTCTAATAGCTGCCCTTCTTTTGCAATCTGATAGCCCGCTTCCACAACCTCTCTGTATTCCGTACTTTTTTCATTCAATACAGGATTCGTATGATTAAAATGAATGAAGATAATTTTTTGTCTTTCTTTAAATGGTAAATCTGCAAACAGACGCATACTTTCTTCCATAAAAGGATGAGGAATCAAACTCATATCTCTTCCAGGAATTTCGCCATTTTTATAAAAGGAGCCGTCTAATAGTGCGTAATCTACCTTAGCAATCCACTCCTTTATATCCTGCTCCCACAAATGCCATTTATCAATATCGGGTATAAATAATGCTGATTTTTGAGGCCCCAAAATGTAATAACCAACCGTTTCAGAATATTCATCTCTATGGGGCACTTGCAGTGGCGTGACGCTTAGACTTTCGTCAAATCTTACACTTTCCCCTGATGCCAGTGTTTGAAGATCAATATTATTTAGTTTAACTAACTGACTCCAAGGCCCATTAGTACGCAAGAAAGTATCCATTCTTGGCATGGCATAAACGGGTACTGCATTTGCGCCAAGCGCCTCTCTGCCTAAATGCATAAGGCCGGTGTAATGCCCCATGTGCGCATGCGTGAGGAATACGCCAGCCAATTCGTTTTCTTTTTCTAATTCTTGAACTTGAGTTTTGATACTAGGCGTTGCATCAAATAACCATGCTTTTTTGGTATCAGGCTGAATTAAGCCTAAGCAAGATACTTGCTTTCTTATACTGGCATCTTTCCAAGCTTCTTTGCAGCAGTCTTTTTTGCAAGCGATTTGCGGAAAGCCTGCATCTTGGGCAATACCTAATACTTGGATGTAAGGGCCTGTCGGCAAATTAAGGCTTTGGTGAGGTCTTTTTTGATGGGGATGACTCGTCCTTTTGCTTTCGCAAAATGAAAAAAGAAACAAGCAAATAATTAAGATGAATACATTAATATCATTCATACATTAGTCCATTTTGTAGGTATAAATTAGCCATTTTTTACATCCTTCCAAGTTTGGTAAAGTGATTCCTGAGTGGGTCTATTTTCAGGAATACGCCTTAATGGCTCGCAAGCTCTTAGGCTTTCATGGAGTTCAGCTGGTAGCCTTTGGTATAATTGTGTTCCTTTGGTTTTCCAAGCTATCATATCATCACTTACTTCTTTAATCACTTTTGCAGGATTTCCAACTACTAAACTTCTATTCGGAATTTTACTATTGGCTTTTACAAAAGCTAATGCACCAATGATACATTCATCGCCAATTTCTACCTCATCCATAATTACAGTATTCATACCTACGAGTACATTTTTACCAATCGTGGCGCCATGAATGATTGCGCCATGGCCAATGTGGGCTCCTTCTTTTAAGCGAACAGTCACAGCCGGAAACATGTGAATCGTGCAATTTTCTTGCACATTACAACCATCTTCAATAATAATTCCTCCCCAATCTCCACGAATAGCAGCACCTGGACCGATATAAACATCTTTTCCAATAACCACATTTCCAGTTACGGCTGCTTGAGGATGAACGAAAGAAGAGGGGTGGACTACTGGGATAAATCCTTTAAATTCATATACCATAAGTGAAACTCTTTTGTTAATATTAGCGTAATAATCAATTATTTCTCGCTCTAATCGTATCTTTTGAAGTAATATGCGTTCTTTCAATGAAGATGCTATGCACCTTTTCCATCTCCAAATATGATCAAAATCTAATCCTTGGCACAATTTAATTGGACATACGTTTCAGACGAAGGTAAACAATATAAAGTTGGTTTGTTTCATGGCAACAAAACAGGACATATACTCATCCATGTTAATAACAAAGTTGTACAAATCGATTTTAGTGTCTACGAATCAAAAAGTTATTCTATTTTTCTAGACGATGAATTGTGTGAAATCAAACTAGAGCGGAAAGATGGAAAGTTTTGGTATGATATGAAAGTCAACAAGGAAATAGATACGCCTCGGAACAGAGCACGTAAAAAGGAGGAAAAAAAATACTGGAAGCAAACCCTATTATTTTTTGGTGGATTGATCACCCTTGTCATTGTACTTCTCCTGTTTGTGCGTTCTGCTCAATCTCCTACTTCTGAAAAAGCAAGAAAGGATTGGTTCTCAATAGGATCAGATATAGTGCCCGGAAAAATTGTATCGGTGAAGGAGGAAGTAGAAAAAGTGCGCATAAGGATGACCTATGTTGTAGCCAATCAGGTGCAGAGGAGCGAACAAGTTTTTGAGCGAACTACAACCGTTAAGAATAGTCTAGGTATCCCCATTAGAAGCGGTGATGAATATTTCCTGAGATATGCTACTGCAAATTTAAAAGTGGCTGAGATACTTTTAGATACTTTAACCTCTAATCAAAAAGATAGATTCAAAAACATTGCTTTACAAAAGCAGTCAAGTGCACACCCCCATCAGTCTAAGCCTTATATCGATTGTCTTTTTGCGCAAGCAGAAGAGTTAGCAGGCCCTAATGCCTGGGCTTATTTTTATTTTCAAGATACAGAGCCTTCTGAAAATACGCTTTACAACAAAAATGCTTACAAACGATTTGTGCGTGATGCCGAATTTGAAAAGATCGTTAATAAGCGTTGTTGGTAATTTCTGATAGTTATCGAAAACCAATAATGATAATGGAAGGGCCTAGGGCCCTATCCACCTATCATGGAATGTCCGAAGACAAGTAGGAAACATAGTTTTCAGCCTAGGATGCTTTTGCTTCAGCTCCTATATTTCTCACTTCTGTATTAATCGAAGGTTTCTTACCTGCTGCGGACTGACTTCTTAAACTTGTTTTTTTGCGGGCTACAAAATCATCAATCATTTCTTTTTCAAGCATGATCATAGCAGTAGTGCGATAATCGTTCGTTTCTGATTCGAACTTCAATCTATTTTCTAGGTATTTATTTGCTTCAGCAATTTCTTCTTGAGTAGCCATTTTGATGGCATGCTCTTTATGCATAGATAAGTAGTCATAAGAAGTTTTAGAAGAAATCAATTTTACTAGTACTGGCGAGATTTCCACAATCACAAACAATAACATAATCATCATACTAGCCCACCAAATCGCCTCGCTTTGTTCACCTAAGCGGTGTAATGCTTCCATACGTGCTGCTAATCCACCATACGCTTCCTGATCAAGGTTAGCCATTTCCTCTTCCATCTCTGACTTTAAGTCTTTTGCTTTTTCTTTATTAAACTCGATCATTGGCATGAGACGTGCTTTTTCTGACTCGAATTCAATTCTTGCATTGTCTGCATCTGCTCTTTTAGCCTTGTAAATAGGTCCCATATTGCGCTGTCCTGATCCACCAGATCCATCTGCTTCTGCCAAGGCCATCATTTCAAGGGTATCTCTTTTTTGACGTAAAGTCAATAGTTTGGTCTCTAACTCTTGAGAAGTAGTTTCATAATTTTGGATTTGAGCTATAAACCGTGCCTCTACCTTTTCTTCTTGCTCATTAAAAACTTCTTGCTCCATGCTTACTAATTCTGCATTGATCTCTTTCTCAAAAATTTTCAACTCTAATGGCTTAGAAATCACTAAGGCTAAAAGTACAGCCATAACTAAACGAGGGAACGCAATCGACCAATCTTTCCACCACTTCCCTTGATTTTTCATACTTGCTACGATATAGCGGTCTAAGTTATAAATCATGAATCCCCACACCATACCGAAGAAAATAGCCATGGGCCAGTTATCGAATACGGTAAAGATGGCATAACTTGAAGATAAGAATGCTAAGATTCCTGTAAAGATAACGGTACCTCCTACCCCAATGAAGCGTGATTCATCGGAAGGGCAGTGTTGTAATACGTCGCGATCAACACCTGAGCTAAACAAGAAAAACTCTTTTAAGCTGAATGATCTTTTCTTCGGTGCTTGTTCTTGTTGGCTAATTGGCGCTTTCCAGTAGTTGCTTTCTTGGTTTTCATCTACTAGGCCCCCTTTCGCATTGGTTTGATACGTCATTACTGGTTTTTCCAGGAAACTGGAGAATGCAGCTTTAGGCGTTTCTGCTTTTGGTGTTTCTATGATAGGTTTTACCGTTGATTTTGGTAAGATAACAGGCTGCGGTTGAGTAATTTTTGACTCTTGATAGTTCGAACGAGTTCTTACTACTGGTGTTGCTGCCTTCTTTTCTTGATAAGATGCCTTGACCACTGGCTGGCTCGAAACCGTAGGCTTGAGCCCCATTTCTTTTTGCAATTTTTGGTGAAAACGAGCTGCTTTAAGTGCAGGTTCTACCAAATGTGCATTCTTTTTTCTTGGCTTACCATCTATAAGGTCCTGCTTTACTTTATTTTCTGTAGCAGCAGGATTAGGCACTGATCTTAGTACAGGTGGCTCGAAAGTTGTTGGTTGTTTGTCCGCTTTAGGCGAATTCGTTGTTGGTTTTCCGGTAGTTGTTGGAACGTTTGTTGTCGCCTTAGTGGCCTTAGCTGTTGATGGCGTTACTGCTTTTTTGTTTCCTATTGCAGCTTTTACCGGATTGCTAGCTGGTTTTGTAACTACTTTTTTATCTTTTGCAGCATACAACTCATTAATAGATGTTGCGCTAGCTTTTTTCGTATCAGTAGGCTTAGTCATTGCCTTTTTCACAGGTGGTATAACTACTTTCTTTACTGATTCTTGCTTATTAGTATTTTTATTATTGGCAGCATATAGTTCATTAATAGACTTTGCTGGTTGCTTTGGCTGTGTAGGTTGTTGCTTAGCGGCTTTAGCAGTCTCTGCAACTTTTTGGTTCAAAGTTTTTACAGGTGGAATATTCTTGCTGAACTTTTCATTCACCGATGCAGACTTGTTTGTTGTATTCGATTTTTTCGTAGAAGGACTTTCCACTTTCTTTTGAGAAGTAGGATTGGTTTTAGAATCCTTTGAGTTAGATGTGGGAGAAGTTATCCCTTTGTTTTGGTTGTTGATGCTCCTTTTTTCCATGATCTTGACATTTTAATGCGTAGTCTTAATTAGAGCTTTAAAAGCGCAAATTAAGCTTGATTAACGAATGGGTGACAATAATAAGATAGGTTCACACCCTAGGAAAAGCGACTTTTTTGGAGCAAGCTGGATGCTTTTCCGATTAATCAAAACATTTTATGTCATGAATCTTTTATGCCTTTGCAATAGAACAAATGTAGTAGCACTTTAGCCACTTTTGCAAATAAAAGACAATTCATTAACCTTTTTTAACATTTTTTTATTGTGTGTCCAAATATATTTTTTTTCATTTTTTTTTCGAATTTATTTTTTCACATACTGTAACCCCTTGATTGATCTAACTTTCAACTAAATTTGGACATTAAAATAAAGTTGTATAAATTTATAACGAACTGATAATTAAAATGGCATCCTAATGCCCTTATGATAAAATGACCTATGTCTAACTGGATACTGATACTCTGTTATATTGGAATTGGCTACATTAGTCTATGCGCCATCTTCTACTTTCTGCAAGATTATTTCTTTTTTCGTCCTGAAATTCTGCCACAAAACTTTGAATATGTTTATCCCTTCCCGTTTGATGAGGTGAATTTTGAAATGGAAGATGGAGGCGAAATCAATGGCTTACATTTTAAAATTCCTAATTCTAAAGGGGTAGTATTTTACCTGAAAGGAAATTCTAGAAGTATAAAAGGCTGGGCTAAGTTTGCGAAAGATTTTGTTGGAAAGAGCTATGATTTTTTTATGATTGATTATCGTGGCTTTGGAAAAAGCTCTGGTCGCAGGACAGAAACGACACTCTTTAATGATGCACAGACTGTTTATAAATGGCTTAGCACAGTATACCCAGAGGATAAGATTATTATATATGGCCGTTCATTGGGTAGTGGTATTGCCGCTAGAATTGCTTCTTGGAACAAACCAAAGATGTTGATTTTGGACTCTCCTTATTACAGCTTCTTATATCAAGTTAAAAAATATGGTTTTATTCTCCCCTTAAAGTGGTTATTGCGCTATCATATTCGTACAGATCAATTCATCAAAAAAGTTTTTTGTCCTATCTTTATTATTCACGGAACTAAAGATCGCCTAATATCGTTTAGCCAAGGGAAGCAGTTAGCAGAATTGACAAAAGACCGTAGTGAATTGATTCCCATTGAAAATGGGGGACACAACAATCTACCCGATTTTGCAGAATATCACGAAGAGTTGTATGATATACTCAATGATGAGCTCCGCTATGAAGAGCTTAAAGATGTTTTTTTAAATAAGCCATCATTAGTTGCTTAACCTAAAAGAAAAAAATAAAATTTTCTTTCGGGAACTTTTGAAAATAATTTTTTTGTTATAAATTTGCATCGCTTTAAACGCAAAGCTGGTAATAAAGACCTATGGTGTAATTGGTAACACAGCTGATTTTGGTTCAGTCGTTCTAGGTTCGAGTCCTAGTAGGTCTACAAATTAAAATCTTCGGTAAATAGTTGCTGAAGTATCCTGCAGATAACTTATTGATATAATCTAATCCAATCTACATTCATATCGATAGGTAATTCCCTTGGTATAGTTACTTTTCCTGGCCATCCTTCTAGCTGTTGATCAACAATTAGATAAAAAGGTTGGTCAAATGGCCATTGAAAGCTTCCTCCTCCAATAATTTTTTCATAAGTAAATGTTTCTTTTCCATTGACTCCAAAAGTTATCTTGTTTGGATACCATGCCACACTATATATGTTGTAGCCCGATGTATCAATCGCTGCAGTGGTGAATCTTTGAGGGTGCTCAAGCTTAAGATTGAGATTCCAATGACTGTGAATAGTCTGGTAAACAAAGGTATCATGGTTTAATCGCTCCATGATATCTATTTCGCCATTGTGCTGATCAGGATATATTTTCTTTTCAGGAATCATCCATAAAGCTGGCCAAGCACCAAAAGCAGGATCCAACTTCGCTTTAATCTCAACTCTACCGTATTGAAATGAAAATTTATTCAATGTCCATATACCACCTGTGTGATAAGGCCGATTATCCCATCCTGTGGTATCTACATTATGTACCCCCCTCAATTGAATATTACTATTTTTTAGCTGAACTGCTGCTGGATTTGTAGCGCTAGCATAGCTAGACCAATGATCCACAATATTTTTCCACTCATTTTTATCTTTCTGAACATTAGGAAAATTAGCTAGTAGTCTTTCTGAGGTATAAAGGCCAATTTTAGACCATTTTGAAGTATCCAATAAAGGCTGATCAAAATTATCCTCCCATACTAACTGCCATTTTATGGAGTCATTTCTTCGTTCTGCTTTTTGTACAAAGGTATGCCCATCGACAACTTCATAAGGAACGTTCGGCAAATTACAACTTGATATACTTGCAATAAATATAGCATAGAAAAAATAATGTATCCAAGCTTTCATGACAGGGTCATACTTTGATTTGATACCAAAGATAATGTTCACTTCTAGGTAAGCACAATAAATAGCACATACTATTTAGTACTTTATAAAGCTGAATACTTCCTTATGATTATCTTCAATGATTTGTATGTAATATAATCCTTTACTTAAATTGCTAATATCTATCATGACCTCATTTGCATCAGTAGCCACTAGTTGTCCAATTGAAGTGTAGATAAGTACTTGGAATGACTGATTTACTCCATCTATAAATAAGGTATTCTTAGCTGGATTAGGATAAATATTTATAGAACTATCTAGGGGCTCGTTAGAAGCAAGCACACTATCATTCACCATTCCTGGGCTACCATTGTTATTAATGCAATCCCAACTTTCTGCCAAGGCATTATCAAACGATGGATTAATCAACTCAAGGGTGTTTCCTGTCTCATTTGCACAATCTAACCATGGATCTTCAGATTGATAATAAACCTCATCCTCTAAGGTATTATTGTTGGTAAATAACCGTACGGCATCTGATGTCCCCAATCCAAAATCCAGCTCTCCTACATAATCGTTAACGTCAGGATAAGCAGATGTAAAGTCTGCCATATCTCTTACAAACACCATATATCCCTTAGACTCAATAATGGTCCCCTCCGGAACTATAAATTCGTGCGAATCGTCATCATCTTTAATTATCCAATTGGACAAATCAACAGAACTCGTATTTGGATTATACAATTCTAGCCAGTCTCCAGCATCAAAATCATCCGATGATCTATAATTAATTTCGTTAATAACTAAAGGATAGATGACAGTAGCTGGAATAAAGTTTGGAATCACTTCAAAAGTACTAAGCAAATCAAGCGTAATCGTTTCATCATTGGAGTAAAGATCTCCACTCCAGTGGGTGAATTCATAGCCTGGCTCCGCCTTAGCTTTTAACTTAATTGGGACTGTTTCAAAATAATCTCCCGACCAAGTAGTTTCTTGGATAAATAAGTTGTCATTTATCTCTACTGCTCCTCCTAAAACAGTAGGGTTTGTGATGCTTAGTGTATGAATGTTAGGAAGATTAAATTGGGTAAGAATATGTTGTTTGGCTATATAGTGTCTATTCTCTGCAAATAATTTCATATTATTTATATAATATGCCACCCACCCTTGGATATTTGCCGTGTTTATCCCACTATTCGCTAGTGATGGGTCTGACTTCCATCTATTGTAATGAGTAATAATTTCAGGTGCAATAGACGCATATACTTGATCAATATGCTCGGTGACATTAGATGGTAAAAAACGTGTATTTAGCTCATCTGCATATCTATTGATAAATTGGTTTCTAAAGTTGATGTTGGTCGTCAATTTTCTAAATAGTAAAGTAGACCAAGGTGGGTTAGGCCATCCAGGCCCATATGGATCTAATGCAAAACCAAGCGTGTTGGTATCGAAATTAGAAACACTCCAAAATGGACCAAACCCAAAATCGGTATCATACATAATCCATCTCCATTTGCCCGCTGGATGTTTCCAAAACTTGATATTATTGCCGGGCCAATCCGTATTATTGAAATAAATATTGGCTGCCTGATAAAGTGCATATTCCTTTAAATCAATCCGCTCAGCAACATATGTAAAATTAGATTCCGAAGACAAGTTCGTGCTGTTTATATATTCAATAAGTTGGATGTACTCTTCGTTATCGCCTTCTATAATTTCTGCGTTATTTGTTAGAAGATCAATGTCTTCTGCCTCTATGTTATGCTTAGCGGCCAACATATGCTCATTTACTTTTTCTCGCATGTTGTACATGCCCCAGTAATTACCATTGATATAAGTTGCTACTGGATTATGCTCTTGAAAATCTAAACCAGAGCCTCGCATTAGACTGGTGAGCATAATATCTTTCATAGAAGACCTCATCCAATCTTGACCGGAGTTTCTTAGTACAAGTGCCTCAAAATTATCATATGGGAGTTGATCAAAAAAAGCATGATCAAATTCATTATATCCATATTGACCTCTTGCATATAAAGCAAGTGACCGCTGACCATTCTGACCTCTACTCCAACCACCAAAAATCTTTACCCCCGCATCAAATTCAGAAAAATCATCGGAATCATTTTCATAAAATGCCATGTGTATAGGACGTTCCCAGTCTTCCCAAAAATTTGCACCGAAGTATGGGACATTAGTTTCGAAGGTACCATCTGACCCAAAAACATATATCCCCGTATCCTCATCAAATAGGTTATCGGGTTCTGTAGTGAGCAGTAAAACATCTATATCATGATTTGCATTAATAATGTAGGTTTTAGTATAAACTTTAGAAGGTATAAAGTCATCTAAAAACAATCGTGCTCTAATGCTAGTACTATTCGATAATTCAATAGGAGTGGTGTAAACAGGAGAGGTAATAGTAGGCTCTTTTCCTCCAATCTCATATCTGATAATTTCTCCGTCCGTATTTCCTGATAAACTTAAAGTGATAGAACCATTATGCAATCCTCCCTCTTTAGAAAAAAGTACCTCATTATGAATAATACCAGCAAAGTTAGATGTAGCATTTTCATACCCAGGCGTGGTTTCTGTAAAATATACAAGATCTCCAGAAATTGGAGAAACCCCTATCGAATGATTTGGAGATAAGTGCTCAATCGCTAATTGATCGACAACAACTCCCAAATTATTAACAAGGCTTACGATTTCAGCATCAGATGATATTCTAAAATTGGTGTGTAAATTATTAGAGGCTAAATTTAAAATATCTGGAGGAGATATTCCAATATCATTGGCGTTGGAATAAACCACCGATAAAAATGGGATAAGGGTAAAGTCAGAAGAATTAGGACTAATATTGTGGGCTTGAATACTTAGTACATTTTGGCCCTCATTTAATAAGGAACTAAAGTTATTTATCAGAAATCGGTCAGGCGTACCACCAGTATACATCTGGGCTTCGTGGTCTTGAAATGTACCTGCGTTATATGCAGGGGGCACACCATTAATATTTGCTCTTGCAATTTCTATACCATTTAGATAGGCTACAAACCCATCATCATAATCTATATCTAGAATAATGGAAGATATATCCTCCAGATTGTTGATCGTAAATACTTTTCTAAGATATACCGATCGGGTGCCATCGGGGATTATAGTGGCATCGTCATTGTCATCATACCCAAAACCAGAGGCGCCTTCTGGCCAGCTGCTATCATTATAACTTAAAGATTTCCAATTAGCATTAGGTTCAGAATTTGGTATGATGTACTTAAATACATCCCCTTGATTAATGAGTGTTCTTGCATAGCTAACAGCGGAGCGATCTTTTGAAGAAGCCCAGAGTAAAAGATACTCATTTGGCATTATAGTAATATCTGGGAAAATCCACTTTTTTAGATTTGCTGTATCATCTGATAATGACCATTCACTTAAGGAAACATCCTGCGCACCATAATTATACAACTCCATCCAGTCCGGTGTATCACCATCTTCATCAAAATATTCAGAATTAGAAGAAACAATCTCATTGATTCTCACATTTTGTGCGTTTAAAGTAATGGCATTTAAAAAGAATAGAATTATCAAAAGTCTCATTTTCCTACTGTTTGATGGTCGAATCATTCTACGGGACACAATTAAATTATAATCCAACGTAAATAATTTTATAACTGAAGATACATAGTTTACTCATTTATAGTAAACAAATAGACCTTATAGATTCAATAATTCTAATTTTTAAATAGTTTTTTGCCCATTAGAAGACGTAGTTTTTAAACATACAGCTTACCATCTAGAAATAACACATACTTCAGCTCATCTAACAGATAGGCTAGAGTAATTTTGCCTTATCTGTATAGGCTAAGAAACTCAAAAAGATATAATAATTGATAATCAAACTCTTACGATCAATTAGTATTATGTTTTTAAACAAATTCAGGATTCATTTTAGAAAAATGAACCGCACAAA